>NZ_JAMYKY010000005.1:0-344724 GCF_040317695.1 Mesorhizobium sp. M1403 | reverse complement strand
AAAAAAAAAAAATTTTCCCGTCATAAAAAAACAATATTCGCCGCCCCCAAAACTCCCCCCCCCCCCCCCCCCCCCCACCCCCCCCCCCCCCCCCCCCCCCCCCCCCCCCCCCCCCCCCCCCCCCCCCGGTTCTCATTCGTCAGAAATCGGCAGGTTTAGTTTAGCTCGCCACGCTGGCCTGCGGCGCCGAGCGCTCGATCAGCATTTGCCGGACGGTCGACATCGAGGCACTCAGTTCGCTGATAGCGTCATCGATCAACGCCCGCTGCTTCTGCAGGCGGGCAAGCTGCTTCTCCGACTTGTCGAGCGCCAACCGCAACTGCTTGGTGTTGGAGCCGTTCGGATCGTAGAGGTCCATCATCTGCTTGACGTCACGCAGCGAGAACCCGACCTTGCGGCCGAGCAAGATCAGTTTCAGCCGGGCCCTGTCGCGGCGTGTATAGAGACGGGTTGAGCCGTCACGCTGCGGGTTGAGTAGACCCTTGTCCTCATAGAAACGCAGCGTGCGCAGCGTCACTCCGTATTTCTTGGCCATTTCGCCGATGCGGACAAGCTCTTCACCGGCTTCGCTCGACATATCGTTGGTATTGGCCGCGGCTTGGCCGGGCGAAATAAGTTTCATGGTCACTGGCTTTCCCCGTCTGGTGGCGTCGCGGTCGCGGACCTTGCGTCGCCTGAGTGAAAGCGGGGGCGTGCTTCCACTCGTGGTTTCAACAAACAAATCGCAAACGGCGTAATCCGCTCGTTTACGTTTACGTCAATGCTATATCGATAGCCGCCTTACGACGCAAGAGCGTTCTGGGCTTGGAACTTTATGCCGCAGCGCCGGTGGATAACCTAAAAGTCGTGGCCGATTTCGGGAGCGATCATGCGGCTGATCAAAATTCTACAGCGTCTTTTGTGCGTCCAAAAAGACACCCGGCGCCGTCCGCAGCCAGTCGACAAAGTTGCAACTTCTTAAGCTTGGTTAACGCGTTGTTTACCACGTTGGGGCGAAATGTGCGCATGTCGGTTACCCGTGTTTATCCTGTATTGAATTTTTCACGGTTTTTCGGAGCGCGGGTAAGACCCGGGAAGCTCGTCTTCCACTGCAACAAGCCAAGCAGTCGCGTTCGTCCCGGCAGGACTTTGGGAACCTGGTGAAAGCCAGCAATTCTGAAACGGGCGCATTGATGAACAGCAAGCGGTCCTACCTCGATACACTCAACGCCGGCAGGCAGCGCAGGCCGCACACGACGCTTGAAGAGCTCAACCGTTCCCTGGAAACGCTGGAGCAGCGACTGGAG
The DNA here is from genome assembly GCF_040317695.1 of Mesorhizobium sp. M1403. Taxonomy (NCBI): domain Bacteria; kingdom Pseudomonadati; phylum Pseudomonadota; class Alphaproteobacteria; order Hyphomicrobiales; family Phyllobacteriaceae; genus Mesorhizobium; species Mesorhizobium sp. M1403. Next base: position 343,438 of record NZ_JAMYKY010000005.1, on the reverse strand, counting down.
CGGACGCGCGAGGAGACTGCAAGCCATCCCGGTCCACGCCGACCAGCGGCAGAACCGCGCTATCCTAGTGCCCAACCCTATGGCCAGCAGCGCCGGTACGAGGACCCACGCGACGCGCAGCGGCCGAAAGGTCCAGCGGCGGCCGTCGACCAGAACTACCAGGCGATCGCCCGCGATATCGACCGGGTGCGCGGCCAGGAGGACGGCGTCGCCCTAGCCGGCAAGATCGCTGGCGAATTGCGCGGCCTGCGCGAAGAGCTTCGCCAGCAGATGACCTCCGGCCTGCAACGCGAGTTCGACGCACTGCGCAAGAATATCGAGCGAGCCTACCAGTCAAATGGCGGCGGCAAGGGCAGCGCCGAACTCGGCGTCGAATTCGAGCGGCTTTCCGGCGCCATCCAGACGCTGGCCGAAAAAAGCGACGACAGAAGCGTCAATATGTTGCGGCTCGAGCTTGAGCAGGTCAAGGCAGCTCTCGATACGCTGGCGCGCGAGGAGAGCGTGCAGGCAGTGGGCCGCCGCTGGGACGATTTCGACCGCCGCTGGAGCGCCTTCGAGGACCGCGTCGACGCCGATCAGCGCAAGCGCTCCGACGCGCCCGGCCTGTCGGCGCTGACCGAGCGGCTCGAACAGATCAGCAATGCCGTCAGCAATCTGCCGGAATCGCTGTCGCTGCGCTCGCTGGAGGAAAAGGTCCGCATGCTTGCCGGAGCGGTCGACCATTTCGCCCGCCAGCAGGACAATCGCGGCAGCGACACATTCAGTCAGATCGACGAGCGGCTCGACGAGATTTCCCGCGCGATCGTCGCCTCGACGGTTGCCGCGCAAGCCAATTCGTTCGACCCCGAGCCCTTCGAACGCATCGAGAAGCGGATCGATTCACTGGCCCAGCAAATCGAAGAAGTGTCGCAGGATCGTCCGGGCCGGGAGGTCATCGACCGTCTCAACACATTGTCGAGCCGCGTGGATGAGCTGGCCGGCCGAGCCAATCTGCCGGAACAAGCTATGGAGCGCCTTGCCAGGCAAGTCGCGCTTATCGCCGACAAGATCGACCATGCACCTGCCATGCCCGACGCCGACTACATCTTCCAGGGGCTCGAGCAGCGCTTCGATGTGCTGTCCAGCATGATGGAACGTCGCCAGGGCGACGCCATCGAACAAGGCAACATGCTGTTTCGCGACCTTGAGCGCCGGTTGGACGAAGTCGCCGACAGGCTGGATCAGCGCATGCCGCAGGTCGACAGCGCCGGCATCATGGATGCCATCGACGCCCGCTTCACCGCGCTGGCCAAGCGGATGGAGACGCGCGTTCCAGATCCCGCCAGCGAGGCGGCGATCCGCGGCCTGGAGAGCCGGCTCGAAGACATTTCAAGCCGGCTGGATTCGTCCGCGGCACAGGTCGCCAGCATCGACCCGGCGTTGATCCGCAGCCTCGAAGCGCAGGTCGCGGGCCTGACGGCGCATCTTTCCAAGCCCGGCACGCCGCTGCCGGAATTCGACGACATCAGCCCGCGCCTCAACGAGATCGAGAAGTCGCTGGCCGGAACCCGCGATTCCATCCTCGGCGCGGCGCGCGAGGCGGCCGAGAGCGCCGTCCGCTCGCTGGCCGGATCAAGCGCCAACACGGCGGCCGTTACCGGCCTCGCCCAGGACCTGAAGACGCTCGAGGCGCTGACGCGCCGTTCGGACGAGCGCAATTCAAGGACGTTCGAGGCTATCCACGACACGCTGCTCAAGATTGTTGACAGGCTAGGTTCACTGGAGACCGGCGAACCGGCAAGCGCAGAGTTGAGCAAACGCTTCGGCCGGGCATCCAAGATCTCGGTGCAGGACGCACCGTCGATGGACATCGACCAGCCGCTGCCGTTAACGGGCAACATGGCCGATCTGGACGGTCGCACCGCGGCGCTCGTGCGCGACGAGCCAGGTCCGCGTACGCCGGCCGAGGCGGCCGCGGCAGCCGCCCTGGCGGCCCTCGGTTCAGACACGACGCATGAAAAAACCGAGCAGGGCGGCGGCAGGAAATCGATGTTAGGCGGGCTGGCGCGCGCCTTGAAGGGCAAGAAGGAGGCCGAGATGCCGCCGCTTGCCGGCTCGGCGTCGAGCGTCGAAATACCGAGCGTCGATCTCGACGAGCCGCTCGACCCCAAGGTCGCCAATCGGCCATTGGAACCCGGCTCCGGCGCCCCCGACCTCAGCGCCATCATGAAACGTGTGCGCGACGAGCGCGGGCAGCCGGCCCGCGAAGGCGGCGCCGAAGCGGCGAAATCGGACTTCATCGCGGCAGCCAGACGGGCTGCGCAAGCGGCGGCCGCCGAGGCGGACGCCCTTAAGCGCCAGTCGACGATGAAAGGCCCGGTCAAGGCGCTCAGGATAGGCGACCTGCTCAAGGCGCGGCGCAAGCCGATCCTGATGGGGGCAATTGCCATCATGCTGGCGCTTGCCGGCCTGCAACTGGGCAACGCCTTCTTCTCCGATCCGGTCGAAGTCGCCAACAATGACGCGGCGCCGGCTGTGGCCGCACAGCCGGTGGAGACTGCATTGGCCAGCGTTGCCAGCGAACCGAAGGCGGACGCGCAGACGGCAGCGCAGGATAGCGCGCCGTCCTCCATCGTCAGGCAGGCAGAGCCGTCCGCAGCGACGACCAAGGACGACACGGCGGCGCAAACCGGCCCCGCCACACCGGCAACCGAGGCATCGACAGCCCCCGCGGCAGCCCCTGACATGGCGGCGCCAGACGCCACGGCCGCAGTGCCCGCACCGGCAGCGGCGACGGCCAGCGACGCCGAGCCAATGGCTGCCGCGCCTGCTACCACCACAGCTGCGACGCAGGACACGACGGGCACGGTGCCGCCGGCAGATGCTGCCGCGGCAAGCGTTGCCAAGATCGAGGTTCCGGCCGGTGTCGGTCCGGCCGCCCTGCGCGATGCAGCGGCCGGCGGCGACGCCAAGGCACTGTTCGAGATCGGCTCGCGCTACGCCGAGTCGCGCGGCGTCAAGGAAGACATGGCAGCGGCGGCCAAATGGTACGAGAAAGCTGCCGATCTCGGTTTCGCACCGGCAGAATACCGCATCGGCAATTTCTACGAGAAGGGCATCGGCGTCGCACGCGACATCAAAAAAGCGAAGACCTGGTACCAGCTTGCCGCAGAGCAGGGCAACGCCAGCGCCATGCACAATCTGGCCGTGCTGTTTGCGATGGCGGCGGATGGCGTGACCGACAATGAATCGGCAGCGCGCTGGTTCCAGGCGGCGGCGGACCTCGGCGTCAAGGACAGCCAGTTCAATCTCGGCATCCTTGCGGCGAAGGGCGTCGGCATGAAGCAGAACCTCGAGGAGAGCTACAAATGGTTCGCGCTCGTCGCCAAGACCGGCGACAAGGATGCGGCGGCCAAGCGCGACGAGATCGCCAAAGCCCTGAGACCCGAGCAGCTGGAGCGTACGCGTGCCGCGGCCGAGCTGTGGAAGGCCAAGCCGCTCGATCCAGCCGCCAATTCGGCCGACATTCCTGAATCGTGGCAGGACGGCACACCGCAGACGACGGCCGGCATCGACATGAAGAAAGCGGTCCAGAACATCCAGCGCATCCTCAACAAGAACGGCTACGAGGCCGGCAATCCCGACGGCATGATGGGCCGGAAAACCAAGAACGCGATCATGGCCTTCCAGACCGACAACGACATGAAGGCAACCGGCGCGATCGACGAAAAGCTGGTCAAGGCGTTGCTCGCGCGCAAATAACGGCGGATGCGTCGTTTCCGCGACGCCCTTGCCACAGATTTGCCTGTTAACTGATTGAGTTGTTTTTTGTTTCGGCGGTGCGACGAAGTTTGACTTCACCGCCCGGCCGGCGCAAGAACGAGATAGCCTTCTGACGCAAAATGCCCGCAACGGTTGCATTCGCCAGGAGGCAAACTGATCGAGACTGACGGGTGGGCATCTATCTCCCGATCGCGGAAATTTCCGTTAACGTCTTCGTGCTGCTGGCCATGGGCGCAGCGGTGGGTTTCCTGTCGGGCATGTTCGGCGTGGGCGGCGGCTTTCTCATCACGCCGCTGCTGATCTTCTACAACATACCGCCCGCGATTGCGGTCGCCACCGGCGCCAACCAGGTCATCGCTTCCTCCTTCTCCGGCGCCCTGTCGCACATGAAGCGCGGCACGCTCGACTTCAAGCTCGGCGGCGTGCTTTTGGCCGGCGGCATCGTCGGCTCGACCGGCGGCATCTATGTCTTTGCGTTCCTGCGCCGACTCGGCCAGCTCGATCTGTTCATCTCGCTGCTCTACGTCGTGCTGCTCGGCACTGTCGGCGGGCTGATGCTGGTCGAGAGTATCAATGCGCTGCGCGTCACCCGCAGCGGCGCCGCACCGGTGTTGAAGAAATCCGGCCAGCACAACTGGATCCACCGCCTGCCGCTGAAGATGCGGTTCAGGGCCTCGAAGCTCTTCGTCAGCGTCATTCCGGTGCTTGGGCTGGGCGCGGCGATTGGCTTCCTATCGTCGATCATGGGCGTCGGCGGCGGCTTCATCATGGTGCCGGCCCTGATCTACCTTTTGAAAGTGCCGACCAACGTCGTCATCGGCACCTCGCTGTTCCAGATCATCTTCACCTCGGCTTACACCACGCTGGTCCACGCCACCACCAACCAGACGGTCGACGTCATGCTCGCCTTCCTGTTGATGGCAGGCGGCGTCGCCGGCGCACAATATGGCGCGAAGGCCGGTCAGAGGCTGCGGGGCGAACAACTCAGGGCGCTGCTGGCGCTGCTTGTGCTGGCGGTCGCCATCCGGCTCGCCATCGATCTTTTCGTCACGCCTCCCAATCTCTATTCGCTGTCCGGCGTGGGCCTGAGCTGATGGCTGGCTTGAGGACGCTCGCGGCCGCCGCCTTGCTGTCGCTGCTGGCCGCGGCGTCAGCGGCGAAGGCACAGACGCCACTAACCGAAAACATCCAGATCGGCCTTTCCACCGACAATGTCTCGATTACCGCCGGCTTTTCCGGCGCCGACCTGACCATCTTCGGATCGCTGGAAAATGCCGATCCGCTTGTCGCACGGCAAGGGCGCTACGACGTGATCGTTGTGCTGGAAGGCCCGGCCCGACCGGTCGTCGTGCGCCGCAAGGACCGGGTGCTCGGCGTCTGGGTCAATCTGGAGTCGGAGACCTTCGAAAACGTACCTGTCTCCTATTCTGTGGCGACGACGCGGCCGCTGCAGGACGTCACCGATCCGAACAGCTACAAGCAGCTGTCGCTTGGCGCCTCCAACCTCTATTTGCAGCCGGCCGACGCCGAGGACAGCCCGGCGACAATCGAGGAGTTCACCGCCGCGCTGCGCGAGCGCAAGGCGGCAACAGGCCTCTACAGCGAGAATGTCGGCGGTGTGCAGTTCCTGTCGCAGAACCTGTTCCGCGCCACCGTCAGGCTCGCTCCCAACGTTCCGGTCGGCACCCACAAGGCGCGCGCCTTCCTGTTCAAGAGCGGCCTGTTCATCAAGGAAAGCTCCGCCCAGCTCGAAATCCGCAAGTCCGGTTTCGAACAGTCGATCTTCCGCGTCGCCCACGACTACTCCTTCCTCTACGGTGTCTTTGCCGTATCGCTGGCCATGCTGACAGGCTGGCTCGGAAGACTGGTCTTCAGGAAAGACTGAACTCTCGTAAAAGTGGTTTCCCTTTCCGAGGGTATGGGCTAGACCGCGATCCCCGGTCCGACCGGGCACGAGCTGCTGCTCCCCAAATCAGAATATAGGAACGCACGATGCGACCAGCATTTGCCGGTATCGACTTCGGCACTTCGAATTCCACAGTGAGCGTGGTCAGGAACGGGCAGCCGCGGCTGGTGGCCTTGGAAGACGGCCAAGTCACTCTGCCCAGTGCGGTGTTCTTCAATTTCGAGGACAACCGCACCTATTTCGGGCGACGCGCCATCGCCAACTATACGGACAGTATCGAAGGCCGCCTGATGCGCTCGCTGAAGAGCGTTCTCGGCAGCTCGCTCGCTCACGAAAAGACGCGCATCAAGGCGCGCTCGATCGGCTTCATGGAAATTGTCAGCCTATTTGTCGGCCACCTGAAAAAGAAGCTCGAAGAAAACGCCCTCGACACAGTCGAAAGCGTCGTAATCGGACGGCCGGTACAGTTCGTAGACGACGACGCCGGGGCCGACGCCGAGGCCGAGCACGAACTCGAAAATGCCGCTCGCGCTCAGGGCTTCAAGCACATCGCCTTCCAATTCGAGCCGATCGCGGCGGCACTCGACTACGAACAGAAGGTGACGCGCGAGGAACTGGCGCTGATCATCGACATGGGCGGCGGCACGTCCGATTTCTCGATCGTGCGGGTCTCGCCCGAGCGCGCCCGCTCGCTCGACCGCAAGGACGACATCCTGGCCAGCCGCGGCATCCACATCGGCGGCACCGACTTCGATCGGCTGCTGAGCATCGCCCATGTGATGCCTCAGCTCGGCTATCTGACGTCGACTAAGGATGGCAAGCGCAATCTGCCGGCGAGCTACTTCATCGACCTGGCGACATGGCAGCGCATCAACCTGGTCTATACCGCAAGGGCGATGACGCATCTTCGCCAGATCCGCTACGAGGCAGAGCGCGCAGACCTGGTCGACCGCTTCATCCACATCGTCGAGCATCGTTACGGCCACGCGCTGGCGGCGCTGGTCGAAAGGGCCAAGATCGAGCTGACGGACCGATCGTCGGCCGGTATCGAGGTCGCGCTACCGGAGGTGAGGTTCACGGCAGAGATCACGCGCGAAGGTCTCGAAGCCACTATCGCTCGGGATATTGAGCGCGTTGCAGGTACCGTCGAGCAGACCGTCCGCGACGCGCAGGTGAAGCCCTCCGACATCACGGCGGTGTTCCTGACCGGCGGATCGACCGCGATCCCGCTGGCCAGGCAGCAGATCCTGGCTCTGGTGCCGCAGGCGTCGGTTATCGAAGGCGATGTGTTCGGCTCAGTCGGGCTTGGGCTGGCGCTCGACGCACAGCGGAAGTTCGCCTGATCGGCTTAAAGCGGCGCGGCTCTCTCAGCTTTGCCGCCGAGATGCGCCTTGAGCGCCATCTGGGCCAGGCTTGGCTGCCGGTCGCGATGCGTGATCATGGCAAATTCGCGCTTCGGCAGATCGATCGGCACGGAACGCAGACTGCCTTCGGCGACCGCGCGCGCGACGACGAGTTCCGAAATGATGCTGGCGCCGGCGCCGGCCTCGACCGCCTGGCGAATAGCCTCATTGCTCGGCAATACCAGGAATATCTGTAGGTCCGCGAACGAAATCCCGTCGTGTCGGGCAAGGTCCTCCAGCGCCTCGCGCGTGCCCGACCCGCCTTCGCGAATGATCCAGCGAAGCCCGCCAAGGTCGGGATGCCCAGGCGAAACTTCCGCGATCTCAGGGTGCGAGCGCGCCACGACCAGCATCATGCGATCGATATCGACCTTGGCACGCCGCAAAATGTCGGATTCGGTGCGCCCCTCGACCAGGCCAAAATCGGCTGCGCCATCAAGTACATTGGTCTCGACCTGCCTGGTGTTGCCAATGCTCACGCTCAGCCTGACGGCAGGATAGGCTTCGTGGAAAGAAGCGAGCCGGCGCGGCAGCCAATAGCTGGCGATGGTCTGGCTGGCAGCGATCGAGAGACTGCCTGATATCGTCTGCGAGACATGCTCCAGCACGTTGTGGGCGGCCGCCGCCCGCTCGAGAACCGCCTTGGCCTCCGGCAGGAACCGGCGTCCGGTCTCGGCGAGCTCGATATTGCGGCCCACTCGGTTGAACAACTGCACGCCGTGCTGCTGTTCGAGCGAGCGGATGGCGGCGGACGCGGCCGACTGTGAAATGCCTAACAAGTCGGCCGCTTTGGTCATGTGCGCCCGTTCGGCGACGGCGACGAAGATCCGCAATTGGTCCAGAGTCATGCCAGCATTAAGAAGCAAATCCGATTGGAATTACAAGAGCAAGTTGTTAGACAGATTGATTGCTTTGTTCTAAATTTTAGCCCGAAATTGGAAAAAAGTCGCGCCAGAACAGTCGAGGGTAGAAATTGGTGAGGCTGTTCAAATCCGTGTTTACGCACTGGACCCGCAGCCTGCGGTGGCGGCTCGTCGGTGAACGCTATCGGCCGGAACAGCATTACATGCGCGGCCCAGGCCCGAAGACGAGAGCCAAGGCCCCGGAACGCAACAACATCGCCGGATCATGACCAACAAACCGCTGCGCGGCGCCAACTCAGCACCATCCCAACGGCCGCTTGCCGATACGCGCGCGCCCGCCGAAGGCGACGGCGTCGATACTTCGCCTGATGTCTCCGACAGCATCGCCAAGACCACCTGCTATATGTGCGCCTGCCGCTGCGGCATCGACGTCCACATCAAGGACGGCAAGGTCCGCTACATCAACGGCAACAAGGACCATCCGGTCAACCGTGGCGTGCTGTGCGGCAAGGGCAGCGCCGGCATCATGCAGCACTACAGCCCGGCTCGGCTGAAGAAGCCGCTGCTGCGCACCGGCCCGCGCGGCTCGGGTGAGTTCCGCGAGATCGAGTGGGAGGAAGCTTTGTCGATCGCGACGAAGCGGCTTTCGAATATCCGCCGAACCGATCCGAAGAAACTCGCCTTCTTCACCGGGCGCGACCAGTCGCAATCGCTGACCGGCTGGTGGGCGAGCCAGTTCGGCACGCCGAACTTTGCCGCCCATGGCGGCTTCTGCTCGGTCAATATGGCGGCCGGCGGCCTCTACACGATCGGGGGCTCGTTCTGGGAGTTCGGCGAGCCCGACTGGGACAACACCAAATACTTCATGCTGTTCGGGGTTGCCGAGGATCATGATTCCAATCCGATCAAGATCGGTCTCGGCAAGCTCAAGGCACGCGGCGCCAAGGTGGTCTCGATCAATCCCTGCCGCACCGGCTACAACGCGATTGCCGATGATTGGATCGGCATCCGGCCCGGCACCGACGGCCTGTTCGTGTTTGCACTCATCCACGAATTGCTGAAGGCCGGCCGTGTCGATCTCGACTACCTCTTGCGCTACACCAACGCCCATCTTTTCGTCATTCAAGAGCCTGGTGCTGCCGATGATGGGCTGTTCATGCGCGACGGCGACGGCAATCCGCTGGCTTGGGACAGGGTGGCGAAGATGCCAGTCAATGCCAGTGACGCCGGCGCGAAGCCCGCACTGACCGGCAGCTTTCTCGTCGACGGCCGCCGTTGCGTGCCGGTCTTCCAACTCGTCGCCGACCGCTATCTGGACGAGAGCTATTCACCCGAGGCGGTCACTGACCGGTGCGGCATCTCCGCCGACACCATCCGCAGGATCGCCGCCGAACTCGCTCATGTCGCCTTCGAACAGCAAATCGAATTGCCGGTGGCCTGGACGGACTGGGCTGGCCGCCGGCACGAGACCATCAAGGGCCGGCCGGTGTCGATGCATGCGATGCGCGGCATCTCGGCCCATTCGAACGGTTTTCACTCTTGCCGCGCCATCCATCTGCTTCAGGTGCTTCTCGGCACCGTGGACGTGCCGGGCGGCTTTCGCTTCAAACCGCCTTATCCGCGGTCTGCACCGCCGGGGCCGAAGCCCGCCGGCAAGAATGTGAAGCCGATGACGCCACTGGACGGCATGCCGCTCGGCTTCGTCTGCGGACCGGAGGATCTGCTGATCGACGAAGGCGGCAAACCGATCCGTATCGACAAGGCCTACTCCTGGGACGCGCCGCTGGCCGCACACGGGCTCATGCACACGGTTATCCGCAATGCATGGGCCGGCGATCCCTACACGATCGACACTCTGTTCATGTACATGTCCAACATGGCTTGGAACTCGTCGATGAACACCGTCGAGACGATGGCCATGCTGACCGATATTGATGCGTCGGGTGAGTACAGGATCCCGTTCATCATCTACTCCGACGCTTATTATTCCGAGACCGTACCTTTTGCCGATCTGGTGCTGCCGGACACGACCTATCTCGAGCGTCATGACTGTATCAGTCTGCTTGACCGGCCGATCAGCCACGCCGACGGGCCGGGCGACGCCATCCGCCATCCCGTCGTCGAGCCGGATCGCGACGTCAGGCCGTTCCAGACGGTGCTGATCGAACTCGGCGCGCGGCTCAGCCTGCCCGGCTTCGTCGACGACGATGGTTCCGCCAAATACCGCGACTATGCCGACTACATCGTCAATCACGAGCGCACGCCAGGTGTCGGTCCGCTCGCCGGCTGGCGCGGCAAGGACGGGGCTTCGGTCGGCAAGGGCGACGTCAATCCCGACCAGTTGCAGCGCTACGTCGATAATGGCGGCTTCTGGCACCAGGATTTCGCCGCCGATCAGCGCTACTACAAGATGGCCAACCGCTCGTATCTCGAATTCGCCGAGAGCATGGGCTTCATCCCGCAGGCCGAGCCGATCGTCTTCCAACTCTATTCCGAGCCGATGCAGCGCTTTCGCCTTGCGGCGCGCGGCCATGGCGGGGTGCTGCCGCCGGAGGCGGAGCGCAGCCGTATCGAGACCTATATGGATCCGCTGCCGTTCTGGTACACGCCCTTCGAAGAGGCTGCGGTCGATAGCCAAGCCTATCCGCTCCACGCGCTGACGCAGCGGCCGATGCACATGTACCATTCCTGGGGCGCGCAGAATGCGTGGCTAAGGCAGATCACCAGCCAGAACCGGCTGTTCGTGCATAATCGGACCGCCGCCGGCCTCGGGCTTGTCGATGACGACTGGGTGTGGATCGAGAGCATCAACGGCAAGGTCAAAGGACAGATCAAGCTGGTCGACGGCGTCAACGCCGATACGGTGTGGACCTGGAATGCGATCGGCAAACGGCGCGGCAGCTGGGGGCTCAAGGATGACGCGGCCGAATCCAATCGCGGCTTCCTGCTCAACCACATCATCGGCGACCAGACCTCCGCCGATACCAGCGGCAAACGCTATTCGAATTCCGATCCGGTGACCGGCCAGGCGGCGTGGTTCGACCTGCGCGTGCGCATCGTCAAATGCGCGGCCGAGGAAGCTGGCTTCACCGAGCCGCAATTCGAGCGGTTCCGGCAGCCGCCACACTTCGAGCCCTCGCCCGACAAGCTCAGTTTCGGCGCCGAATTCCGTCGGGAAAGAGAAGCTGCCAAATGACTTGCCTTCCCGCCCATACCGACAAGAAGCTCGGCCTTGTCATCGATCTCGACACCTGCGTCGGCTGCCAAGCCTGCGTTACCGCCTGCAAAGAATGGAACACCGGCGGCCATATGGCGCCGCTAACCGACATCGACCCCTATGGCGGCAATGCCGACGGCGTGTGGTTCAACCGCGTGCACAGTTATGAGCACATCACGGAGATGGGTGGGCGCACGGTCAACTTCCCGCGCTCCTGCCTGCATTGCGAGACACCGGCCTGCGTCACCGTCTGCCCGACCGGCGCCTCCTACAAACGGGCGTCGGACGGCATCGTGCTAGTCGACGAGGACAAATGCATCGGCTGCAAATTATGCAGCTGGGCCTGCCCCTACGGCGCGCGCGAATTCGACACTGATGTCGGCGTGATGAAGAAATGTACGCTGTGCGTCGACCGCATCTACAACGACAATCTGGCGGAAGAAGATCGCGTGCCGGCCTGCGTTGCCGCCTGCCCGACCAGCGCGCGGCATTTCGGCGATCTGGGCGATCCGGCATCGGCGGTGTCGCAACTGGTGGCCGAGCGCGGCGGTGTCGACCTAATGCCGGAGATGGGCTACAGGCCGACCAACAAATATCTGCCGCCACGCGCCCACACCACCCGCGCCGCATCGGTGCCGGCACAGGCGCTCCAGCCGGTGCGAGCCGAAGGCGGTTTCCTTGGCTGGGTCGACCGCATGCTTTCGAACTGACCCGCGCCTTCATGCATCCAGCCTTCTCCGTCGTCTTTTTCACCACCGCCACGGGCGCCGGTTACGGCCTGCTCGCGCTGCTTGGCGTGTTGGCCGGACAGGGCTTTATCCCGCCCGATTTCTGGCTTGGCCTCACCGGCATGGGGCTGTCGCTCGGCCTGATCTCGGCAGGCCTGCTGTCCTCGGCCGGCCATCTCGGCCGGCCCGAACGCGCCTGGCGTGCCTTCTCGCAATGGCGTAGCTCATGGCTGTCGCGCGAAGGCGTTGCCTCGGTCGCCACCTTCGTGCCGGCGGGACTGTTCGGTATTGGCTGGGTGGTCCTCGGCCGTACGAGCGGCTGGGTGGCTGTCGCCGGGCTGCTGGCTGCCATCGGCGCGGTCGCAACCGTCTGCACCACCGGCATGATCTACGCGTCGTTGAAGCCGATCGCCCAATGGCACAGCCGCTTCACCCTGCCCGGCTATCTGATCTTTTCGGCGATGACCGGCAGCGTACTGCTCATCGCCCTGCTGCAGGGATTTGCGGCAGGCTCGAATATGCTTCTGGCGGCTGCCCTGTTGCTGACCGCGCTCGGCTGGGGTTTGAAGCTGGCGACCTGGCGATACAATGATAGGCTGGAGATCCCGACCAATGCCAACACTGCAACCGGGCTTTCCGGCGGCACGGTGCGGTCGATGGAATGGCCGCATACCGAGGAAAACTATCTGCTCAAGGAAATGGGCTTTCGCATCGCACGCAAGCACAGCGCAAAGCTGCGGCTGATCACCCAGGCTCTGGCCTTTGCCTTGCCCGCTTTGCTGCTGATTGCGGCGTTTGCCTTGCCGTGGCCCTTTGCGGCGGCTTCGTCGATACTCTCCGCAATCGCCCAACTCGCCGGCATGCTGGTGGAGCGCTGGCTGTTCTTCGCCGAGGCCAAGCACACTGTTACCCTCTATTACGGACGATAGGGCAGCTCAGCCCGGCCTGAGCATCGAGTGGGAAATCGCGAAGATGCGCTCAGTGCCAAGCATATAGGCCATCAGCGTTTCGCGGCGGAACAGCCCGGCATAGGCGCGGTCAAGGAGATTGAGCGAACCGGTGTAGGCGCCGAAGGCCGGCATGATCATGCGGCCGCCATCGCCGGCAAAGCAGCGCCGCCGCACCGAACGGCCTTGCTGGACGATGCGGGCGCAAGGATGCAGATGGCCTGATATCTCGCCCTCCACCCTTACCGCCGAAGGCTCGTGCCGGAAGAGCAGAGAGCCGATGGCCAGCTCGCGCACGGTGTCGCCCGGCAGGTCGGCCGGTGCTTCCGGGTCATGATTGCCGGCGACCCAGAACCAGTCGCGCCCAACCATCAGCCCTTCCAGCCTTTCGCGAAAGCTTGCGTGCATGCGCGCGGCGCCGCCGCCATCGTGAAAACTGTCGCCCAGGCTGATGACGATCGCAGGCTGATAATCGGCAATCACCGTCTGCAGCCGGAGCAGCGTGGCGCCGGTATCGTAAGGCGGAACCAGCGTGCCGCGCCTGGCCAGTGAGGAGCCTTTTTCCAGATGCAGGTCGGATACGGCCAGAAGCCGGAATTCGGGAAAATAGAGCACGCCGCGGCGGTCGCAGATCGCGCGTTCGCCAGCGATACGGACGGCGCCCGTATCCGCCAGAGTCGCAGCCATTGCCAGCGCCACAGTCATTTCGTCCCCATGGCCTCCTCGACCAGCGTGGCTGCATCCATCAGCAGCGTCTCATCGGCCTCGCCGTGCACCGGCATCTTGCCGATCTCAAGCATGATCGGCACGGCGAGCGGCGATATCTGCTCGAGATTCTTATGCATGATTCGACCCTGGACGCGCGAGAGCATCTCGGCAAGTCTGCTGACATCCAGCAGACCGGTCGCGGCATCGGCCCGCGTCGCCTGCAAAAGGATGTGGTCGGGCTCATGGCTGCGCAGCACGTCGTAGATGAGGTCGGTCGACACGGTCACCTGGCGGCCGCTCTTCTCCTGCCCCGGGTGGCGTTTCTCGATCAATCCCGAGATCAGCGCGCAATTGCGAAAGGTGCGCTTCAGCAGCCAACTGCCGGCGAGCCAGGCTTCGAGGTCGTCGCCCAGCATGTCCTGATCGAAGAGCTGAGCCAGCGACGGTTTCTTCGCCCTGAACATGTGGCCCATATCGGCCAGCGACCATATGGCAAGCGCATAATCGGTGGCGACGAAGCCGAGCGGCCTGGCTCCCGCCCTGTCGAGGCGGCGGGTGAGCAGCATGCCTAGGGTCTGGTGCGCCAGCCTGCCCTCGAACGGATAGGCCACCAGGTAGTAGCGGTTGCCGCGCGGAAAGGTCTCGATCAGCAGATCGTCGCGTTTCGGCAGCACCGACTTGTCGGCCTGGAAACGTAGCCAGTCGGCGACCTGCTCCGGCAGCTTCTTCCAGCGCTGCGGATCGTCCAACATGGCGCGGACCTGTTCGGCGAGGTACGTCGAAAGCGGGAATTTGCCGCCGCCATAGTACGGCACCTTGGCGTCGCTGCCCGGCGCGTTCGAGACGAAGCACTCACTCTCGCGGATGCCCTCGAAGCGCAGCACCTTGCCGGCGAACATGAAGGTGTCGCCGTGCGTCAGCGTTTCGAGGAACGCCTCCTCGATCTTGCCAAGAACCCGACCGCCACGCGAAGCCGCGCCTCTGCTGCCGGCCTGGACGTAGCGCACGTTGAGCGCCGGCACTTCAATGATGGTGCCGACATTCAGCCGGTATTGCTGAGCGACGCGAGGATTGGACACCCGCCACAGCCCGTCCTTGTTGAGACGAATACGGGCGTAGCGTTCGTAGTTCTTCAGCGCATAGCCGCCGGTGGCGACGAAATCGATGACGCGATCGAATGTCGGCCGGTCGAGATCGGCATAGGGTGCTGCCGTTCGCACTTCCTCGAACAGCGCATCGGCCTGGAACGGCGCACCGCAGGCGCAGCCCAGCACGTGCTGCGCCAGCACGTCGAGCCCGCCATTGACCAGCGGCGGCGTATCCTGGGCGCCCAGATAATTGGCGTCGAGCGCCGCCCTGCATTCCAGCACCTCGAAGCGATTGGCCGGGATCAGGATCGCCTTCGACGGCTCGTCCATACGGTGGTTGGCCCGACCGATGCGCTGTGCCAGCCGGCTGGCACCTTTCGGCGCGCCGACATGGACGACCAGGTCGACGTCGCCCCAGTCGATGCCGAGGTCGAGCGTCGAGGTGGCGACGATGGCACGCAAGGCGTTCTCGCCCATCGCTTTCTCGACGCGCCGGCGCTGGGCGACGTCGAGCGAGCCATGGTGTAGCGCGATCGGCAAGGTGTCCTCGTTGACCCGCCACAACTCCTGGAACAGCAGCTCCGCCTGGCTGCGCGTGTTGACGAACAGCAGGGTTGTCTTGTGGCGCTTGATCTCGTTGTAGATCTCCGGCGTTGCGTAGCGGGCCGAATGTCCCGCCCACGGCACGCGCTCCTCCGAATCGAGAATGGAGATCTCGGGCTTGGCGCCGCCAATGACGACGATCAGTTCGGCCATCGGCCCCGGTGGATTCTGGCTGACCAGCCAGCGCCGCAATTCGTCGGGCTCGGCGACCGTCGCCGACAGGCCGATCATCTGCAGGGCGGGCACAAACGAGCGCAGCCGGGCCAGGCCAAGCGACAGGAGGTGCCCACGCTTCGAGGTCACCAGCGAATGCAGTTCGTCGAGTACGACATAGCGCAGGTCCTCGAAGAAGCGCCTGGCGTCGGGCGCGGCAATCAGCAGCGCCAATTGCTCGGGCGTGGTCAGCAGAATGTCGGGCGGCGCCAGCTTCTGCCGCTGGCGCTTGTGTGCGGGCGTATCGCCGGTGCGCGTCTCGACAGTAACCGGCAGCCCGATCTCTTCGACGGGTTTGCCGAGATTGCGCTCGATGTCGACGGCCAGCGCCTTCAACGGCGAGATGTACAGCGTGTGGATGCCGCGATGCGCCTGCCCTGGCCTTCTTCTTGGCCGGCCGGCCAGTTCGGTCAGCGATGGCAAGAACCCGGCCAGCGTCTTGCCGGCGCCGGTCGGGGCGATCAGCAATACCGACTGCCCGCCCTGAGCCTTGGCCAGCAATTCGATCTGATGGGCGCGCGGCGACCAGCCTTTTTCCGCAAACCATTTGACGAATGGCTCGGGCAGGACGACGGCGGCTTTCTGTTCGGCAAGGCGCGGCTGCTCTGTCACGCGTCAGAGGTAGCGCGGCGGCGCGCGATCGCCAAGCAGAATCAGAACAAAAGGTGATCGATTCGCGTTACGGCCGGCGAAACCCCGTCGGACCGCCATAGAGATAGCCGATACGGGCGATCGCTTCGCTCAGTCCTTCACGCGATACCAGCATGGTGTGGCCATTGGCGTGGATCATCGTCTCGGCGTCGGTCATGATAGCGACGTGGCCTTTCCAGAACACCAGGTCGCCGCGCTGAAGCCCGGAAAAGTCCGCCCCCGGAACGAGCGGCTCGCCGATGGTTGCCGCCTGCATGTCGGAATCGCGCAGCATCTGCCTGCCGGCCATGCGCATCGCCAATTGCACGAGACCGGAACAGTCGATGCCGAAGCCCGAGGCGCCGCCCCACAAATAAGGCGTGCCGAGAAAGCTCTCGGCAACAGCAACGTAGTCGGCGGCCGCCTCGGCGACAGGCCTGAGATGACCCGAGATGACCGCTTGACCGGACGGCAACAGCGCATAATGCGTGCCGCGTGTTTCGGCTGAGCCCGTCACCGTCACCAATGATCCCATCGACAATTGCCCGCTCACCGGAAAGCGCAAGTCGGGTCCTGGATAGAGAAAGGTGCGCGGCACCGAAACGATATGGGTCGGCGCATGGTCCCGAGCGCCCAACGCCGTGTCGGCGACATAGCCGACATAGCCGTCGCATTCGCCCTGGATCCAGGCCCAGCCTTCTGCGTCCTCGAAGACGAGAATGTCATCGCCGAACAGAAGCTGTGTGTTGACACCGGCATTCGGCCGTGGCGCCTTGCGGATGTCGGCCACGGAAGCGGTGATGCGAGCCGGCCGGCCGGCGACGAACCGGTCGGCGGCGACCTCGCCTCTCAGCCTGGCATCGGCGAGATCGGAGCGGAAGGCATGGAGGCGGGCATCCCTGGCGGTCAAATCGGCAACTCGTTCAAATGGACAATTTGGTCAAATCGGCAGCTCTTGGGCTCTGGCAATGATAACATCGCCGAAGCGTTCGACAAAGAGCGCACCTTCGACTGTGCGCCTGACCAGCACGTTGCGCTTGTCGAGCTCGTCGCGGTGGCGCGACACCAACTTCAGCGCCCCCATCGTGTCGAGCGCACGGGTGATCACCGGCTTGGTGACATTGAGGCGGGCAGCCAGACCGCGCACCGTGTGCGGCGGCGGATCGAGATAGATGGTGAACAGGATCGCCGTCTGGCGCATGGTGAGATCGGGTGCGTCGTCGCGCACCTGCGACAGCACCACCTGCTGCCACAGTCGCAAGGCCTGACTTGGACGCATGATAATCGACATCCGTCCAGCATGACGGAAAATTGTTTCGGTTCCGTTTCAGTCAACACCTTCGTCGGCTATGCCGAGACATCATCCGCCGAAGCGGTTCGAAATGACACGCTCCAGCGCCCGGATGCCTTGCGCCTCGCCGCCGGCAAGGCCGTGCGGGCGGTCCGACGGGTTCCAGGCGAAGATGTCGAAATGCGCCCAGCTGGCGGTCTTTTGGACGAAGCGCTTCAGGAATAGCGCCGCGGTGATCGAGCCGGCGAGACCATCCGACGTGACGTTGTTGATATCGGCAATTTTCGACGCCAGCTTGGCGTCATAGGGCTTCCACAACGGCATGCGCCATAGCGGATCCTCGACCGCAACGGAGGCGTCCGCCAGCTCGGATGCAAGCGCCTCGTCACCGGTGTAGAAGGGCGGCAGGTCGGGGCCGAGCGCAACACGGGCAGCGCCTGTCAGTGTTGCCATATCGACCAGCATCTGCGGCTCCTCGTCGTCGGCCAAGGCTAAGGCGTCGGCGAGGACCAGCCGCCCTTCAGCGTCGGTGTTGCCGATTTCGACGGTGATGCCTTTGCGGCTCACCAGCACATCGCCTGGACGGAAGGCGTTGCCGGCTATCGAATTCTCGACAGCGGGGATGAGCACGCGCAGCCGGACCTTCAGCCCGGCGGCCATGATCATGGAAGCGAGGCCCAGCACGTTGGCAGCGCCGCCCATGTCCTTCTTCATCAAAAGCATGCCCGAGGACGGCTTGATGTCGAGGCCGCCTGTGTCGAAGCAGACGCCCTTGCCGACCAGCGTTATCTTGGGGGCATTCTTCGGCCCCCAAATCATGTCGATCAGGCGCGGCGCGTCGGCCGAAGCGCGACCGACGGCATGAATCATCGGAAAGTTGGCGGCGAGAAGATCGTCGCCCTTGGTCACCGATATTTCAGCCTTGTGCGTCGCGGCCAAGGTCCGGGCGGCATTCTCCAGCTGGCCGGGACCCATATCGCTGGTCGGCGTGTTGACCAGGTCGCGTGCCAGGAAAACGCCATCGGCGATGCGTCTGACGCGAGCAGCGTCGGCGCCGGACGGCAGCGCGAAGCGAAGCGTCCTGCCAGGCTTCTTGCCATAGCGGGTGAAAACATAGCCGCCGAGCGCCAGCGCGAGTGCCGTAAGCTCCGGCTTGGCCGGTGCGGACGCAAGACGCCAGTCGCCTTCGGGCAAGGCTCTCGCCAGTGCCCCGACGGCCATTGCGCCCTCGGCGTCGCCGGTGCCGAACAGGGCTCCGGCAATCGCACCGTTATCGCCAGGCACAACCAGCGTCCTGCCGGCCTCGCCGGAAAAGCCGTTGGCCTTGGCCCAGGCGACCGAGGATGGCGCAAGGCCCGCCGCCGCCTGTGCATCCTTCGCCACCAGATGGACCGGCAGCGCATTGTTCAATTTTTTCTCGACGAGTTCGATAGGCATTCCCTGGTCTCCGGCTTCTGAGTCGGCGTTTCTTAACTCTCCGTTAGGGTTAACAGAATATTTCTGCGGGAGGGAAGATGACCACGCAAATGGTCACGCGCATGAACGGAGCCCTGGTGCCGATGCCGACCGACCGCAGGATGAACGCCAGCGCAAACAGGCTGATCACCACGGCGTTGATGATGGTGCTTGCCGCAAGCGTCGCTGGCTGCGGAACCAGCAAATTGACGACTGGCTCGATTTCTCGCCCAAGCGGCAAGCCGCTGGAAACAATGTCGGCGGGCGAACTGCACAACGCCACGATGGCGCTCGGGCAATCCTACTCGAAAAGCCCCAACGACAAGCGGATCGCGACAAACTATGCCGCGGCGTTGCAGATGGACGGTGACGCCGACCAGTCGCTTGCGGTGATGCGCAAGCTGGCGATTGCCTTGCCGAAGGACCGCGACGTGCTCGCCGCCTATGGCAAGGCGCTTGCCGCCAACGGACAGTTCGAGCCGGCTCTCGATGCCGTGCGCCGCGCCCAGACGCCCGAATATCCTGACTGGAAACTTGTATCGGCGGAAGCTGCCATTCTCGACCAGCTCGGCCAAAAGGACGAGGCGCGTCAAGACTATCGCAAAGCGCTGGACCTCAAGCCGAACGAACCGTCGATCCTTTCCAATCTCGGCATGTCGTATGTGCTGGAAGGCGATTTGCGCACGGCCGAAACCTATATGCGCTCGGCCGCCCAGCAGCCGAATGCCGACAGTCGCGTCCGCCAGAACCTGGCGCTGGTCGTCGGTCTGCAAGGACGTTTCGACGAGGCCGAGAAGATCGCCTCACAAGAGCTGTCGCCGGAACAGGCGCAGGCCAACGTCGCTTACCTTCGCCAGATGCTGGCGCAGCAGAATGCCTGGAGCCAGCTCAAGGAGCAGGACAAGGCAAAGCCTGCCACCAACTGACCGCTTCGAGCGCCGAACCGGCGCGAGAATTCCGCAACACGTCAAACGCAAGGAGCCGCGCGACACCCGCAGCGCGGCTTTGAATCGTAGCAGCGTTTGTGGCGACGCCGCTTGGGCTACTGGCTGCTCGATTTCGGCTGGTCGCCAAAGATGCCGCGCTGACTCACCTGGATGCCGGCGGGACCCAGAATGATGGCGAACAGCACCGGCAGGAAGAACAGGATCATCGGCACGGTAAGCTTCGGCGGCAGCGCGGCCGCCTTCTTCTCGGCGGCATTCATGCGCATGTCGCGGCTCTCAGCGGCAAGCACGCGCAGCGCATGCGCCACGGGCGTACCGTAGCGCTCGGCCTGAACCAACGCCTGGGACACCGACCTGACGGATTCGAGGCCAGTGCGGCTTGCAAGGTTCTCGTACGCCTGCTTGCGCTCCTGCAGATAGGAAAGTTCGGCATTGGTCAGGATGAATTCTTCCGCCAATGCCACCGATTGCGCGCCGATCTCATCGGCGACCTTGCGAAGCGCTGCTTCCACCGACATGCCGGACTCGACGCATATCAGCAACAGGTCGAGCGCGTCCGGCCACGCCATCTGAATCGACTGCTTGCGCTTGGTCGCACGGTTGTTGACGTAGAGCACCGGCGCGTAGAACCCCGCATAGGCGACCACGATGCAGACGAACAGCTTCACGAAAAGCGGCTGCTCGGGCAGTCCTCCAAGCACGAACAGATATATGGCCGCCAATGCAAAGCCGATGAAGGGCAGGACGAGGCGGAAAAAAAGGAAGCGCGTCAGCGGATTTTGGCCGCGAAAACCCGCCACTTTCAATTTCTGCAAGGTACCTTCGTCCGCCAGCGCACGCCTGAGATCCAGGCGATCGACAATATTGCGCATGCCGACCGACTGCTCTTCGCGCAGGCCCTTGCGGCGGCGGTCGGCTTCGACTGCCAGCCGCGCGCGCTGTTTGGCGCGCAGCTCATCGCGCTCCAGCGCCACGGATTTCATGCGCGCCTTGAGCTGGTTCCCGCCAAAGGCGGGCAGCAGCGTGAAGACCGTCGCAAACACCGCGATGCCGACCAGCAGTGCGATCAGCAGGGACGGGTCGGTGAGAGTTCTGATGACGTGATCGGTCATACGCGCGAATCCTAGACTTCGAAGTTCATCATCTTGCGCATTACCAGGATACCCATCGACATCCAGACGCCGGAACAACCGAGGATCAGATGGCCGGTGCTGGTGGTAAAGAGGGGCATGATGTAGTTCGGGCTCGTCAGATAGACGAGAAAGGCAACGACGAAAGGCAGCGCGCCGATGATCACGGCGGATGCCTTGGCTTCCATAGACAACGCCTGGACCTTGGCCTTCATTTTCTTGCGGTCGCGAAGCACGCGCGAAAGATTGCCCAGCGCTTCGGAAAGATTGCCGCCGGCCTGAGACTGGATCTGGATGACGATGCCGAAGAAGCTCGCCTCGGTGCACGGCATCGTTTCGGGCATGCGCATGGCCGCGTCGGGGATCGACAAACCCATTTGCTGCGAATCGACGATGCGGCGGAACTCGGTCTTGACCGGCTCGGGGGATTCATTGGCGATCAGGCGCACGGCGTCGTTCAGCGGCAGGCCGGATTTTACTGCACGCACGATGATGTCGAGCGCGTTCGGAAATTCGTTGAGAAACGCCTTGACGCGGCGTGCGCGGCGAAACGAGACGAACCAGCGCGGCAGACCCAAGACACCGACCAGCAGCGCAGCCGGCAAGACCAGCAGCGGTGCGCCGATGAAATAGACCAAAGCCGTCAAGACGACGCCGCAGACCGCCGAATAGACATAGAAGCGCTCAATCGAGACCTTCATGCCGGCCTGGCGGATTTGGATCTTCAGCGGTGGTTTCTTGACCAGGCTCTGGTTGGACTTTTGCTTTTGGTCGAGATCCTTCAGCGAATCCTGGACGGATTTGCGACGCTTGGCCGCTTCCGCCACGCGATCGCGCGAAGCCTTGACGACGGAACGATCCGTCTCGGCGGTCTTGATCGATTCAAGCCGCTTGCCAACCTGCTTCTCGGTGCTGATCCGATTGAACAGGAAAGCATAGGCCACTGCGCCGGCGCTGAAGCCGGCGAGCACGACGAATGCCAATACGGTGCTGTCAATCCCGAACATCGACCCTGGCCCCCACGCTTCCAGACGGATCAGTCAGCGCGTTTCTCCATCGCCTCGAGTGCAACGGCTAGGCGCTGCTCCTCGCCATAGTAGCGGGCGCGCTCCCAGAAATGCGGACGGCCGATGCCGGTCGACACGTGCTCGCCCAGCAACCTGCCGTTCGCATCCTCGCCCTTGATGTTATAGAGAACGATGTCCTGGGTGATGATGACGTCGCCTTCCATGCCGATCACCTCGGTGATGTGGGTGATGCGCCGCGATCCGTCGCGCAGGCGTGCAGCCTGTATGATTACGTCGACGGAGCCGACGACAATTTCGCGTACGGTTTTTTGCGGCAGCGTGTAGCCGCCCATGGCGATCATTGACTCTATACGGTTGAGGCATTCGCGCGGGCTATTCGAGTGGATCGTTCCCATCGAGCCGTCATGGCCGGTGTTCATCGCCTGCAATAGGTCGAACACTTCGGGTCCACGCACCTCGCCGACGATGATGCGCTCGGGCCGCATGCGCAGACAGTTCTTGACCAGGTCGCGCATGGTCACTTCGCCCTCACCTTCAAGGTTGGGCGGACGTGTTTCGAGACGCACCACATGTGGCTGCTGCAATTGCAGCTCAGCCGAGTCCTCGCACGTAATGACGCGTTCCTCGCGGTCGATATAGTTGGTCAGGCAATTGAGCAGCGTCGTCTTGCCGGAGCCGGTACCGCCCGAAATGACAATGTTGCAACGGACGCGGCCGATGATCTTGAGAATCTCGGCGCCTTGCGGCGAAATCGACCCGAACTTGACCAGCTGGTCGAGCGTCAGCTTGTCCTTCTTGAACTTGCGGATGGTAAGGGCGGTGCCGTCGATGGCCAGGGGCGGTGCGATGACGTTGACACGGGAGCCATCAGGAAGACGCGCATCGCAGATTGGGCTTGATTCATCGACGCGGCGGCCAACCTGGCTGACGATACGCTGGCAGATGTTGAGGAGCTGCTGGTTGTCGCGGAAACGGATGCCAGTCTGCTCGACCTTGCCGTTGACCTCGATGTAGACGTTCTTGGAGCCGTTGACCATGATGTCGGCAATATCGTCGCGGGCAAGCAGTGGCTCCAGCGGCCCGTAGCCCAAGACGTCGTTGCAGATATCCTCGAGAAGCTCTTCCTGCTCGGCGATGGACATCGCGAAGTTCTTGATCGCGATGATGTCGTTGACGATGTCGCGGATTTCCTCGCGCGCGCTTTCGGGATCGAGCTTGGCGAGCTGCGACAGATCGATCGTGTCGATGAGTGCGGAGAAGACCTGGCTTTTGGTGTCGTAATAGCTCTCGCTGCGCTCACGCTGAATCCTTTTCGGCTCCGGCGCCAATGGCGGCGGCTCGACCGCACGGCGAACCGCCGGCCCTGCAGGCGCGCCGGATGGCGGCAGCGCCCCGGGCCTGGCAGCTACCGCCGCTTCCACAGGGTTCGCGGCCGCCGGCGCGGCAGGTGCGGGTGCTGGCTGACGGAATTCCGGGATGGTCCGGTTGCCGTCGTCGCTGCCTCTTTTACCAAACATGATTGCTTACCAATTCCACCGCTGCGGCATCACTTCTTGTTGCGCGAAAGCTTGCCGAGCAGGTTGCCGAGGCCAGCCTTTTTCTTCACCTTGATTTCGCTGCGCCCCGTCAGCACATGGGCAATCTCGTTGATCGTGGCGACGACGGGGCTCTTGGCATCCATCTCACCGAGCATACGTCCGTTGTTGGCGGCATTTCCGAACAAAAGCGGCTCGAACGGGATGACCGACATCGGCGAAAGGCCGAGCGATTCGGAGAAATCGGACGGCGTAATCTCGGGACGTTTCGGCACACCGGCCTGGTTGATCACAAGCTTTGGCGCAGGATCGTTTGGACGAAGCCGCTTCAGCATGTCGACCAGGTTCTTTGTGTTTCGCAGATTGGCCAGTTCGGGCGTCGCCGTGATGACGATCTCGTCGGCCTTGACCAGCGTGTTCTTGGTCCAGCCGGCCCAGACGTGGGGAACATCGAGCACGAGGAGCGGCGCGCTACGCTGGGCTATGTCGATAAGCTGGGTGAAGGCGTCGGGCTCGAAATCGTAGACCCGCTCCAGGGTCGAAGGTGCCGCAAGCAGCGACAGGTGCTCGGCGCATTGGGCGAGCAGCCGGTCGAGATAGACCTCGTCGACGCGTTCCGGCGAGAAGACCGCCTCGGCAATGCCCTGCGCCGGGTCCTGGTCGAAATTGATGTTGGCCGTTCCGAAGGCGAGGTCGAGATCGGCGACAACCACTTCGGACTTGAAAAGGGACGACATGGCCCAAGCCACATTATGGGCTATTGTCGAGGAGCCGACGCCGCCCTTGGCGCCGATGAAGGCAATCGAGCGGCCGATCGGCTCAGCTTCCGGATCAACGAAGATCGAGGACACCACGCTGACGATGTCGGCCATCGATACCGGGGCGATGACATATTCGGAAATGCCCGATCGGATGAGTTCGCGATACAGGCCGACATCGTTGTAATGGCCGACAACCACCACCTTGGAGGTCGGATCGCAGTGCTCGGAGAGCTGGGCGAGTTGTTCCAGCAACAGCTTCGGCTCGCTGCGCGATTCAAGCAGGATCAGGTTCGGTGTCGGCGCAGACTGGTAGAATTCGATAGCGGTGGGGATGCCCCCCATATGCACCTTCAGATGGGCCTTGGCCATACGGCGATCCTCGCCAGCGCGCTCGACCGGATTGGCTACGCCTTCGGTCTCGCAGAACGCCTGGATCGAAATGCGCGGGATCGGCCGCAACGCCTGCATCGCGGCAATATCCTGCTCCGAGGTTTCGCCGCCTGCTACCTCTGTGTCATAGGCAAGATTGCTCATTGTCATCTCTTTCAGTGACTTGCGCGGCTTAGGTCTGTTGAGCCTCAACACTCGTTAATATTCGACTTCCGAATTGCCGAGGAGTTCGTCCGAAATTCCTCTGTCGCGATAGACGTCGATCACCGCGCTCCGATTTGCCGCGTCGATGGGAGTCTGTTTGCGCGGCCCGATCAGATCGGCCGGATTGGCCATCTGGGCGGCAAGGTTGTTTTGGTACGAACAGCCGAAATCGGCATAATGCTTGTTTTCCGAAGTCTCCAGAAGGTCTTCCGGCCAGCGCCCGCATTTGTCCGTCTGAGCCTTCACCGAGACGTAGGCGACACGGACCGGGGCGGACGCTTCGGCCGAAACGGATTGATAGGACCGCACGGCGATCCGCTTCCGGCTGATGCCGCTGGCTATGGCAAGCCTGGCGAAATCGCGACCGGCCGCGGCCGCTGCGATTTCGTTAGCCGAGCCGCTCGGGACCTCAATCGTCAGCACCGGAGCCGCGCTCCTGTCGTATCCGTCCAGAAAGCCCAGGAGCGTGTCGCGCTGGAATCTGGTCATGCCACGGTCGCCGGCGCCGACCGGAAGGTCGATCTTCTGGATCTTCTCGGCGATGACGATCGGATGGGTGGTGCGATAGTCGTCCGGTATGGCACCGACCGTGACGCTGTCGCGATTGGCGCAGCCGGCCAGTGATGCCGCCATCACGACCGCCATGATGGGAACGGCAGGCCGCCAGATTCGCAAATGGACCGACCGCATCGCGGTGATCGCCTTTGTCTTCGATGCTGACTGAGACATGTCCGCTTCCCCGCTTACTTGTAGATGAAGCCGACAACGCCGTGATAACGGCCGTTGGGCTTGTCGGTCTGCATGGTGCCGTAGACGCGGTTGACGCGTCCAAGGAACATGGCGGCCCCGTCGCTGGCGGCGTTGAAATTGTCGTCAGGCTTGGCAAGGTCGTTGCGCGCCACCGGCTTCACCAGATAGGGCGTGATGATGATGACGAGCTCGGTCTCGTTGCGAACGAAATCCCTGCTGCGGAAGAGCGCGCCGAGCACTGGAATCTTTGTCAGGCCAGGCAAGCCGTTGACGGCTTGCCTGACATCGTCGCGGACGAGCCCGGCAATCATCATCGAGCCGCCCGAAGGCAGTTCCACCGTCGTGTCGGCCAAGCGTTTGCGAAGCGACAGGGCGTTCATGCCAAGGCTTTTTACGCCTTCGGAATAAGATACTGACCCTTCCGTTGTCGGCTCGGAGACCGACGTCCTGACTTTCAGGCTGATGCGGCCGGGAGACAGCACCACCGGCTGAAATTCCAGGCCAATACCATATTCGATCTTCTCGACTGAATAGGTTTTCAGACCTGTCTGGTTATCGTTGGAGACGGCTTCGGAAACGCCGGTCACCATGTTATATTCACCTCCGACCTTGAAGGTCGCCTTCTCGCCGGATACGGCCGTCAATGTTGGCTCGGCGAGAGTCTTCATGACGCCGGACTGTTCCATGGCGTTGATATAGGCCTGCAGCGTCGAGCTGCTGATAGAGAGGCCCGAGTTCGACAGCGACTTGCCTAAACCGGTGAAATTGTCGCTTAACGCGCTCCAGCTGATGCCGTTGCTGCTGCCGCTGCCGATCATGTTGACGCCGAGCTGCTTCATCACCGAGCGGCTGACTTCGGCAACCGTCACCTTGAGCGTCACCTGGTCGTCGCCGATAATCTGCAGCAGGTTGACGATCTTGCTGACCCGGCGCTCGGTGTCCGGATTGTTGATGTCGACGCCGGCATCGGCGGAGCCGCCGGCAGCGGTCTGCGAATATTGACCCGTGGTCGCTTCGCCGCCTGAGACGAAGATCTCCGCCAGGTCTTGCGCACGCTTGGCGTCCAGCGGAGTGTCAACGGTTCCGGTCAGAACGACATTGTCGTTCAGCAGTTCGACCTTGATCTCCGATGACGGGATGAAGCGCTTGATATAGTCCTCAAGCCCGGCAACATCGCGTTCGACCGCCAGATCAAGGCTGACGATCTGTTCGCCATTCGGGCCAAAGACGAAGATGTTGGTCTCGCCGACCGCCTTTCCGAATAGATAGATGCGCCTGGCGGTGCGGGTCACCGCATCGGCTACCGCGGGGTTGGCAACGAGAATATCGTAGGCATCGCTCGGCAGGTCGATGACCACCGATTTGTTGAGCCCGAGCTTCACTCGCTGGGTGGCCGTCGAGGCTGTGACCCTGGCATTGTTCGCCGCATGGGCATCGAGAGTGCCATACGCATTCGTTCCAAGGAGAAACAGGCCGATCGCCGCAGCCAAGGTGACCGGCAGTTTGGTTTTTAGCTTCATTTCCTCGCCCCCACTTCGGAAACTTCGCCCGACTTGATCAACCGCACCGTTCCGCGCCGACCATTGCCGGAAACCAGGTAGTCGGCCTCCCCCACATTCTTGTCCTGGCTGTCCTTGATTGAGCGCAGTGCCAATGTCAGGCGATCCGCCATCTGCTGAGCGACGGTGATGATCTCGGACTGCTGCGGCGTCAGTTCCAGGGTGGCGGTCTGGCCGACCCTGGTCTTCTTGCCTTCCTCATCCTCCTGAATGGTCTGGTCGATCGCCAGGACGCGAATGTTCTTGAGGATAGTCTCGGTCGTAAAGCCCGGACTACCGCCATTGGCGGTATCGGCTCTGCGGGTCATGATGACGTCGACGAAATCGTTGGGAAGAATAAAGCCACCGGCCGAAGTGTCGGCCGAGATGCTTGTTGCGACAGCCCGCATGCCGGAGGGCAGGATCGACGACATGAAGCTTTGCCCCTCACCGATCAATTTCGAGCGCCGCAACGGCTCACCGGCATACAGCGCCACGCGCGCGACGCCGCCCTTAAGCTTATCCAGCGCTTCAGGCTCGGCGGCGCGGGTGATGAAATTTGCGTTGATGCCGGCGGACGGCCATGACTCCCAGGAAATGTTGTTCTCTAGCGGACTGCCCATCGGAACATCGCCGGAAAGGACAAGCACGTCCTGCAGCGCGATCGCCGGCGCTTGGGGGCCGGAATCGACAACCGGAGGCGGCGGAGGCGCGACCATGTTCTTCGCGACATAGCCTGCACCTCCGGCCGCGGCTATCGCCACGCCTAGAATAATCAATCGGGATGCTGGCATCTGTCCGAACCTCGCCCTTGGCAAACCACCTGGCCAAGCCGGACTTTGCAGCGGCAATCGTCAAAACAAGGTTAATGTTATACTTACGATCGTGATTAATTTAACGTTTACATAAATTAGAGCGACCAAGCGCGGCCCGAAGGAAAGACGTCGCCAACTCGCCAGGCCCGGCGCAAACGGAGTAACGCAAATCAGCCCGCCAGCCTGGCGAGAGCCCAGGCCATCAATGGCGAGTCCGGATAGGTAAGCAGACCGCCAATGCCAAGCGCAATGCCGTACGGAACACCGGTCGCGTCATCGGCGAAATGGCGCAGGAACGGATTGTGGCTTGTGACGGCGGCAAGCAGCGATTTTCGATAGGCGAGAATGGCAAGCGTCAGCAAGCCGCCTATGAATGTCGAGGCGACGAGATATTCGATGAGATGGACATTCAGTCCCATCCACATGGCAGTGGCGGCCAGAAGCTTCGCGTCGCCGCCGCCCATGCCGCCAAGCGCGAACAGGCCGAACGTCACCGCGAGAACCAGGCCGGCGGCGGCGAAATGCCAGCCATAGGTGGCCCAATCCATGCCGGTCAAAGGCGCTACCAAGGCGAAGACAACCACAAGCAGCACAGGCACGCGATTGGCGATCGTCATCGACAGCATGTCGGAGATCGCGGCAAAAAGCATGCAGAACGGAAAGACGACGAAGATCACGGCTTCAAGCATGGACGCGCGCCTGTGGTCAAATTGTACCTGGCCTAACCTAGGCACATTCTATTAACGATTGATGAGACTTCAAAGTGTTTTGTTACTATAATGCAACAAGGGCCGCAACGGAGCGGCCCCTGTTCTTGAAAAGTGACTGGCCGCGTAGCTTAATTGACGCCGTTGACCTTGCTGGCGATCTTGTCGAACTTGGCGTTCAGCGCGTTGCCGAGCGAGCCGGCGCCAACCATGATGGCGAGCGCGATGAGGGCGGCGATCAGACCGTATTCGATAGCGGTCGCGCCGGATTCGTCCTTCACAAAACGTGCGATGAGGTTAGACATTCGAGCTCCTACTCCAATTGTTACAGCACTTCCGTCAACTTCTCTTGATGGCTGATCGGATGCTGCGAATGTAAGCGGAAGCTGTTTCGATCGGCTTAATAAACAGGCTTACCGATTCCTTTCCCGCTTCGATGACATTGCGTAGTTAACCCAGGACTAAAATACCGGCCACTGGGTCCACAGGCTAACAAAGGGCGCAAAAGGCGCAATTCGGCAAAGAGGTTTGAGCCGTGCCTGCTAGCCCAATGCCGGTTCCGGCTTAATCCTGAACTCCAGCCGCTTAACGGTTGGTTCACCAATCTCGTTCATGTTCTGTTGAACAGTTTGTTGCCGGGGAGCGCCTCAATGGCCGGGCCGAGATCGTCATTTCCAATTGCCGTGGTTCTTGCCGCAGCGGCTTTCGCCGTTCCAGCCAAGGCAGGCGCCGGCATCGAGGTCACGATGAACCAGGCAAAGATCGTCAAATTGTCGCGCGCCGCCGATACGATTGTCGTCGGCAATCCGGCGATCGCTGACGCCTCCGTGCAGGACGCATCGACGATCGTACTGACCGGCAAGGGATTTGGCGTCACCAATCTTGTCGTCCTCGATCAGGAGGGCAACCCGATCGTCGATGAGCAAATAACGGTCGTGCGCCAGGCAGCGTCGTCGGTGCGCATCTATCGGCGTGCCGAAGTACAGACCATGTCCTGCGCGCCATATTGCGAAAGCTCGTACAAGAGCGATGCCGAGAAGGCCTCTGAGGCCGAGATGAGCGCCGGGCATTAGCTAGCCGACTTCTCCACCCTTTGCGGGAACGCTTCGGTTATTGCCTGGTTAAGGCCTTTCCGCCGAATTTAACGGTCATTCCAACCGGACTTCAATCGGTTCCGACTAATGGTGGGATCCGATGCAGAACTGGAATCGGCGGGTAGAGGACATGAGCAAGGCAGGACGAGCAGGTTTTCCCGGAAGGTTTTTGGGCGACCGACGCGGAAGCACGGCGATCGAATTCGCCATGCTTGCAATTCCATTCGCGCTTCTTGTCTTCGCCATCCTGGAGAGCTGTATTTCATTTGCCGCACAAGAGGTGATGGCAAACGCCACAGACGACATCGCGCGCCAACTGCGTACCGGCCAATTAAGACCGGCCGATGTGTCCGGGACCAAGCTGCGGGATATGATCTGCACCAAGTTGGAGATCATGGTCGCCAAGACCTGTCCCGGATTGCTGGTGGATTTGCGCGAATATCCGACCTTCGCCGATGCGGCGCTGGCCGGTTTCAAGATCCAGGATGGCGACGTCGTGTTGACCAAGGGCACGAGCACACAGACCTTCACCGTCGCACCAGGCCTGGCAGAGTCGAGAAACATGCTGCGGGTTTTTTACAAATGGCCGGTGATGACCGACTTCATGGCCAAGTCGATGGCCAATCTGAAGGACGGCAAAACGCTGCATTTCGCTTCGATCACTTGGCAGAACGAGCCGTTCGACAACTGAACCACCTAGTCGCTTGAAAAGGGCAAAGCCATGATTCGTGCGGGGGCACAGCTGGGCATCGCAGAGATTTGTACAAGAGCAGTCCGGCTTTGCTCGGATCGCCGCGGTATTGCGGCTGTCGAGTTTGCCCTCATCGTGCCTGTCCTGTTGATCATGTACTTTATGACCATGGAAGCCTCGCAAGCCATCGAGACCAGCAAGAAGGTCAGCCGCATCGGCAGCATGGTAGCGGACCTTGTCACGCAGCAGCAGACCATCAAGGCGGCCGATCTCGATGCCATCATCGCGATCGGCAGTTCCACGCTTCAGCCCTATAATCGTTCGAAACCGAAGATCATCATTACGGCGATACAGGTCACGGACGAGACGACGCCGAAAGTCTTGGTCGTGTGGTCGCGCAAAGTAGTCGATGGTGTCTCTAGCGTCGACGCCATCAAGGATTCCGCCACAACGGTCCCGAGCGCGCTCAAGATCAAAGGCACTTTCCTCATTCGGGTCGAAAGCGATCTCGCCTACAAGCCAATCATCACCTGGTCGGCGGATGGCCAAAGCCGGTTCGGGTTGAGCTCGGCCTTCAATTCGATATCGATGGCGGAAACTTATTATCTACGGCCGCGAAGGAGCCCGACCATTCCGTGCAGCGATTGCTGACGCCTGAAGCCCGCTAACCGGGCTGTAGCTATTGCTTGCGACCGCGGGCCGAGACCAGGTGCACGATGGCCGCAGCCAGCACATAATCCCTCGGACCGGCAACGGCGAACCCGCCGGAGTGTCTCGGCTCCAGAAGATCGTAAATGTCCGGCGCGGCTGATCTGAGATTGGTGAGAAAGACGGTGAGCCGGCGCTTGGCTTCGGGGTCCAGATCGCTGCGGACGGCGTGCGGACCATACCTCAGCAGGCCTGAGGTCCATACGACCTGAAGCGACGATTTCGAGAGCCCTGCGGCCTCGAGCCTCGCCACCGTGCCGCCAGGAGGATTTGGCCGTCCCTCTGCCACAGCCGGGATCCAGCCGAATATGGCATCGGCCTCGCCCTCGACCAGCATTGCTTCAGTTGCGGCAGCCGAATTGGCGTGGGTCAAAAACGGCGCATCTTCCGCCACGTTGACCCCGTCTGCAGCCAGCCCGGCAAGCGGCAACAAAGCACCACCGACGCTGTCGAAAGGCGCCATGACGACCCGATGGACTGCCATGGCCATCAGATCGGGAACCCTCCCGTCGCGCGTCAGCAGTACGGAGCGGATGCCGATGGCACCGCCGGAATCGAGCGGCGCCGCGAGAGGTTCGACACATCCGCACCGTTCGGAGGCGGCGGCGTAGGCGGTTGCCGAATAGATTGCATATTCGATCCGCGCATTGGCCTGCGCCTCGATCAACGACGTATAGTCGCGGGCAACGACAAACTCCACCTTCATGCCGAGCGCTTTGGTACAGGCGTCGGTCAGCAGCGCCAGACCTGGAACGGTGTTGCCGGCGCCAGGCTCGGCGACGATACCGATACGGAACGTTCCGATATCATCGCGCCAATCGGCACGCGCCAGGTTCGCGCAAGATGCATCCAGCAGCAAGGCCAGTACGGCAGCGAATGCTTTCAGGGCAGGCCTCATGCGAGCTCCATGCCGCGCATTTCGATCGGCAGATCGACCATGCCGCGATTCGTTTCTCCCGGACCAGCACGCCAAGCCGTGCCGTTCGGGTTTCCGAATTGCCAACGGCAGCGCGGAACCCTATGTCTGAGTCAACACCCAGGCAATGATGAACCTTTGATGGCACGCGCCTCCCTTTTTGTCCTTGACTCCTTCGGCATCGGCGGCGCGGCCGATGCCGAACGCTATGGCGACACTGGCTCCAACACGTTCGCACACATCGCGCAGGCCTGCGCGGAAGGCCGCGCCGATCGCGAAGACCTGCGTGGCGGACCGCTTCTTGTACCAAACATGCTATCGCTCGGCCTCGGCCATGCCGCGGCAACGGCGACGGGTTTCAGGTTCGAGAATGGCGGCAGCGTCGAGTTTGCCGCCGCCTTTCACGGCGCGGCACAGGAGGTTTCGAGCGGCAAGGACACGCCATCGGGCCATTGGGAAATAGCCGGCCTGCCGGTCCGTTTCGACTGGGGTTACTTCCCCGACACGATTCCCGCCTTTCCAGCCGAGTTGACCGAAGCAATGGTGCGTGAAGGGAAGGTGCCCGGCATTCTCGGCAATTGTCATGCCCCCGGCACCGAGATCATCGAACGGTTCGGCGAAGACCATATCCGCACCGGCAAGCCGATTTGCTACACCTCGGTCGACTCCGTCCTGCAGATCGCCGCGCATGAGGTTCATTTCGGCCTGGAACGGCTTTACGACTTCTGCAAGATAGTGCGCGGGCTGGTCGATCCGCTGAATATCGGGCGCGTCATCGCACGACCGTTTATCGGTGAAACCGCCGCCACGTTCGCGCGAACGCATAATCGTCGCGACTATGCCGTACCGCCGCCGGAACCGACGCTGCTCGACCGGCTGACGGCGCGCGGCAGCCGGGTTATCGCAATCGGCAAGATCGGCGACATCTTCGCCCATCGGGGGATCTCGGAAGTCCGCAAGGCTGCCGGCAACATGGCGATGTTCGACAAAGCGCTTGGCGCCATGGAAGATGCCCGCGACGGCGACTTCGTCTTCGCGAACTTTGTCGACTTTGATACCGAGTTCGGACATCGGCGCGACGTCGCGGGGTATGCCGCCGCACTCGAAGCTTTCGACCGGCGCCTGCCGGAGGCATTCGCGCGGCTGAGGCCAGGCGATCTGCTCATTTTGACCGCCGATCACGGCAACGATCCGACGTGGCGCGGCACCGACCACACACGCGAGCGTATTCCGGTTATCGGCACACGGCCGGGTTTCAAAGGCGCGGACATTGGACTGAGGACGACATTTGCCGACATCGGCGAAACCGTGGCCGAACATCTCGGGCTGGCGCCCGGCCCATACGGCACCTCCTTCCATGCCACGATAAGCGGCCATGCCTGAGCTGCCGGAGGTCGAGACAGTCAGGCGCGGTCTGCAGCCGGTCCTTGAAGGTGCCCGCATCGTCGGTGTCGAGGCACGCCGGCCCGATTTGCGGTTTCCATTCCCCGAGAGATTTTCGGAGCGGCTGACCGGCAAGACGATTGCAGCGCTCGGCCGCCGCGCCAAATATCTGACGATGCACCTGGACAATGGCCCGGTGCTGATCTGCCATCTCGGCATGTCGGGTTCGTTTCGCGTCGAAACGGCCGACGAGAGTGCAACACCCGGCGCGTTCCACTATGAACGTTCGAAAAACACCGCTCACGATCACGTCGTCTTCGACATCACATCACCTGCCGGCGTCCGCTCTCGCGTGATCTTCAACGACCCGCGCCGCTTCGGGTTCATGCTGTTTTCGGAAGACGAGCCAGACATGCATCCGATGCTGGCGGGATTAGGTGTCGAGCCTACAGGCAATGCACTGGACGGCGCTCTGCTCGCTTCGCTGCTGAAAGGTCGCAAGTCACCGCTGAAGGCGGCACTTCTCGACCAACGGCTGATCGCCGGGCTAGGCAATATCTACGTCTCGGAAGCGCTTTGGCGGGCCGGCCTGTCACCGCTGCGCAAAGCGGGCACGCTCGCGAGAGCCGGCAAGAAAGCCAGAGAACAGAGCGAACGCCTGGCCGAAGCAATCCGCTCGGTCGTCGCCGACGCGATCGCCGCCGGCGGCTCGTCGTTGCGCGATTATATGCAGACCGATGGATCGCTGGGCTACTTCCAGCATTCCTTCGCGGTTTATGATCGCGAGGGCGAGGCCTGCTCCAAGCCTGGTTGTGGCGGGCACATCGAGCGTATCGTGCAAAGCGGTCGCTCAACCTTCCACTGCCGGACCTGTCAGGCTTGAAACACAAGCGAGGAGGAGCAAGCATGGGCTATGAAACCATCATCGTCGAGACCCGCGGCAAGGTCGGGCTGATTACGCTGAACCGGCCGCAAGCGCTCAATGCGCTGAATTCACAAGTGCTGGCGGAACTGGTTGCGTCGGTGAACAGCATGGGCGCAAATGCCGACATCGGCGCTATGGTCATCACTGGTTCGGAAAAGGCTTTCGCCGCAGGTGCCGATATCAAGGAAATGCAGTCGATCTCCTATGTGGATGCCTATCTGCAGGATTTCTTCGTCGGCTGGGAAGAATTTACGCGGGCACGAAAGCCGATCATCGCGGCGGTGGCGGGCTACGCTCTGGGCGGCGGCTGCGAACTGGCGATGATGTGCGATTTCATCATCGCCGCCGATACCGCCAAGTTTGGCCAACCCGAGATCACGCTGGGTGTCATGCCCGGCATGGGCGGATCGCAGCGCCTGACCCGCTTCGTCGGCAAGTCGAAGGCGATGGATATGTGCCTGACGGGGCGAATGATGGACGCAGCCGAGGCCGAGCGTTCCGGCCTGGTCTCGCGCGTCGTGCCAGCCGGCGAGTTGATCGAGGAAGCGCTTAAGGCAGCGGCCAAGATCGCCGGTTTTTCCTTGCCATCGGTGATGATGGCGAAGGAGGCCGTCAACCGCGCCTATGAGACGACGCTCACCGAGGGCCTGCGGTTCGAGCGCCGGCTGTTTCATTCGCTGTTTGCGCTGGACGACCAGAAGGAAGGCATGGCGGCCTTCACCGGCAAGCGGAAGCCGAATTTCACGAACCGATGAGATGACGAAGGCACCGGCCAAAAAGAAAGCGCCGCAGCGTTGACGCGCCGGAAAAGCTGAACTATAAGCCGCACCAACCGAGGCGGCCCTGTGGCTGCCCGTTTGTTTTTTGCGCCCCGCGGTATCCCGCAAGCGCCCACCAGATCAGAAGAGAGGCACCATGGCCAATACCTCCTCGGCCAAAAAGGCAACGCGCAAGATCGCCCGTCGCGCAGCGATCAACAAGAACCGTCGCTCCCGCGTCCGGACCTACATCCGCCAGGTCGAAGAGGCGCTCGCGGCTGGCGACAAGGCGGCCGCACAGGCTGCCTTCAAGGTGGCCGAGCCGGAATTGATGCGGGCCGCGACCAAGGGCGTGGTGCACAAGAACACTGCATCGCGCAAGGTGTCGCGGCTGGCCCAACGGGTCAAGGTGCTGTCGGCCTAATATACCTTTTCCTGAACTGCGCTTCTTCAAACCCGGCCGATCGCGCCGGGTTTTTTCGTTTGCCGGCAAGTACTTAAAAGAAAGCCCGCAAAACGGCGCTCCGCGTGCATTTCAAAGTTCGAAATGCTTTGCCGGCATATACATGCCCGCTGATATTCGCAGCCTTCGAACCCGCCAATGCGAAAATTTCCGAGCGTCACAGATTACCGTTTCTTTTCAGCAGTTTACAGATGGTGATCCACAGCTTGTTCACATCGGCTGCGGTCGATAGGCGACAATTGGCTGTCAAGTGAATTATTTCAGAAAATTTCGCGTTGTGTGGCCTTTTTCATATTCGCCGGAAAAGGGTTTGAATCACAATGGCTTTGTCAAAATCAACTGTTGCGGCATGGCGTCCGAACCGTCCCTTGCTAGTCAGATTCCTTAAAAATCCGTTAGGGGTGGCCTTGCCCTATCCACAGCGATTTCGGTAATGTCTGTCCATCGAAGGGACGGGCCCTTGGCCCTTGACCAGCCTGAAACCGGCCAGCTCAAATTGGCAGAGTTTACAACGCGGATTCAACTCCGCGGACGGGGTTGGTTTGTCTTTTTGATACGGTAGGGGACTGGCGTAATTGTACATGGCAGGTCGACGGTGCGCCGGCGTTTTTCGCCGGACGGCATTTTATTGCCCTGACATGACCAAGGCGGATCGGCACTTCGGCGCCGGACCGATAACGAGGCGATTCATCAGCCGGCGGTGGCGATGGTGTCGCAGCGAAGACACGGTCGCCGGAAACATGGATGCAGGAGGCGCATCCCCGGCGGAAAACAGGTACAAGAGACAAGGAACTCGATCATGCAGAGCGGCGGCATCGAAAGGGAGCTTACGGGCGACCTCCCATTTCCTGGAACGTTAATCGGAAGGAACGACATGGCGGCTTCCAATGAAGCTGAACAGAAGTTCGATCGGGTCAAGGCCCAGCTGAAGGCGCGTCTGGGAACCGAGGTCTATTCGAGCTGGTTCGGGCGCATGAAGGTCGCTGAATCCTCCAAGGGCATTGTCCGCATCTCGGTGCCAACCGCATTCCTGCGTTCATGGATCAACGGCCACTATCTCGATCTCATCGCCGAGTTGTGGAAGCACGAGGATCCGGAGATCCTCAAGATCGAGATCGTCGTTCGCACCGCCACACGCCAGGGCCGCAACAGCGTCGAGCCGGAAGTGGCCCCGGCACGCAAGATGACCAGGCAGACGCAAACCGCTCTCTCTGCGGGCACGGCGAGCCCCAGCAGGGTCGAGCGGGTCCCGGCACCCCGCCCAGGAATGCCGGCAGAGACAGAGTTCCGGCACAATGTGCTCGGTTCGCCGCTCGATCCACGCTACACTTTCACCTCCTTCATCGAGGGACCATCGAACCGAGTGGCTTTTGCCGCTGCCAAGGCGGTCGCGGAATCACAGTCGAGCGCGGTGCGCTTCAATCCGCTCTTTCTTCACGCGACGGTTGGGCTGGGCAAGACGCATCTGTTGCAGGCGATCGCCGCAGAATCGCTGAAGCAGAACCCGAAATCGCGGGTCGTCTATCTGACGGCTGAATATTTCATGTGGCGGTTCGCCACCGCGATTCGCGACAACAACGCACTGACGCTGAAAGAACAGCTTCGCGACATCGACCTTCTCATCATCGACGACATGCAGTTCCTGCAGGGCAAGTCGATCCAGCATGAATTCTGCCATTTGATCAACATGCTGCTCGACAGCGCCAAGCAAGTGGTGGTCGCTGCCGACCGGCCGCCGTCGGAATTGGAGTCGCTGGAGCCGCGCGTCCGCTCGCGCCTCAACGGCGGCGTCGCGCTGGAAATGTCGGCCCCGGATTTCGCCATGCGCATCGGTATGCTCAAGCTCAGGCTTGCCACCGCCAAGCTCGACGATGTGTCGCTCGATATTTCCGAAGAGATCCTCAATCACGTTGCCCGCACGGTGACCGGCAGCGGGCGCGAGCTCGAAGGTGCCTTCAACCAGCTTTTGTTTCGCCAATCCTTCGAACCGCAGATCACCATCGACCGCATCGACGAGATCCTTGGCCACATCTATCGTTCCGGCGAGCCGAAGCGGGTGCGTATCGAGGACATTCAGCGCATCGTCGCACGCCATTACAACGTGTCGAAGACTGAACTTCTGTCCAACCGGCGCACACGCACCATCGTCAAGCCACGGCAGGTCGCCATGTACCTGTCGAAGGTGATGACGCCGCGCTCGCTGCCGGAGATCGGGCGGCGTTTCGGCGGCCGTGACCATACGACGGTGCTGCATGCCGTGCGCAAGATCGAGGATCTTTCAGGCGTCGACAACACACTGGCGCAGGAACTCGAATTGCTGAGAAGGCTGATCAACGACCAGGCCTGACGGCGCGAAAAACGCCGACTCGCGGACTTCGGCCTTTTTATCCCCAGAAAGCCCGTGCAGCCGGCCCGAACCGGTGGCGCGGGCTTGCGTTTGCCGGGTTTTTCCTGTCAGTTTACGCAGATTCTGAGCCTGTTCAGACCTTTCGCGGGGCGCCGCTTGCCGGAGACCCGTTCATTCATTCAAGCGAGCCTGTTTCGTCATGCGTGTTATCCTGGAACGGTCAAATCTCCTGAAGTCGCTCAACCATGTTCACCGCGTGGTCGAGCGGCGCAACACCATTCCGATCCTGTCGAACGTGCTGCTCAGCGCCGAGGGGGCCAGCCTTGAAATGAAGGCGACCGACCTCGACCTGGAGGTGACCGAAGCAACGCCGGCAAAGGTCGAGCGTGGCGGGGCGACGACGGTTCCGGCGCATCTGCTCTACGACATCGTGCGCAAGCTTGCCGACGGCGCGGAGGTGGCGCTGAAGACCGACGAAGACGGCAACGCCATGACGGTGACGTCGGGGCGCTCGAGCTTCCGCCTGCAGTGCCTGCCGCAGTCCGACTTTCCCGAGCTTTCAGCCGGGTCGTTCTCGCATATTTTCCGGCTCGATTCCCTCGGGCTAAAGGGCCTCATCGAGAAGACCCAGTTCGCCATCTCGACCGAGGAGACGCGCTATTATCTGAACGGCATCTATCTGCACACGCACGAGGCTGGCGGCAAGCTGAAGCTGCGCTCGGTCGCGACCGACGGCCATCGGCTGGCGCGCGCCGAGATCGACGCACCAGCGGGCTCCGAGGGCATGCCTGGCGTCATCATCCCGCGAAAGACGGTCAGCGAGTTGCAGAAGCTGGTCGACGACCCCGACATTGCGGTGACCACCGAGCTGTCGGACACCAAGATCCGTTTCACCATCGGCAGCGTCATCTTGACCTCCAAGCTGATCGACGGCACTTTCCCGGACTACCAGCGCGTCATTCCGACCGGCAACGACAAGAAGCTGATCATCGATCGTCAGAGTTTCGCCGCTGCCGTCGATCGCGTTTCGACCATTTCGTCCGAACGCGGCCGGGCTGTAAAGCTTTCGATCGCCGAAGGCCAGGTCACGCTTGCAGTCAACAATCCGGATTCAGGCAGCGCCACCGAAGAACTGGCAGCCGACTATTCGTCCGATCCGATCGAAATCGGCTTCAACGCCAAATACCTGCTCGACGTTGCCGCGCAACTGACCGGCACGGAGGCGAAGTTCATGCTGGCGGATGCCGGATCCCCGACACTGATCCACGACATGGCCGACGAGACCGCGCTCTACGTGTTGATGCCGATGCGGGTGTAGGGCCCGAACGAGGCCATCTGCTGTCGTGACCAGATTTGCAAACCCACGGCAGACTTACATAAGTAAGCTTACACTTACGAATTTCCGCAATTATGCGGCGTTGGCAATCGACCTTGATCCCGGCGCTGTGGTTTTCTCCGGCGACAATGGCGCCGGCAAGACCAATCTGCTTGAAGCGATCTCGCTGCTCACGCCAGGCCGCGGCCTGCGCCGCGCACCCTATGCCGAGGTGGCGCGCGAAGGCGGCGACGGTGGCTTTGCGCTGCATGCCCGGCTTGACGGGCCGGACGGCCAGGTCGAGATCGGTACCGGGATTGCAGGCAGCGACAGCGAAGGCGGCAGGCGGGTGCGGATCAACGGCGCGGCGGCGCGCTCAGCCGAAGACATGCTGGAATGGCTGCGCGTGGTCTGGCTGACACCGGCCATGGACGGCCTGTTCCCCGGGCCAGCCGCCGACCGTCGGCGCTTCCTC
Organism: Mesorhizobium sp. M1403; assembly: GCF_040317695.1. Taxonomy (NCBI): domain Bacteria; kingdom Pseudomonadati; phylum Pseudomonadota; class Alphaproteobacteria; order Hyphomicrobiales; family Phyllobacteriaceae; genus Mesorhizobium; species Mesorhizobium sp. M1403. The sequence continues at coordinate 303,744 of NZ_JAMYKY010000005.1, read as the reverse complement.
GACCGACTGGTGCTGGCGATCGACCCCGGCCACGGCCAGCGCGCGCTTGACTACGAAAAGGCAATGCGCGGCCGCAACAGGCTGCTCGCCGACGGTTCGCGCGACGGTGCCTGGTTCGATGCCATCGAGATGCAAATGGCGGAGACCGGCGTGGCAATTGCCGCGGCGCGTGCCGAACTGGTGCGCCTGCTCGCCGCCATGATCGACCGTCTGCCCGGCGACGGACCGTTTCCGCAAGCCGACATCGGCATCTCGGGGGAACTGGAAGGCGAAGTCGGCATTTCGCCGGCCGTCGACGTCGAGGAACGGTTCCGTCGTGCGCTTGCCCAAGGGCGCGACCGTGACCGCACCGCCGGACGCACGCTCGACGGCCCGCACCGTTCCGATCTCGTGGTGCGCCACCGGCCCAAGGCAATGCCGGCCGAACTCTGCTCGACCGGCGAGCAGAAGGCGCTGCTGGTCGGCATTGTCTTGTCGCATGCACGGCTAACCGGCGAGATGTCGGGCATGACGCCGATCCTGCTGCTCGACGAGATCGCCGCCCACCTCGACGGCGGCCGGCGCGCGGCCTTGTTCTCGATCCTGGAGGAACTGAACTGCCAGGCTTTCATGACCGGGACCGATGCCGCGTTGTTTGACAGCCTCAAGGGACGCGCGCAGTTCCTGACCGTCGATCACGGCAAGGTCAGGCCGACCATCTGAACTTCGTCCATGACGCATTTCTGAGCCGCATGCATTGACGCCTGACAAGTTTTTTCCTCCGTTATATGGTCCGGCGATGATCACAGCCGCCCTCACCGACGAAGAGCTCGAACGCTACGCCCGCCACATCGTGCTGCCCGAAATCGGCGGCGCCGGCCAGCAGCGGCTAAAGCGGGCGCGGGTGCTGGTCATCGGCGCCGGCGGGTTGGGAGCGCCGGTGCTCGAATATCTCGCCGCCGCAGGGATTGGCACACTCGGTATCGTCGACGACGACATCGTTTCGCTTTCCAACCTGCAACGACAAGTGATCCACGCCACGGGCGATGTCGGCATGGCGAAAACCGACAGCGCCAAGGCGGCGATCATCCGCATCAATCCAAACGTCGTCGTGGAAGAGCACAATTTCAGGCTGACCGCGGACAACGCCCCTGCCCTCATCGCCGATTATGACATCGTCGTTGACGGCTCCGACAATTTCGAGACGCGCTACGCCGTGGCCGACGCCTGCGCCGCCGAAAGCCGGCCGCTCGTCCATGCCGCCGTTGGCCGCTTCGACGGCTCGGTGACGGTGCTGAAGCCGTTCGAAACCGGTCCGGACGGCACGTTGAACCCAAGCTACCGCGATCTTTTTCCCGAAGCGCCGCCGCCGGGGCTGGTGCCGTCCTGCGCGGTGGCCGGCATTGTCGGTGCGCTGACGGGGGTCATCGGCACGCTGCAAGCCATGGAAGCGATCAAGCTGATCACCGGGATTGGCGAGCCGCTGGTCGGGCGACTGCTGCTCTACGATGCACTGGCGGCACGCTTCGACACGATCCGCTACAAGCGGACTCACCGGTGAGCCTGCCTGCCGACGTTTCCATTGTGCAGCTTGCGGCCGATTTCGACCGTTGGGACGAGGTCTTGGCACTGGTCATGCGCGCCTTCGCCTTCATGGAAGGCGTTATTGATCCGCCGTCCTCGGCGCATCGGCTCACTGTCGAAAATCTTAGGGCTAGAGCGCTGGAGGAGACTGGATTCCTGGCGCTGAAGGAAAACGAGATCGTCGGTTGCGTCTTCGTCGTGAAGCGCGCAGACGACCTCTATATTGGAAAGCTCGCGGTTGTGCCGACTCTTCAGGGCCAAGGCATCGGAAAGCGGCTGATGCAGGCTGTCGAAGATCTTGCCCGTAGCCACAACCGGGCCGCCATCGAGCTCCAGACCCGGGTCGAACTGACCGGAAACCACACTGCCTTCGCCCGACTCGGCTTTCGCGAAACCGAACGGACAGCGCACAAGGGCTACGACCGGCCGACCTCAATCACCATGCGCAAGGTGCTTTCGTAAGCCAACACTATCCAAAGACGAACGAGTGGCTGCCGCGGCAAGGCCATGCCGGCATGATGGCAGGTCACGCCCGCAGCGGCAGCACGCGGTCGGGCGGACGATGGCCATCGAAGAAGGCGCGGATGTTGATGATCACCTTCTCACCCATATCGATGCGGCCTTCGAGCGTCGCCGAGCCCATATGCGGCAACAGCACGACCTTGCCTTTGTGGGCGAGCTTCAGAAGCTTGCTGTTCAGCGCCGGCTCGTGCTCGTAGACGTCGAGGCCGGCGCCGGCGATCTTGCCGTCATGGATGAGCTTGACCAGCGATTCCTCATCGATGATATCGCCGCGCGCGGTGTTGACTATGTAAGCGGACGGTTGCAGAAGCGCCAGCCGCCGCGCCGAAAGCAGGTGGAAGGTTGCCGGTGTCGATGGGCAATTGACCGAGATAATGTCCATACGGGCAAGCATCTGGTCGAGGCTTTCCCAATATGTGGCTTCCAACTCGTCCTCGATTGCCGGCAGCACGCGGTGGCGGTTGTGGTAGTGGATCGAGAGGCCAAAGGCCTTGGCGCGCCTGGCGACGGCGGTGCCGATGCGACCCATGCCGACAATGCCGAGCCGTTTGCCCCAGATGCGACGGCCGAGCATCCAGGTCGGCGACCAGCCCGCCCATTTCTTGTCCCCGGTCAGCACGTTGGCGCCTTCGGCCAGCCGTCGCGGCACGGCCAGCATCAGCGCCATGGTCATGTCGGCCGTATCTTCGGTCAGCACGTTCGGCGTGTTGGTGACGGTGATGCCTTTCTTGGCCGCTGCCGCAACGTCGATCTTGTCGACGCCATTGCCGAAATTGGCGATCAGCTTGAGGTTGTCGCCGGCTTGGGCAATCAGCGCCGCGTCGATATTATCGGTCACGGTCGGCACCAGCACGTCAGCCTCCTTGACCGCCGCCACCAGTTCCGGCTGCGTCATCGGCCTGTCCTCGACATTCAACCGGGCGTCGAACAACTCGCGCATGCGGGTCTCGACCGGGTCGGGCAACTTGCGCGTGATGACGACGAGGGGCTTCTTTTTGCCTGCCATTGTTTCCTCGAACCCGATCTCGTTGAGACCTCTTTAACCAAGAACGGCGAAACTGAGAGCCGATCGCGGTACCGGTCATCCATGTAACAAGTGGTTCCGCCGAAGACAAAGAAAAAGGGGCGCGAAGGCCGATGGGCCGGCGCCGAAAGGAACGAAAGTGTCTGGTTTCGCGTCGCTCCGCCTGACCCTCAGTGCAGCATTCCTCGGCGCTCTCATCCATAGCCCACTGGTGATGGCGCAAAGTGCCGCGGCCCCCGCCCAGAGCGTCACGCTCGGACCAAGCGGCTTGCCGCTGCCGCGCTTCGTCAGCCTGAAATCCGGCCGCGTCAACTCGCGCGTCGGGCCGGGCGTCAACTATTCCGTCGATTGGATGTACATGAAACCAGGCCTGCCGATGGAGATCATCCAGGAGTTCGATACATGGCGCCGCGTGCGCGATGCCGACGGCTCGGAAGGCTGGATCAATCAGTCGCTGCTTTCGGGCCGCCGCACGGCGATCGTCGCCCCCTGGCAGCGCGGCAAGGACGCCCGCATCAACCTCCTCGACGACCCGGCAAAAGATGCAAGCGTCATCGCGATCCTCGAACCGGGGGTGATGGGCACGATCAAGTCCTGCGATGGCCAATGGTGCGAAATGACCTTCGACGGCCATACCGGCTGGCTCGCCCAGTCGCTCGTCTGGGGCGCCTATCCCGGCGAAAAGGTCAAGAACTGACGCTTCCGAACCGGAGGTCAGGCCAGCGCTGCAAGCACCGGATCCGGCATTTTGTTTCGCTGTTCTTCAATTCGGGGATGATCTAGCCGCCGATGCGGCCGAGATGGGTATCCTGGAAACTGCTCGACAGCTTCAAGCCATAGCCCAGGGCGCGGTCGATGGCGATGTGGGCGATCCAGATCAGCGCAACGGATGTCGCCAATGCATTGTCAAAGACGCTGCCGAAAAGCGCCAGCAGAACGGGCAAGACCAGTATGTGCAAGGTGTTGTAGGCGACGGCCCCGACGCGCGGCCCGGCCATGTAACCCAGGATCGACAGGTCGGGCGCCAGAACGAGCACTGCAAATAGCCACCAGGAAGCACCGGCCATTGCATAGAAGACAAGAGCCGCCACCGCGACGGCGACCCATTCGAGCCGGAGCGTCAAATCCAGGAAATTCATAAGGCGCCCGGTCAGTCGCAGCGTTTCGGACGCAGTCTCACCACGATATCGACATTGGCGATCTCCATGCCTTCCGGCGGTTCCGGCAGGTTGGAAACCGTCACCGGGCCGCTGTCGATATCGAAGATCCTGTTTTCGCCCTCGATATAGAAATGATGGTGATCGGAGGTGTTGGTGTCGAAATAGGTCTTCGATCCCTCGACGGCAAGGATGCGCAAAAGGCCAGCCTGGGTGAACTGGTGCAGAGCATTGTAGACGGTGGCCAGAGACACCGGCACGCCGGCGGCAAGCGCTTCCTCGTGCAGTTCCTCGGCCGAAAGGTGGCGGTCGCCCTTGGCGAAAAGCAGATCGGCCAGCGCGATACGCTGGCGTGTCGGCCTCAGACCGGCTTCGCGAACCCGCTTGTCCACAGCGACATTATCCTTCCGGCAACCCAGATCCATCTATCCGTCGCGCCCACAGTTCCGTCTCAGACACGTCCAAAATGGCAGAAATAGAGCATCTGCCGAAATTGGACGTGTCCTGACATATATTCTGTCGGCCGAATGCGATCAATAGCGCGCATTGACCCGGGCAGACGGGCAGGTTAAGCGCAAACGCCGGTTTCCGGCCTGAAACAGATTGTGTTAGGAAACCACCAGCATGGGCGCCTATCGCCCGGGACGATCACGGGGACGAGATTGATGGCGGGTTCGAAATCCAGCTACGGTTACGAGGAATTGCTTGCCTGCGCCCGCGGCGAGCTGTTCGGACCGGGAAATGCGCAACTGCCCTATCCGCCGATGCTGATGTTCGACCGCATCACCGAGATCAGCGAAACCGGCGGTGCGTTCGACAAGGGTTTCATCCGCGCAGAATTCGATATCAAGCCGGATTTGTGGTTTTTCGCCTGCCATTTCATCGGCAATCCGATCATGCCGGGATGCCTGGGCCTGGACGCCATGTGGCAGTTGACGGGTTTCTACCTTGGATGGCTCGGCGAACCAGGCAAGGGAATGGCGCTGTCGACAGGTGAGGTGAGATTCAAAGGCATGGTCACGCCTTCGGTCAAGAAGGTGGAGTATGGCGTCGACTTCAAGCGAGTGATGCGCGGTCGGCTTGTGCTTGGCATCGCCGATGGCTGGCTGAAGGCAGATGGCGAGCCCATATATGCGGCAACGGATCTGAAGGTCGGTCTGTCCAAGCAATCGGCCGCCGGCTGAGCGAAGACCAACAGTGCCACGTCTTGGACATCTAAAGGACGCTGTAGCACTTTAATTTGCGCATGGTTCCGTTCCGGAAACTTAATCAGGTTTCGGAGGTCCGTGCTGGAAGGAGTTGCGAATGAGACGGGTCGTAGTCACAGGTCTCGGCATCGTGTCGTCGATCGGCAACAATGCCAACGAGGTGCAGGCCTCCTTGCATGATGCCAGGTCCGGCATCAGCTTTTCCGACTCTTTCGCCGAGCATGGCTTCCGTTGCCGGGTGTGGGGAGCGCCGACGCTGGATCCGTCGGGAATGATCGACCGTCGCGCCATGCGCTTCCTGTCGCAAGGTGCTGCTTGGAACCATGTCGCGATGGACCAGGCGATCGCAGACGCCGGCCTCGACGAGACCGACATCACCAACGAGCGCACCGGCATCGTAATGGGCTCCGGCGGACCGTCGACCCGTGCAATCGTCGAAGCGGCCGAGACGACGATCAAAAACGGCAGCCCCAAGCGGATCGGCCCGTTCGCGGTGCCAAAAGCGATGTCGTCGACCGCTTCAGCGACGCTTGCCACTTGGTTCAAGATCCACGGCGTCAACTATTCGATCTCATCGGCCTGCTCGACGTCAGCGCATTGCATCGGCAATGGCTACGAGCTGATCCAGTGGGGGAAGCAGGACATCGTCTTCGCCGGCGGTCATGAGGATCTCGACTGGACGATGTCGGATCTGTTCGATGCCATGGGCGCCATGTCGTCCAAGTTCAACGACAGGGCATCAGTCGCCTCGCGCGCCTACGACGTCGATCGCGACGGTTTCGTCATTGCCGGCGGCGCCGGCGTGCTGATTCTTGAAGAGCTCGAACATGCCAAGGCACGCGGCGCCAAGATCTATGCCGAGATCGTCGGCTATGGCGCCACCTCCGACGGCTACGACATGGTGGCGCCGTCGGGCGAAGGCGCGGCTCGCTGCATGAAGCAGGCGCTCGCAACGGTGTCCTCGCCGGTCGACTATATCAATACGCACGGCACTTCGACGCCGGTCGGCGACTCCAAGGAAATGGGCGCCATCCGCGAGGTGTTCGGCGAGAAGATGCCTTTCATCACGTCGACCAAATCGCTGACCGGTCATTCGCTGGGTGCGGCCGGCGTGCAGGAATCGATCTACTCGATCCTGATGATGCAAGGCGGCTTTATCGGCGAGAGCGCCCACATTGAAAACCTCGATCCGGAATTCGAAGGCATGCCGATCGTGCGCAAGCGCATCGACGAAGCCAGGATCGACACCGTTTTGTCCAATTCGTTCGGTTTCGGTGGCACCAACGCTACGCTGATTTTCCAGCGCTATTCCGCATAAGGATTTGCCGACCATGGACGGATTGATGAAGGGCAAGCGCGGGCTTGTCATGGGCGTCGCCAACGATCATTCGATCGCCTGGGGCATCGCCCGCAAACTGTCCGAACATGGCGCGGATCTCGCCTTCACCTATCAGGGTGAGGCCTTCGGGCGCCGCGTCAAGCCGCTCGCCGAGAAACTGGGCGCATCGCTGGTGGTGCCTTGCGACGTCGAGGACAGCGCATCGGTCGCCGCGACTTTCGAGACTTTGGGCAAGGCGTGGGGCGGGCTGGATTTCGTCGTCCATGCCATCGGCTTTTCCGACAAGAACGAGCTGAAAGGCCTCTACGCCGACACCAGCCGCGACAACTTCATCCGCACCATGGTGATCTCCTGCTACTCCTTCACCGAGGTCGCCCGTCACGCCGCCACGTTGATGAAGGATAGCGGTTCGATGATCACGCTGACCTATGCCGGTTCGGTCCGCGTCATGCCGAACTACAACGTCATGGGCGTCGCCAAGGCCGGGCTGGAGGCCAGCGTCCGCTATCTAGCCAACGACTACGGCCCGCGCGGCATCAGGGTGAACGGCATATCGGCTGGACCGGTGCGGACGCTTGCCGGCGCCGGGATTTCCGACGCACGCCACATGTTCTCCTACCAGCAGCGCAACTCGCCGCTACGCCGCACGGTGACAATCGACGAAGTCGGCGGCTCAGCGCTCTATCTGCTGTCCGATCTGTCCTCCGGCGTCACCGGCGAAATCCACTATGTCGATTCCGGCTATCACATCGTGTCCATGCCGACGCTTGACGAGTTGAAGCAGACCGACGGCGGGCGGGAATAGCGCGAGCGACGTGTCGCCGGCTTGCCCCGCAGCGTTTCAGCGTCGCGCCGAGAAGACCTTGAACATGCCGTCGCGGGCGAGCTCCGCATGGCTGGAGAAGGCGGCCGCCAGCACCGGTTCGTAGGGAAGCTGACGGTTCGCCACCATGAACAGCCGGCCGCCCGGCTTCAGCGCCTTGCCTGCCGCGCGGATCATGCCGGCACCGATTTCGGGCTCAGTCGCCCGGCTGCGGTGAAAGGGCGGGTTCATGGCGATCACATCGTAGCGGTGCTCGACCGGCTCGCTCAAAAGATCTATCCAGAAGAAACGTGGCTCCAGGCCTGTGTTGCCGACATTGACCTTCGCCGCCTCCAGCGCCTCGAAATCCGCTTCGTAAAGGTCAAGCGCCGATATGCCGGGTGAGCGGGCGGCGACTTCGGCGGCGACATAGCCCCAACCGGCACAGAAATCCGCAACGCTGCCACGCAGATCGTTGGGCAGATTTTCGACCAGCAGCTTCGATCCGGCATCGATCTTGTCGAACGAAAACATGCCTGGGGCCGTGCGGAAGCGGTCCTCGACCACCAAGTCCGGATTGGCGGCGCGAAGCGTTGCCGCGGCAACGGTATCGGCCGGCCGGCGAAACCAGAAGGCAATGCCGTGATGCTTCGGCAGGTGGCCTTCGGGCGGCACAAGGGCGCCGACATGCTTGCGCAGGCTGGCGATACCATCGTCCTTACCGCCGGCGACGACGATCAACCCGCCTGATGCCACGTGCTCGATCGCTTCTGCGACGCGCAACTCGTTTTGTCCGCGATGGCGGCCAGCGAGCACTAGCGCCGCGTCGAAAGCCTTGCCTTCCACTTGCGGCGTGACGGTGAAGCCGGACGCCTGCAAGGCGCGAAAATGCGGCCTGAAGCCTTGGACGAGATGAAGCTTGGCATCGAAGCCTTCGAGCAAGCGAAAGCCGGGCTCGGCACCGAGAAAAAGAATACGTTCATCCTTTCGCGGCAGGGAAACGGTCCCGGCCTCGAAAGGATGGAAAAGCGTCTTCAGCGGCTCGGCGGACATTCACCACTCTTGAACTGCAAGGCTGTTGTTGAAATGCAAACGGGCGCGACCTTCCGGCGCGCCCGCTTCGATTGCTTTATGCGTTCGACGGAACGCAACCCCGCTTAGGCGGCGTTTTCTTCGCCTTCGCTCTTCTTATCGCGGGCGATTTCCTTGCCGGTGGCCTGGTCGACGACCTTCATCGACAGGCGGACCTTGCCGCGCTCGTCGAAGCCCATCAGCTTGACCCAGACCTTGTCGCCTTCCTTGACCACATCGGAGGTCTTGGCGACGCGATCATTGGCGAGCTGCGAGATGTGGACGAGGCCGTCACGCGGACCGAAGAAGTTGACGAAAGCGCCGAAGTCGGCGGTCTTGACGACCGTGCCTTCGTAGATTTCACCGACTTCCGGCTCGGCGACGATGGTGTGGATCCACTTCTTCGCCGCCTCGATTTCCTTGGCGTTGGCCGAAGCGATCTTGACCGTGCCGTCATCCTCGATGTTGATCTTGGCGCCGGTCTTTTCGACGATCTCGCGGATGACCTTGCCGCCCGAGCCGATCACGTCGCGGATCTTGTCGGTCGGGATGTGCATGACCTCGATGCGCGGCGCGAACTCGCCGAGCTCGGCACGCGCGCCGGACAGCGCATGGGCCATTTCGCCGAGAATGTGCTGACGGCCATCCTTGGCCTGGTCGAGGGCGATCTTCATGATCTCCTCGGTGATGCCCTCGATCTTGATGTCCATCTGCAGCGAGGTGATGCCGTAGGCGGTGCCGGCAACCTTGAAATCCATGTCGCCGAGGTGGTCCTCGTCGCCGAGGATATCGGAGAGCACGGCGAAGCGCTCGCCTTCCTTGATCAGGCCCATCGCAATGCCGGCGACCGGCTTGGCCAGCGGCACACCGGCATCCATCAGCGCCAGCGAGGTGCCGCAGACGGTAGCCATCGAGGACGAGCCGTTGGACTCGGTGATCTCCGAAACGACGCGCAACGTATAGGGGAACTGATCGGCGGTCGGCAGCATCGGCCGGATGGCGCGCCAGGCGAGCTTGCCGTGGCCGATTTCGCGGCGGCCGGGCGAACCCATACGGCCCGTTTCACCGACCGAATAGGGAGGGAAATTGTAGTGCAGGAGGAACTTCTCCTTGTACATGCCGGTCAGCGAATCGACATACTGCTCGTCCTCGCCGGTGCCGAGCGTGGCGACGACCAGCGCCTGGGTCTCGCCGCGAGTGAACAGCGCCGAGCCGTGTGTGCGCGGCAGGACGCCGACTTCCGAGACGATCTTGCGGACCGTCTTCAGGTCGCGGCCGTCGATGCGCGAGCCGGTGTCGAGGATGTTCCAGCGCACGACCTTGGCCTGGAGTTCCTTGAACACGGTGCCGATCTGTTCGGACGTGTATTTGGCCTCTTCGCCTTCTGCCGGCGCAAACGCGGCCTTGACCTTCGCCTTGACGGCGTCGACGGCGGCATAGCGCTTCTGCTTGTCGGTGATCTTGTAGGCATCGCGAAGCTCGCCTTCGACGATCTTGAGCATCTCGGCTTCAAGCGCGGAATAGTCCGGCGCGGTGAAATCGCGCGGGTCCTTGGCGGCGACTTCGGCCAGCTTGATGATCGCGTCGATCACCGGCTGGAAGCCCCTGTGGCCGAACATGACGGCGCCGAGCATCAGATCCTCGCCGAGTTCCTTGGCTTCGGACTCGACCATCAGCACGGCGTCGGCGGTGCCGGCGACGACCAGGTCGAGCTTCGATTCCTGCATCTCGTCGACATGCGGGTTGAGCACGTATTCGCCGTTAATGTAGCCAACGCGGGCGCCACCAACCGGGCCCATGAACGGCACGCCGGACAAGGTCAGTGCGGCGGAGGTGGCGACGATCGACAGGATGTCCGGATCATTTTCGAGATCGTGCTGGACGACGGTGACAACGATCTGGGTGTCGTTCTTGTAGCCTTCGGCGAAGAGCGGGCGGATCGGGCGGTCAATCAGGCGGGAAACCAGCGTTTCCTTCTCGCTCGGACGGCCTTCACGCTTGAAATAGCCACCCGGGATCTTGCCGGCGGCGTAAGTCTTTTCCTGGTAGTTGACCGTCAGGGGAAAGAAATCGAGGCCGGGCTTCGGCTCTTTCATCGAGACGACGGTGGCGAGAACCTTGGTTTCGCCATAGGTGGCCAGCACCGCGCCGTCAGCCTGACGTGCGATCTTGCCGGTTTCGAGAATGAGCGGACGGCCGCCCCATTCGATTTCCACTTTGTGGTAATTGAACATATCTTGTCCTTCGTATGCGGAAAGGGCCGCGCCGTTGCAGCGTGCGCGGATGCCCCTTTCCCTTGGCTTCCTTTCTCGGGCAGCCACGGGCAAGACAACGGGAAGCTCGGCTATTCGGCGCATTTGCCGCGCGAGCGTCCTGCAATCCTGCCCCATGACCGTCCATGGGCGGTTTCGAGTGGCCCTCTGCTGTTTCGAAACCGGGTTGGCCAATCGATCCGACTGGCCTTGCGCGTGAACCCGAAAACCAGGTTTTCGGAAAGTATCCTGCGCAAATCTAAAACTTCAGAGCGTCCTTTGCGCATCCAAACCGGTGCGCGGCGCTCTGCTTTCTTCATTGGAGCCTTGGATGATCCGATGCTCCAATGCGCGACCGGCGGGCTCTCGAAAGAACCCGCCGGTCAATTCGTCAACGGCGCAGACCGAGCTTCTCGATCAGCGTCTGATAGCGCGCGTCGTCCTTGCGCTTGAGATAATCAAGCAGGCTGCGGCGCTGGGAAACGAGAGCGAGCAGGCCACGGCGGGAATGGTTATCCTTCTTGTGGTCCTTGAAATGATCGGTCAGGTTCTTGATGCGCTCGGAAAGGATGGCCACCTGGACTTCCGGAGACCCGGTATCGCCCTTGGCGGTTGCGAATTCGCCCATCAATTCCTTCTTGCGTTCGGCAGTAATCGACATCGTGTTTTTCCTTGTCTGTTTGAGGAAACGGGACGCCCTCAGCCGGGATGTCGTCCAGCAGGGGCCGATGCAAGCAACGCGTCAAAGCGCGAAGCTGCGGCGCATATAGTGCAATTCCGACAAAAAGGCCAGCCCAATTCACAAGCCGGCTTTTTGCTGCATAAACGGGCACTTCCGCATGGTCAGAGCCATTTCTTCCATTTGAAGTATGCGTAGAGCCCGACCGCAACAATCGCCATGAAGACGAGCGACAGGGGATAGCCGTAATAGGCTTTCAGCTCCGGCATGTTCCAGGGCGAGGTGTCGGGGTCGAAATTCATGCCCCATACGCCGACGAGAAAGGTGAGCGGCATGAAGATCACCGAGACGATGGTCAAATAGCTGATGACGTCGTTGGTGCGCGCCTGGCTGAGCGACAGGTGCATCTCGATCAGGCCGGTCAGCATATCGCGCTGGGTTTCGACCAGTTCGATCAATCGCAGCGAATGATCCAGCGTGTCGTTCAGGAATAATTTGGTTTCGGCCTTCACATAAGAGACGTCGTTGCGGATCATGGTCGCCAGCGCGTCGCGCATCGGCCAAAGCACGCCCTTCAGCACATTGGCGTCGCGCCGCAATTCGTGAAGCTGCCGCATCTGGTGCTTGTGCGCCTGGTTCAGCATCTGGTCCTCGATGCTGTCGACCAATTCGCCGGCAGCCTCGATCGGCGGGAAATAGCTGTCGACGATGGCGTCGATCAAAGCATAGGCGAGATAGTCGGCGCCGCGCGAGCGCAAGCGGTTGGGCACCGAGCTCGCGATCCGCTTGCGCACGGGATCGAATGGGTCGCCTTCGCGCTCCTGGAAGGTGACGACGAAGTTCTTGCCGAAGAAGACGGCGATCTGTTCGTAACGATGGGCGGTGACATCGTCGATCATCCTGACGACGACAAAGGCATGGTCCTCGAAGAAATCCACCTTGGGCCGCTGACCGGTGTTGACGACATCTTCCAGCGCCAGCGGATGCAGGTTGAAGATCCCGCCGATCTCCTCGATCAGCTGGATGTTGGCGAGGCCTGTGCAGTCGAGCCAGATGATCGGCCAATTGTGGCAATGGGTGTTGACGTCGTCGATGCTGGCATTGTCGATCGTCTTGAACTTCTCAGGCGAGATCAATGTCAGCCTGAGCTCGGAGCGGCGCGCCGCCGGGTCGGCGATCAGCGTGCCCGGCGAAGCCCCGACCGGTGGCCGCCGTGTTTTGAGCGCCGCTCGCTTGTTGACCGTGTCAGCCTTTGCCATGTGCCCCCTCGAGTGCAGCGTCGAACGGCACTACAGCACAGCGCATCCTTTCGGACGACAAACGACGCCGTAGCCCTGTTGATTTAGCGCATGATCCTTTCCCAAAATAGAATCCGGTTTGGAGATCATGCGCCGGGCGACAGCTGTTACCCGACAAAGACCCGCTTTGGCTTGAACATGCCTTGCTCGATGGCGCCGATGGCGACCAGCTTGCCGCGCGCGGTGGCGCAGGCCTCCTCAGCTTCTACCGGCGCGTCACGGCCGCGAATGATGACCGGATTGCCGAGGCGGATTTTGGTTGCCGCATCGTCGCTGATCGCAACCTGCGGCAAGCATTCGAGCGCCGCGGCGGTGTCGACCAGAAGTGCATCGATGGCACCGAAGTCGATCGGCGCGTCCGCTGCTTGCGAAGCGTCCTCGCTCTGTTCGCCGAAGCGGGCGGCCTCCAGCTCGGCCAAGGTGACGAAATCTTCCTGCGTGAACGGCTCGACCTCGACCCGCCGCAGCTCGGCGATGTGACCAAAACAGCCAAGGTCGCGCCCCATGTCGCGCGCCAGCGAGCGGACATAGGTGCCCTTGCCGCATTCGACCTCGAAGATGGTGCGATCGGCCATGTGCTCGACCAGGTCGAGCCGGCCGATCTCGACCTCGCGTGCCGGAATGTCGACCGTCTCGCCGTCGCGGGCAAGGTCGTAGGCGCGCTCGCCGGCGATCTTGATCGCTGAGAATTGCGGCGGTGTCTGCATGATCACGCCGGTATATTTCGAAAGCAGCGCCAGCACTTCGGATTCCGCCGGACGGAGGTCTGAGCTTTTGGTCGCCGCGCCTTCGAGGTCGTCGGTCGAACGCTCCTCGCCCCAGGCAACGGTGAAGCGGTAGACCTTGGCGCCGTCCTGGACGTAAGGCACAGTCTTCGTCGCCTCGCCAAGCGCGATCGGCAGCATGCCCGACGCCAGCGGGTCGAGCGTGCCGGCATGGCCGGCCTTTTCCGCCTGGAACAGCCATTTGATCTTGGAGACGGCTTCGGTCGAGCCCATGCCGACCGGCTTGTCCAGTACCAGCCAGCCCGAGATCGGCCGGCCCTTCTTCTTGCCGCGGCGCGCCACTATTCGCTATCCTTCCGGTCGTCTTTGTCTTTGTCGTCGGCGCTGAGATCGCGCGCCACTTCGGGCGAGTGCAGCAATTCGTTGATCTTCTGGAAATTGTCGTAGCTGGTATCGAGCCGGAAGCGGAATTCCGGCATGTACTTCATCTGCCGAAGGGCGCCGGAGACGCGGCCGCGGACGAACTTCGCATGCTTGTTGAGCGCTTCGACCACCGCACCGGCATCCTTGGCGCCGAGCGGCGAGACGAAGGCGGTGGCGATCTTCAGATCGGGCGACATGCGCACTTCGGAGACCGAGACCACTGTGTTCTCGATCAGCGGATCGAGGATCTCGCCGCGCTGCAAGGTTTCGGATAGCGCATGGCGCACCTGCTCGCCGACGCGCAGCATGCGCTGGGATGGGCCTGACGGGGTCGAACGGGGCATTTTCCTCGGTCCTGAAATCGTGAAGCGCGGGATGGAACCGCGCCGCATGTCTCATATGGTTTGGGCGGCGGCCTTTCGACCACCGCCCGGTCTCAATAGATGCTCGAACTCAAGACGCTCGAACTCAGAGCGTCCTGGTTACCATCTCGACGCGGAAGCACTCGATGACGTCACCGACGCGCATGTCCTCGTAGTTCTGGAAGGCCATGCCGCATTCCTGACCGCCCGGAACTTCCGAAACCTCGTCCTTGAAGCGCTTCAGGGTCTTCAGCGTGCCTTCGTGGATGACGACGTTGTCGCGGATCAGGCGCACGCCCGCACCCCGCTCGACCTTGCCTTCGGTGACACGGCAGCCGGCGATCTTGCCGACCTTGGTGATGTCGAAGATCTCGAGGATCTCGGCATTGCCGATGAAGGTCTCGCGACGCTCCGGTGATAGCAGGCCGGAGAGCGCCGCCTTAACGTCATCGACGAGATTGTAGATGATCGAATAGTAGCGGATCTCGATGCCTGCCGCAGCCGCGGCCGCACGCGCCTGCACATTGGCACGAACGTTGAAGCCGATGATCGCAGCCCCCGAGGTCTCCGCCAGCGACACGTCGCTTTCGGTGATGCCGCCGGCGCCCGCATGGACGATGCGGGCGCGCACCTCGTCGGTGCCGAGATTGTCGAGCGCCGCGTTGATCGCCTCGATCGAGCCCTGCACGTCGCCCTTGATGACCAGCGGGAATTCCTTCAATCCGCTGGTCTGCAATTGCGACATCATCTGTTCAAGCGAGCCGCGCTGGCCGGCATGCCTGGCCACCGCCTTCTCGCGCGCCAGACGTTGGCGATATTCGGTGATCTCGCGGGCGCGGGCTTCGTTGTTGACAACGGCGAAGCGGTCGCCGGCCAGCGGCGTACCTTGCAGACCGAGGACTTCCACCGGCATTGCCGGCGGCGCTTCCTTGACCTGATCGCCGCGATCGTTGACCAGCGCGCGCACCCGGCCCCACTCGTTGCCGGCGACGAGAATGTCGCCCGGCATCAGCGTGCCGGTCTGCACCAGCACGGTTGCGACTGGGCCGCGGCCCTTGTCGAGCTGGGCTTCGATGACAACGCCTTCGGCGGTGCGGTCCGGATTGGCCTTCAGGTCGAGGATTTCGGCCTGCAGCAGGATCGCTTCGAGCAACTTGTCGAGATTGATGCCCTTGGTCGCCGACACCTCGACATCCAGCACCTCGCCGCCCATGGATTCGACGAACACCTCATGGCGCAGCAGTTCCGAGCGCACCTTCTGCGGGTCGGCGTCGTGCTTGTCGATCTTGTTGATCGCCACGATGATCGGAACGCCGGCCGCCTTGGCGTGGTTGATCGATTCGATCGTCTGCGGCATCACGCTGTCGTCGGCCGCCACCACCAGGATGGCGATATCGGTCGCCTGGGCACCGCGGGCACGCATCGCCGTGAAGGCGGCGTGGCCGGGCGTGTCGATGAAGGTAATCTTGTTACCGTTCTTCTCGACCTGATAGGCGCCGATATGCTGCGTAATGCCACCGGCTTCGCCGGACACCACGTTGGCATTTCGGATGGCATCGAGCAACGAGGTCTTGCCGTGATCGACATGGCCCATGATGGTTACCACCGGCGGACGCGGCTGCAGGTCCTCGGGACGATCGGCGATGTTGAACAAGCCCTCTTCGATGTCGGACTCGGCGACGCGGCGGACCGTGTGGCCAAATTCGGTCGCGACGAGTTCGGCCGTGTCGGCGTCGATGACGTCGCCAGGCTTCAGGATCTGGCCCTGCTTCATGAAGAACTTGACCACGTCGACAGCGCGCTCGGACATGCGCTGCGCCAGCTCCTGGATGGTGATGGTTTCGGGCAGGATCACTTCACGCATGACTTTCTCGCGTGGCTCATTATGCAACGCGCGCTTGAATTTCTCCTGACGGCGGCGCATCGACGACAGCGAGCGGGCGCGCGCATCCTCGTCGGAAAGCGCCGAATTCAGCGTCAGCTTGCCGCGGCGGCGGTCTTCCTCGCCCTTGGTCGGTTTGGCCGGACGCGCCACTTCGGGCGTGACCAGACGGCGCACTGGTGCGCCGGCACCGGTCCGCTTCGGCTTGACCTCTTCCTCGTCATCGACTGTCGCCAGTTCGGCGGCCAGCGGCGCACGGCGGCGTGCCTCTTCCTCGGCACGGCGGCGGGATTCAGCCTCGGCTTGCAGCCGTGCCTCTTCCTCGGCCTGACGGCGAGCCGATTCCTCGCGCTCGCGGCGGCGGCGCTCCTCGTCCTCGCTGCGGCGCTTGGCCTCCTCGATGGCGCGTTGGCGATCCTCGACGTCACGGACCTTCGAGCCCTCGAGAGCCCGGCGGCGTGCTTCCATTTCCTGGCGCGACAACTCGTTCAGCACCATGCCGCCGCGTTCGACCGGCGGCGGAGGCGGCGGCGCCTTGGGGGCTTCCTGCACGGCAGGCGCTGCCGCGACCGGCTTCGGCGTGAAGACGGACACAGGCGCTGCCGCCGGCTCCGGCTTGTCGCCGGGCAGCGAGAACTTGCGCTTCTTGGTCTCGACAACCACCGATTTGGTGCGGCCGTGCGAGAAGTTCTGGCGCACCGTGCCCTGTTCCATACCGGGGCGCTTCAGCGTCAAGGTCTTCTTCGGCGTAACACTCAGCGTCTTGTCGTCGCCCGATTTCGTATCGCTCATTCCATATCCTCTGCGGCATCATCTTCGTCAGCAACGGCCGCAAGCATTGCCAGATCGTCCGGGGAACCGCCCCGATATCGGTCGAGCGCAACCATGCGCTTCTGGACCGCCCTGCCCGCGTCTCCCGCGAGAACGGCAGCATGTATCACATTTGTACCCCCCAATGCCAAGCTCAACTCGGCCTCGGAGAAAAGTTTGTAAGCGCGGATCGCAGGCCCGCCGAGGTGGACGGTTGCCCGTCGCGCCTGGCTTATCTTGCGGACGCCATCGTCGGAAGCCTCGGTCGCGTGGAGCACGAAAAGTGCAAGTCCGCCGCGCACGGCGCTCTCGACCTTGGTCGCTCCGAGCGCTATGGCGCCCGCCTTGCGGGCCAGGCCAAGCATGCCCAGAGCGGACCTGGAAAGCAGCGCGTCGACCATGCCGCCAAGATCGGCTGGCACGGTCACCTGCGCCTTAAAAGCACGGGCAAACAGGTTTTTCGCCGCTGCCTTGTCTATATGTAGGCGGTCGGCGGTCACCCAGCAACCGCGGCCGGGCAGGTTTCTCTTGATGTCCGGAACGACGGCCGAATCCGGGCCGACGACGAAACGGATCAGCTCATCCGGTTCGGCTTGCCTGCGGGTGACGATGCAGGTGCGATCGTTCATCTCGTCCAAGGGCGGGTTCGGTGCGATGCGGTTTCACCTCACGCACCGACGGTTTCGTCAGCCGGCACGCCCTCGGCGGCAAGCTCGTCTTCGGTGATCCAGCCAGCCTTCAGGCGAGCGGCCAAGACCATTTGCTCGGCATCGGCGCGCGACACGCCGTGGTTGGCGAGCACACCCGGGAATACCTTCGTCTCGCCGTCCTTGCGTTCCTTCCAGCCGGTCAGGTCGTCGGCGGCGTAGCCGGCGAAATCCTCGATCGTCTTCACGCCGTCCTCGCCGAGCGTCACCATCATGGCGGTGGTGATGCCGGGAATCTCGCGCAGCTCGTCCTTAACGCCGAGCGCCTTGCGCTTCTCGTCATGCTCGGCTTCGATCTTCTCCAGATATTCGCGGGCGCGGGTCTGGATCTCCGAAGCCGTGTCCTCGTCGAAGCCGTCGATCGACGCGATTTCGCCGGAATCGACATACGCGACCTCCTCGACGCTGGTGAAGCCTTCGGAAGCGAGCACCTGGCCGACCATCTCGTCGACGTCGAGGGCTTCCATGAACAGCGACGACCGTTCAACGAATTCCTTCTGGCGCCGTTCGCTCTCTTCCTGCTCGGTCAGGATGTCGATATCCCAGCCGGTGAGCTGCGAGGCAAGACGGACGTTCTGGCCGCGGCGACCGATGGCCAGCGACAGCTGGTCGTCGGGGACGACGACCTCGATGCGCTCGGCATCCTCGTCGAGCACGACCTTGGCGACTTCCGCCGGCTGCAATGCATTGACGATGAAGGACGCGGCCGAGGGCGACCACGGAATGATGTCGATCTTCTCGCCCTGCAATTCGCCGACGACCGCCTGGACGCGGCTGCCGCGCATGCCGACGCAGGCACCGACCGGATCGATGGAGCTGTCACGGGAGATGACAGCGATCTTGGCGCGCGAACCCGGATCGCGGGCGACCGACTTGATCTCGATGATACCGTCGTAGATTTCCGGCACTTCCATGGTGAACAGTTTCGCCATGAACTGCGGATGGGTGCGCGACAGGAATATCTGCGGGCCGCGTTGTTCGCGGCGCACGTCATAGACGTAGGCGCGGACGCGATCGCCATATTTATAGTTTTCGCGCGGGATCAGCTCGTCCCGGCGGATAATCGCCTCGCCGCGGCCGAGATCGACGATGACGTTGCCGTATTCGACACGCTTGACGGTGCCGTTGACGATCTCGCCGATACGGTCCTTGTACTCGTCATATTGCCGGTCGCGCTCGGCCTCGCGCACCTTCTGCACGATGACCTGCTTGGCCGACTGGGCGGCGATGCGGCCGAAATCCATCGGCGGCAGCTGTTCGGCGATGAAATCGCCGAGCTGGGCGTCCGGATTGCGCTCGCGCGCCGAGGAAATGGCAATCTGCGTCGCGTAGTCGTCGACCTTCTCGACCACTTCCATCAGCCGCTGCAGCTTCATCTCGCCGGTATTCGGATTGATATCGGCCCGGATATTGGTTTCCTGGCCGTAGCGCGAGCGCGCGGCCTTCTGGATCGCATCGGCCATAGCGGCGATGACGATCGACTTGTCGATCGACTTTTCACGCGCGACCGCATCGGCGATCTGCAGCAGTTCAAGCCTGTTGGCGCTTACAACCATCTTCTTTCTCCCGAGCTTGTTGCCGACCTTACGGCCGGCAGCCCAATCACATTTCCTGTTCGGTTTCGTCTTCCGCACCCTCTGGTGCGTCTTCGGGTTCGCCGCGGCGTTTTCTGGCTTCCTTGCGCGCCCGGTTATCCTTCGACAGCGCATCGCGGATAAGATCATCGGTCAGAACCAGCCGCGCTTCGGCAATCGCATCGTAGGGAACACGCACCGTCGGCTCCTCGCCGTAAGCGGCCTTGTCGCGCTCGATCAGCACACCGTCCGCGTCGCTTTCGGCGATCTTGCCCTTGAAGCGCTTGCGGTCGGCGACGAGAACCGACGTTTCCATCTTCACCAGATGGCCGGTCCAGGCTGCAAAGTCCGATTTGCGGACCAGCGGCCTGTCGATGCCCGGCGACGACACTTCGAGATGATAAGCCTTCTCGATCGGATCATCGACATCGAGCGCCGGCGATACTGCCCGGCTGACCTCTTCACAATCCTCGACAGTCATCGTGCCGTCCTCGCGCTCGGCCATGATCTGCAGCGTCAGCCCGTTCTGGCCCGACAGATGCACACGTACCAAGCGGAAACCGATGGCGCGCAGTACCGGCTGAACGATCAGCGCGATGCGCGCATCGATGCCGCTTTCGCGGATGATGCGGTCGTCGCCTTCGCTTGCCGTCACTGTCATTCGGTCCCTGTCGTTCGATTCCTGCTTGGCCGGCAGGTAATAAAAAAGAGCGGGACCGGGTGGACCCACTCTTCGTCATACTGACCAAGAATTTGAAGCTGATATAGACGATCGTGGCCGTCGTTTCAAGCCCGTCGTGCATGACGGCAAGGCTCCGAGTCCGCAGCGCTGCGCCAAATGCATGGCGCCCATGCAGTAATCCTCCTTTGAGCACCGGCAACGCACGACTATCTATGTTGCATTGCACAATTGGAGCGCTCACTACGCTCGGAAGGATCCGATCATGAACAATCGTGGATTTTTTTCAGCCATAGGCGACTTTTTTAGCGTGTTTGGCAGCGCCGTAGCAGCGTCGCGTGCTGTGGAAAACGGTCGCAAGCCGCGTGCGAATGATCTGCGCAATCTGGGCATGGAGCCGGCAGCCTTCGATAAAATCCGCCGCTTCTAAGCCAAGTGAACAGGAGAGCCTTCGGCCGCTCAGCTCGGACTTCCTGCTATTTCCGCACAAAGGTGAGATAGGCGGGCCGTCGGCCCTCGCGAATGGCCTTGGCCTCATAGCGCGTCCCCGGCCAGCCATCATAGGGCCGACGCCAGTCGGCTGCTTCGTTTGCCTGCCACGTGAAGGCGCCATGCGCCCGGCAATGCAGCAGCGTCCAGTTCACATAGCTGTCGATGTCTGACGCAAAGTGGAACTTTCCGCCGTGCTTCAAGACGCGCGCGAAGCGGTCGAGATTGACCGGGCTGACGAAGCGCCGCTTCCAGTGCTTCTTCTTCGGCCACGGATCCGGGTAGAGAAGGTCGATGCCGTCAAGCGAAGCCTGCGGCAGCCAGTCAAGCAGGCGTGTGGCGTCGTCGTCATAGACGCGCAGATTAGCAAGCGGCCGCTCCCGGACCGCCATCATCATCTTGGCCATGCCGTTGACGAAAGGCTCGACGCCGATAAAGCCGGTCGCCTGGCTGGCCGTGGCACGGTGCAGAAGATGTTCGCCGCCGCCAAAACCGATTTCGAGCTGGACAGCGGAAACTTCGGCTTCGAAAAGGCTGCGCAGATCGGCTGGCGGTTCAACCGTCAGATCGAGCCTGTAGGCGGCGAAGCCGCTCTCCAGCGCCGCCGCCTGCTGCGGTCGGATGGTCTTGCCGCGCCGGCGACCGAAAAACGCCTCGGTCGCACGGCTTGGCCGGTCCTTCGGGTCCATAGGCGCCGTTGTTAGGCGGCGACTGCTTCGGCGACCGGTTCGGCGAGAGCGTCCTTGAGCGCCTTGGCGAGATCGGTCTTCTCCCAGGAGAAGGATCCGTCGCGGCCGGCCTTGCGGCCAAAATGGCCGTAGGACGACGTCTTGGCATAGATCGGCTTGTTGAGATCGAGGTGGCGGCGGATGCCGGACGGCGATAGGTCCATCACAGTGCGCAGTGCACGCTCGAGCTTTGCCTCGTCGACCTTGCCGGTGCCGTGGAGGTCGACGTAGATCGACAGCGGCTGGGCGACACCGATCGCATAGGAAAGCTGGATAGTGCAGCGATCGGCAAGCTTCGCGGCAACCACGTTCTTGGCGAGATAGCGCGCCGCATAGGCGGCCGAGCGGTCGACCTTGGTGGTGTCCTTGCCGGAGAAGGCGCCGCCGCCATGGGGCGCAGCCCCACCATAGGTGTCGACGATGATCTTGCGGCCGGTCAGGCCGGCGTCGCCGTCAGGTCCGCCGATGACGAACTTGCCAGTCGGGTTGATGTACCAATTGCAATTGTCGGCGATCTTCAGGTCGCCTAGTGCTTCGCGGATATAGGGCTCGACGACGTTGCGCACCTTCTTCGAATCCCACGTCTCATCGAGATGTTGGGTCGACAGCACGATCTGCGTCACTTCCGCCGCTTTGCCGTCGACATAGCGGACTGTCACCTGGCTCTTGGCATCCGGCCCGAGCCTGCCGGCATCACCGCTGCCCTCATGGCGCGCAGCGGCCAGCAATTCGAGGATCTTGTGGCTGTAATAGATCGGCGCCGGCATCAGGTCCGGCGTTTCGCGGCAGGCATAGCCAAACATGATGCCCTGATCGCCGGCTCCTTCCTCGCCTTGCCGGTCGGAAGCGTTGTCGACGCCTTGGCCGATATCCGGCGATTGGCCGTGCAGCAGGACCTCGATCTTGGCCGTCTTCCAGTGGAAGCCGGCCTGCTCGTAGCCGATTTCGCGGATTGCCTTGCGTGCGACCGACTTGAACTTGGCCGGGTTGACAATCGGATGGCCGGCCGCATCCTTCAGGATGTTGCCCTCCTTGTCCTTCTTGAGCAGCGTCTCGGGGACGCGCACTTCACCGGCGATGACAACGCGATTGGTCGTCGCGAGCGTCTCGCAGGCGACGCGGACTTTCCACGGGTCCATGCCGGTCTTTCTGGCCTCGCGGTAGACGAGATCGACAATCTCGTCGGAGATACGATCGCAGACCTTGTCGGGATGGCCCTCGGCAACGGATTCCGAGGTGAAGAAATAATTGTGCCGCGTCACGGGTGTCCCCTCTTGAAAAAATATCGGCAGGCCGCCGATTTTGGCGCGCCAGTTGTTAACGGTGCCGGGCGCCGCTCGTCAAGTCGTGCAGCCGTTCTAGCATGAATTTTGACGTTATTATCTTTGCGTCCAGAAGACGGCGGCAGGGCGCACTACCCTCATCTCTTGCACTCACAGGCTGAAGAGAACGGTTTCGTGGAAGCATGTCGAGCAAAATCGATCCGCGCGTCGGCGCATCTGCGGAATGCACATCCCACGGTGCACTCGGCCACGAGAAATTGCATGCCCGGCTACGGCCAGTCAATCGACCTCGTCGGCGGAGAGCGACTTCACAAGCTCGATGATCTTGCGACGCACTTTCACGTCGGCGATCTTGACGAAGGCGCGGTTCAGCTGGAGGCCTTCCGGGCTGCCGCAGAATTCGACGGCGGAGGTCATCGACGCATCCTCGGCAAATCCACGGTTGCCCACGGCCTCCTGACCGGGCGCATCCTCGAAAAAGAAGGCGACGGGAACGCCGAGTATCGAGGCGATTGCCTGCAAACGACTGGCGCCGACGCGATTGGTGCCTTTTTCGTACTTTTGGATCTGCTGGAACGTTATGCCGAGGTTTTCGCCCAGTTTTTCCTGACTCATTCCCAGCATATTGCGGCGAAGCCGGATGCGGCTTCCGACGTGGATGTCGATCGGATTCGGCTTTTTCTTGTTTTCTTCTGTCATTTTTTCCTCGCCGAATTTTTCCGGCTTTTTCTATTTTGCTGCCCAAACGACGCCGCGGCCCGTGCCCCAACAGAACGACCTTATCGACTTCGAGAATTTTCAGGCGCTTACAGTATGAGTTTCTAATGTGTCGGCTGTCAATTCGCCCGTAGCCTTTGCCTTACGTTCAAAATGCATGCCGCAACGGCAAGCAAAAACATGATCAGCATTCCGTTAATGCGTCGTTGGCCGGAGGAAACGATGGCTTGGTTGGAGATCGGCACACGCACATCGATGGCGCCGCGTGCGTCGATAGCCAGCGCGTCGACGATGCGACCGCGCGGGTCGACAACGGCCGAAATGCCGTTATTGGCCGCGCGCAACAGGGGCACCCCATTCTCCACCGCCCGGATCTGCGCCTGCCTGAAGTGCTGGTACGGCCCTGGCGTGTCGCCGAACCAGGCGTCATTGGTGACGTTCACAATAAGCTCGGCTGACGTAGCGTCAACCGCGACCAGATCGGGAAAGATGACCTCATAGCAAATAAACGGCAGCGCCCGGATGCCGCCGGGCAGCGTGATCGGGTGCCGCTCATTGCCGGCCGCGAAGGTCATTGGGCCGGCGACAAGCTGCTCAAGCCCGAAGCGGCCGAGCAGATCGGCGAAAGGCAGGTATTCACCAAACGGTACCAGATGAACCTTGTCGACGGCATCGACGATTTCGCCCCTTTCGTCGATCGCCACGACCGAGTTGTAGTAACGGCTTCCGGTCGCCGAGCCGCCTTCCTCGCGAACGACGCCGGCGACCAGCATCTGGCCATCGCCGAGCATCTCTCCGATGGCAGGCAAGGCATCCGGACGTTCGGTGAACAGAAACGGCACGGAGGTCTCCGGCCACAGGATCAATTGCGGCCTGTCATGGCCGGGTTCCGGCGCTTTGGCCGAAAGCCCCATCATGGTGGCGAAGATGCGGTCACGCACCGAGGCATCCCATTTTTCCGTGAGGTCGACGGCAGGCTGCACGATACGGACGTCGAGGCTGCGGGCGGCCGGCTTTTCGGGGGCGGCGAGCCTGATATAGCCGAAGCCGGCATGGGCAACGACCAGAACGACAAGCAATGCCACGCCGAGGCGAAGATGCCGGCGCGCCGCAAGCAGGGCCGGCAGTGCAAAGACGAAGACTGCAAGCGCATTCATGCCGATCATGCCGGTCACCGACACGCTCTGCATCAGCAAAGGCACCGGCATCGCCGCATAGCCAACGGCATTCCAGGGAAAGCCGGTGAACAGGAAGCCGCGCAACCATTCCGCCAGCGCAAAGCCGAAGGCGAGCGCGGCGATGCGGCCGATGTCATTGCTCCACAACAGCCGGGCAACCACGGCGGCGAAGCCATAGAAGAAGGCCAGCGCGAGGGGGATGCCAACCACCGCGAACGGCAAGGCCCAGGCGAAGCTGTCGGCCTCGACCAGAAGCGCCGAGCCAACCCACCACAGACCGGCAAGAAAGTAGCCGAAACCGAACCACCAGCCGATGGCGAAAGCCGGCAGCAAGCGTCGCAGAAAACCGTCCGAGGCTTCGCCGGTCGCGCCATCGAGAAGCCACACCAGCAGCGGGAACGAAACGAAACAGACGGCGAAGAAATCGTAAGGCGCCTGAGCGAGAACCGCCAGCGCGCCGGCAAGAAACGCCACCAGCGCGCGCCGCCAGCCCCAAAGCAGAATTATCCGGCCGGCCTGGCGCTCCATCTATGCTTCCGAGTCGTGCGAATCAGGAAGCAAGATTTATCAGGCCGCGGCCTTGGCTCCAAACCGGATAAGAGCGAACAAGTCCGCTCATAGCTATCGATGCCAGCCTTCGATCTTCAGTCCGCCCAGCCGCTCAGCCTCTTCGCGTGGGACGGAGCGGACAGTCTGGGAAAAGGTCCAGACATGGCCTTCAGGATCGCGCGCCCTGTACTGCCGTTCACCGTAGAACTGGTCGGCAGGCTCCTCGACGATCTCGGCTCCCGCCGCCCTTGCACGATCACAGTGGGCATCTATCCCGTCCTTGAGGCGCGCATAGACCGACTGCGTGTTCTTGCCTGCAACTGAAGCCGGGCTGGCTATATGGTCGGCCCATTCGGAATCGATGATGATATAGCCGTCGCCGAACCGCATCTCGGAATGGACGAGCCTGCCATCGGTATCGCTGACCACCATGCTCGGCTCGAAGCCGAAAGCCTTTTCAAGCCATGTCAATGCGGCCCGCGGATCCTGGTAGAAGACGCCGGAGCCCAGTGTCGAGTGCTTGAACGGGTCCTCAATCGGCATCGGGCGAGCCGCGTCCTTCAAGCCTGCTCGGTGCGGGCGGCGCGGCGGCGGCGCTCGCCCTTCAGGGTTTCGACTATGCGCACGCGCTTGACGCGGCGTGGGTCGGCGTCGAGCACATGGAACTCGAAGCCGGGTATGGCCTGCACCACTTCGCCGCGCGCCGGCACCCGGCCAAGCGTGTTGAAGATCATGCCGCCGATCGTGTCGACATATTCGCCGTGCTCGCCGGCGGCGAAATCCTCGCCGATCATCTTGGCGACATCGTCGATCTCGGCCTTGCCGTCGACGATGAAGACGCCTTCGCCGGCCTGGGTGATCATCGGCTCGTCGTCGTCGTGCTCGTCCTCGATGTCGCCGACCACCATCTCGACGATATCCTCGAGCGAGACGAGACCGTCGGTGCCGCCATATTCGTCGATGACCAGCGCCATCTGGGTCCGTGTCGTCTGCATCCGCCCCATCAGGTCGGAGGCGAGCATCGACGGCGGCACGAACAGCACCGGTCGGATCAGGTTGAGATCGCCGATGGTGCGCGCCAGATCGACCTGGGCGAGATCGAGAACCGTTGCGACCGCGGTTTTCCTGGTCGTCCTGCCCTTTCGGACGCGGGCGACCTTGGTGATGTGCGCCAGCACGTCGCGGATATGGACCATGCCGCGCGGGTCGTCGAGCGTCTCCGAATAGACCGGCATGCGGGAATGGCCGGACTGTTCGAAGAGCCCCAGAAGATCACCCAGCTTCGTGGTGATCTCGACCGCCTCGATGTCGGCGCGCGGCACCATGACGTCCTCGACGCGCACTTCGCGCAGACGCAGGATATTGTTGAGCATGGCGCGTTCGCCGGGCGAGAAGGATTCCGCATCGCTCGCCGTTTCGGCAAGCGCACCGGCAATCTCCTCGCGCAGGCTGGTGCCGTTGCGGTGCCTGAAAAGCCCGAGCACGCGATCGAACAGGGAAGGACCGGCAGGCGATGCCTCGCTGGCGAAGCTGCCGGTCGTGGTACTCGGACTCGAGCCCTCTTCCGTCGTTTCGGAAGGCTTGATCGCACTGCCGGCATCGGGGCGGGCGGCAGTCTCTGGTTTGTCGTTCATCATCGTCCGGTCAATTGATCTTTTGTAATTACGTGTAGGGATCGTGAATGGCAAGCCTCGCAAGTGCTGCGCGCTCTGTCGCTTCCATCAGTTCCGCTTCGGCGTCGGTTTCGTGATCGTAGCCCAGCAAATGCAGCAGGCCATGGATAACGAGATGGGAGATATGGTCCTCGACCGGCTTGTCTTCCAGTGCCGCCTCGCGCGCGACCGTCTCGGCGGCCAGCACGATGTCGCCGAGCATCGGCGGCAGCGGCCCGCCCCGGGCAAACGGAAAAGCCGGAAAAGACAGGACGTTGGTCGGCTTGTCCTTGCCGCGCCAGCCGGCATTGAGCGTGCGGATATGGGCATCGTCGGAAAAGAGGATGCTGAGCTCGGAACGCCCGTCCGCACCGGTTTCGGCAAAGGCGGCCGAGACGGCATGGTCGACCAGCCGCGTCAGCGTCGTCTCGGCGGGCCAATCTCCGGCCTCGATCGCGATATCGATCTCGACGGGAAGCGGCCCCCCCGCCTTTTGCTCCTCAGCCATGCGGCCGCATAATCATATCAGCCTTCGACACCCAAGCCCCTGGCCAGCTTGCCGTCGCGGTCGTAGGCCTTGACGATCTCGGCGACCAGCGGATGCCTGACGACGTCGCCTTCGTTGAAGCGGACCGTCACCATGCCGGTGACGCCGTCGAGGATTCTCAGCGCCTCGACCAGGCCGGACTTGGTGTTTGGCGGCAGATCGATCTGGGTCGGATCGCCGGTGACGATCATGCGCGAGTTCTCGCCGAGCCGGGTCAGGAACATCTTCATCTGCATGGGCGTGGTGTTCTGCGCCTCGTCGAGGATGACGGCAGCGTGCGCCAGCGTACGGCCGCGCATGAACGCCAGCGGCGCGATCTCGATGACCTCGGCGGCAATCGCCCGCTCGACCTTGTCGGCCGGCATCATGTCGTAGAGCGCGTCATAGAGCGGCCGCAGATAAGGATCGACCTTCTCCTTCATGTCACCCGGCAGAAAGCCAAGCCGTTCGCCGGCCTCGACCGCGGGGCGCGACAGCACGATGCGTTCGACCATGCCGCGTTCGAGCAGCATTGCCGCATGCGCCACCGCCAGATAGGTCTTTCCGGTGCCGGCCGGGCCGATGCCGAAGACGAGTTCCGACCGCTCCAGCGCGCGCATATAGGCGTCCTGGTTCAGCGAGCGGGCATAGATCGTCTTCTTGCGCGTCGATATCTGGGCGGCAGACACCTTGCCCTTGCGCTCCAGTGTCGGCAGCGTCAGTTGGTCGTCGGCGGCGATCGCCATGCGCACAGCGCCGTCGACATCGGACTGGCCGATATCGGTGCCTTTCTGCAGAATTCCGTAAAGATTGTCCAAGGCGCGGCGTGCCTGCTCGGCCGCCGAGGAAGAGCCTTTGATGGTCAATTGATTGCCGCGCGAGCGGATGTCGACGCCGAGCTTCTGCTCGAGTCTGGCCAGATTCTCGTCGAATTGGCCGTAAAGGGCGCTGGCAAGCTTGTTGTTGTCGAAAGTCAGTACGATGTGCGCCATATCCGAGGCCCCCGAGGGTAGGTTCTGGGGCAGGTTCTTCACTTCAGCAGCGCTCAACCGTCTCTCCTCATCTGCCGAGACCTTCAGGCCAATTCGGCGAACAGGCTGTTGTAGCCCGTCTTCGTGATTCGTACCTGGATAATGTCACCGATTTCGCCGGCCATTTCATCAACAATAACCGGCTGCAGCCAGGGCGAGCGGCCAACCTTCTGACCGGCCTGGCGGCCCGGCTTTTCGATCAGCGTGTCGATGGTCCTGCCGATCAGGCTTGCGCCGAAATCCTGCTGCTGTTTCAGCAGTAGCGCCTGCAGCCGCTGCAGGCGCTCGTCCTTGACGGCCTCCGGCACGTGATCACTCATCTCGGCGCCCGGCGTGCCGGGGCGCAGCGAATATTTGAACGAAAAGGCCGAGGCATAGTTGACGTCTTGGACCAACTGCATGGTCGCCTCGAAATCGGCTTCCGTCTCGCCGGGAAAGCCGACGATAAAATCGCCCGACAGCGCAATGTCGTTCCGTGCGGCACGGATGCGGTCGATCAACGTCAGATAGTCCTTGGCCATATGTCTGCGGTTCATCGCCTTGAGTATGCGGTCGGAGCCGGATTGCACCGGTAAATGTAGATAGGGCATCAGCGTAGGCAAATCACGATGGGCGGCGATCAATTCATCGTCCATGTCGCGCGGATGACTGGTTGTGTAGCGCAGACGCGCCAGGCCCGGAATCTCGGCCAGCCTGAACAGCAGCCGGCCAAGGCCCCATTCTGCGCCGTTTTCACCTCTTCCATGCCAGGCATTGACGTTCTGGCCGAGCAGCGTCACCTCGCGCACGCCGGCATCCGCCAGGCGCTCGGCCTCGGCGACGATCTGTGCCACCGGCCGCGAGACTTCCGAGCCGCGTGTGTAGGGCACGACACAGAAGGTGCAGAACTTGTCGCAGCCTTCCTGAACGGTCAAGAACGCCGTCACGCCGCGCCTGATCAGTTCGGCGCGCTTCGGCTGCGGCAGATGCTCGAACTTGTCCTCGACGGCATAGTCGGTCTCGACGATCTTTTCGCCGCTCCGCGCCCTCGCCAGCACACCGGGCAGCCGGTGGTAGGTCTGCGGGCCGATGACCAGATCGACGGCCGGCGAGCGGCGGATGATCTCGGCACCCTCGGCCTGCGCCACGCAGCCGGCGACGCCGACCAGCATTTCGCGCCCGGCCTTAGCACGTTCCGCCTTCAACTCACGGATGCGCCCAAGTTCCGAATAGACTTTTTCCGCCGCTTTCTCGCGGATGTGGCAGGTGTTGAGCAGCACCAGATCGGCCTCGCCGATAGCGTCTGTCGCGGCATAGCCGTCGGCCGCCAGCGCATCGGTCATGCGCTGCGAATCGTAGACGTTCATCTGGCAGCCATAGGTCTTGACGAAGACCTTTCTGGTCGCGGCAGGCAGAACGACTAGGTTTTCGGCGGCAGCGCCGATGTCGTCGCGTTCTATCGTGT
The DNA here is from genome assembly GCF_040317695.1 of Mesorhizobium sp. M1403. Classification (NCBI taxonomy): domain Bacteria; kingdom Pseudomonadati; phylum Pseudomonadota; class Alphaproteobacteria; order Hyphomicrobiales; family Phyllobacteriaceae; genus Mesorhizobium; species Mesorhizobium sp. M1403. The sequence goes on along the minus strand of NZ_JAMYKY010000005.1, from coordinate 274,070 downwards.
TCAATTCCATTTCGCGGCTTCTAGCGCCTTTCCCTGACAAAAAACAGACGAATCTGGCCGGAACCTGCGCGGCTTACCGGCTTGGGCGCGGTTCGGCGAGAGCCGCCTGTACCATCTCGCGCACCTGGCGTTCCATCTGCTTTGCCGTTTCCTTGCGGCTGGAGCCCTTGGAGAAAGCAATCGCCTCGCCAAAATGCACCTCGACGTCGAGGGCGCCCTCGGCCATCAGCACCTTCAGATGCGGCATCAGCTCTTCATCGCCGATCCAGGCGGCAACCGGCCGATGCCGGCGGCCGAGCGGCACGCCATGCAGGCGCGTATAGACGATCGCCACCGGCTGGATGAAGACCTGTTCGGCCGCCCCTTCCGCAATCGCCATTGTAGCGGCGCCGAACAGCGTACTCTTGAACGGCAGGATCGTGTTGCCGTCGCCGGTCGAGCCTTCGGCAAACAGCACCATGGCGTCGCCCTTGGCCATGCGGCCGGCGATCTCGCTCGCCTGGTCGCCCGACGAACGTTTGCGCTCACGTTCGATGAAGACAGTGCGCTGCAGCTTCGACAGCATGCCGATCAACGGCCAGCCGGCCATGTCGGCCCTGGCGATGAACGTCACGTCGACCATCGACCCCAGTACCATGATGTCGGTCCAGGAGATGTGGTTGGCGGCAATCAGCAATGGGCGCTGGCCGGACAGCGCCCCCTTGACATGGATGCGCAGCCCCAGCGCCCTGACGATCATCCTGTGCCAGATCTTCAGGATGAAGGTCTCGCGCCAGAGCCCGGTCCTCATCGACAGGACCTGCAGCGGCACAAGCACCAATGAGCCGACGACAACCAGCCCCAGCGCCAGGAAAATCCTGATTTTTCCGATCATCCGCACCACCCCGGCGTTTGGCTAGCGAAGATCGCGGCGCATGACAAGCGCGCCGGTCGGGCCGTGTTCCGGCGATTTGTAATAGTTGGCGCGCTTGCCGACCTCGCGGAAGCCAAGCCGCCGATAGAGCGCGATCGCAGCGACGTTGGTCTCGTCGACCTCGAGGAAAAGTGCCTCGGCGCGCTGTGCGTGCAATTCGCGCAGCACCGCATCCATCAATTGCCAGCCGAGCCCCCGGCGCCGATGCGAGCGTGCCACCGCGACCGTCAGGACCTCCCCCTCGCCGGCCGCCAGCCGCGCCAGCACGAAGCCGACCGGCGGCTTGGCGCCCTGTCCGGTCTCGCGCGCGGCATAGCCGAACACGGTGTCCTGCTCGAGCAGTGCGGCGAATTCGTCGTCGGTCCACGGCCGCGCGAAATCCTCGCGATGCAGCACCGACATGGCCGCGCTGTCGGTAATTGTCAGCGGCTCGAGCGCATAGTCCCTGCGGCGCGGCTGGAGGAACGGAATGCGCATCAGTTTTTTTGCCTCGATAAAACAAAGCCGGCCTGCGGCTTGGCGTCGGCGCCGCGCAGATAGAGCGGTTTCGGCTTTTCGCCCTCGCCCTTGGCTGCGGCCCGATGGGCATAGACGGCGATGTCGGCGGTGGCCGCCGTCCCGCCGAGATCGAAGCTGCGCCCGGCCGCCGCGGCAATTTGGGTTGCCGCCGTGCCCGCCAGAACCGGAGAGATGTCGGTCGCCATGGCTGCGGCTTGCGAGAGCGTGGTCACAGCCGGACCATAGATCAGAACCGACCTCTCATCGTAAAGCGCCGCATGGATCTCCTCGCGGCCTGCATCGAGCGCGGCGAGCACGGCGCGGCGGGGAAATATCGCTGCGGCCTCTGCGGCCAACGCCTCCAGAGTCGTCACGCCGATCGCGGGGATTTTCAGCGCCAGCGCAAGGCCGCGCGCCGCCGAGACGCCGACGCGCAGACCGGTGAAGGAGCCCGGACCGGTCGCAACGGCAATGGCGCCGAGGCCGGTAAAGTCCGTTCCGGCCGCCTTCAACGCCCCTTCGATGACACCCATCAGATGCTCGGCATGACCCTTGCCGAGATCGAGCACCGAACGGCCGAGTTCTTTCCCGGCCGCCGCGTCGTAGACGCAGGCGGCGCAGAGATTGGCGGCACAGTCGATGGCAAGCAACTTCATGAAGCGCCCGGTTGAGACAGTTTCGAAAGCAGCCTCCCTCTGCCCGCCAGGGCTGATCCCCGCAAGGGGAATATCCACAAATCTTCAGGCGACTTGCTTGGAGTGTGGGTCCAAGAAGGTAAGTTTCGACGAACGCAACTGCCACAAACCGTTGCCAGGATTAGCCGATCTGCTCGATACGCAGCACGTGATTGTCCCAGACATAGTCCGGCTCGGAACGGATCGTGCCACCGCCCTCGACAATTTCGCCGGCGCCCGTCGTCGCCATGAAGCTTTTCCCATCGGGCGCCACGCCACAGACCTCGACCAGCGCCTTGGTAGCGACGATGCGGCTGCTGGCGGTGTCGATCACGGCAAGCGAATTCCCCTCAGGCGAAGACACGGCGATGGTGCCAGCGGCAGGGTTGGCGGCGACCGAGCCGATATAGTTCCTGAAGCCGGAGAGCACGTCTTGCGACATGTCGAGCAATTGCAAGTCCTTGCCGCGCGGCGCGCGGCCGACCAGCGGGGGACGATCGGTACCCGGCCCCCTGTATTGACAGCCGAACCAGACGGTGCCGGACCGGTCGGCATCCATATGGCGGATCGACAGTTGGTGCAGCGCCGGCGGCAATTCGTGCTTTTCGGTGAGATCGCCGGTAAGGCGGTCGACCAGAACATAGGACGGCTTCATCGTTGCGATATTGAGCTCTGCGCGGCCATAATCCGGATGCGTCTCGATCCCGCCATTAGCCACAGCAATCGTCCTGCCATTGGAAAGCAGCAAAAGCTCGTGTGGGCCCATGCCGTAGGTCGGGAACTCGCCGATGCGCTTGAATTTCGCATGCGCGTCATAGACGCCGACCACGCCGGCGGCATTGTCGAAATCGTTCTCGGTGGCGTAGAGCAGCGTGCCGTCGGCCGAGAACACGCCATGGCCGAAGAAATGTCGGCCGGCAACGCTGGCAATGGTCTGCGGTTCATCGCGGCCGGTATGGTCGAAGACGACAGCAAAGGTGCCCGGCTGCCTGGCAAACACCACCGACCGCTTCGACACCGGGTCGAAAGTAACGTCGTGGCCCCGATCGGGCAGATCGATCGTGTGCAACAACTTGCCGGCCTCGGACAGGACGGCCGCGCCATAGCTGCCGTCGCGCTTGACGAAAGCGGTGGCGAAGACCGCGTCGGCGTCGAGTGTCTTTGCCCAGGCCGACGGCGCCATCGCCGCTACGAAACCAGCGCCTGCGGCCCTCAGGAAATCGCGCCGATCGATCAGCGGCGTCCTCATGATCAGTCGCCGTCCAGTGACGAGAACCCGGCGGTCAGGCCAAATTCGGCGGTCAGCCTGGTTCCGATCAGGGTCGTCAGGCTGGATGTCACCAGCGAGAAATAATCGAGCTTGCGGCGCAGCGCCGGATCGGCAAGTGCCTTGTCGATCGGACCCCTGATCGCCTTGGCCGCCTCGATCCCGTTGGTGAGCTGGATGTGAACCGATTCCGCCATCCAGCGCGCATCGGGCGGCAGCGCGTCGCCAAGCTGCGAGGCCTGGAACAGCGCGTCCATGCCCGCCAGGTTCCCGGTCAGCGAGCGGGCGGTGTTTTGCGAGCGCCAATAGATCGCCTGTTTCGGTTTGTCGGCCTCCGGCTTGGCGCCCAGGAAGCCTTTCAGGCGCACGTCGCGCACCATTTCCAGCTCGTTGATGAAGACGCCGACCAGTTCGGTCACCGCTTCGGTGCCGCCGTGATAGAGCGCGTTCTGCGGACCCGGATTGGCCCAGAGCGCGGCAAAACCGTCGGGCTTGGTCCAGGCATCGCTGACCTCGCCGGCGATTGCCTCGATATTGCCGGCAATGGCCGCACCGTAGGCACAGCGATAGGCGGCGTCCCTGCCGGCCAATTGATCGGCGCCGTCACCATGGAGCACGAATTCCAGTGCGCCGAGCCCTTGCATGGCGACGCTCTTTGTCGCCAGCTGGGCCGGATCGGCGGCTGTCGGATCCTTGCCGGCAAGTGCTGCCTGCACCTGCTTCAGGCCGATGCTCTTGCGGTCCGGCCAAAACAGCATGCGCTCAAGCCGGTTGTTTTCGGAGATCGGCCCGAAACGGATGATTTCCACCACCGACCAGGCATCCACGACACCCGAGAATTCGGCGCGTGCCGCATCGAGATTGTCTTGCGAGGGCGCCTGGCAAAGCGCGTGCATGATCTTCGCCAAGCTGTCCGCATGGTCATGCAGCCTGGCATAGGCCGGGCGGACGAAGCCGTCGGTCGCCCGCTGGATCACATCCGAAGCCTTCACCGCCGCGGATGCTGGCAGCGCACCGGTGAGGACCAGCAGAGCGAGCGCAAGCGCAAGACGCTTCGGCATCAGAGCGACTCCAGAAATTTGATCAGCGCATCGCGATCGGCCGCATCAGCGGCGGCAAAGCGGTCACGCGCCTTCTGGCCCTCGCCGCCATGCCACAGGATCGCCTCGGCCAGGCTGCGCGCGCGCCCGTCATGCAGGAAGAAGGTGTTGCCGCTGACGGTCTGGGTGAGCCCGATGCCCCACAGCGGCGGCGTGCGCCATTCGCTTCCCGTGGCCTCGCCCACCGCCTGCCCGTCGGCAAGGCCTGGTCCCATGTCGTGCAGCAGGAAATCGGAATACGGCCAGATCAGCTGGAAGGCCTGCGCCTTATTCGGGGTGCCGCGACGGGTGACGAATTTCGGCGTATGGCAGGAGATGCAGCCCATATCGTAGAACAGTTTTTTGCCGGCGAGCACGTCCGGTCTGTCGAGACCGCGCCGGGCCGGCACGGCAAGGTTTTGCGAATAGAAGGTAACGAGGTCCATGACCGGCGGCGGCGCTTCGACCGGACCGAGGCGCTCCTGCACACCGTTAGGCAGGGCAAGGCAGGTCTTTTCTGCGGCGGTGCAATCGCCCCAGTGCTTCGGCACCTCGGGCGTCGAAATGCCGATATCACCGGCAAAAGCATCCGCCGATTGCTGGCGGATCGATGCCGCCTGCGCCTTCCAGCCGAAACGGCCGAGCGTCAGTTCACCGCTGCTGCCGTCACGTATTATGTTGGGCCTGCCGGAAATCCCGTCACCATCGCGGTCGGCCGCATCGGCACGCGCAAGGATGTCGGCAGGAGCGATCTGCTCGACCAGGCCGAGGCCGATCATCGGCGGCGTCATGCGCGGCGACAGCGTGGTGTGCGGGTCGAGCGGCCCGTAGGCGAGGCCCTCGACCGAATAGCTCGGCTTGCGCAGCGACACCGTGCTGCCATCCGCCAATTTCACCTTCTCGTCCTGATAGTCGACATGCATCCTGCCCTCGCCCTGCAGGCCGGGTACCGCCAATTCCTGCAATTGCGTGCCATAGACCGGGTCGGGGAAGTTGAGCACCTTGTGATCGGCGAGCGCGGCTTCCTCCTCCTCGGTACTGGCTTGCCTTGCCAGGCGCAGGAACATCGAGGTGGTGCCACTGTCGCCTTCGGGCGGATGGCCGCGGCCGTCCTTCAGATGACAGTTCTGGCAGGCGCGCTCATTGAACAGCGGACCGAGCCCATCCGAGGCCTGTGTCGAGGATGGCGAGGACACCCAGTTCTTGCGGAAGATGGCGTTGCCGAGCTTGAAGGTGCCCTCTTCCTCGAAGCTGATGTTGGCAGAGGATTGCGAGAAGGCGTCCTTGTTGACGTCCTTCTTCGAGGTGCCGGCGCCGCCCTGCATTAGCTCGAATTGCTCGGGCTTGGAGAAATCGCTGGTCGGCCTGGTAATGGCGATGACGCGCGCCAGATCCTTCGGCGTCAGATCGGTGCGGCTGGTAGCAAGCCCCGCCGGTTGCGGCGCTCCGGCCAGCGCCGAGGCTGTGAGCGTCGCCACCACGGCAAGAAAAGCGCCGCGAACCATTCCGTATCGCGGTTTCTTCTGAGGCGGCAGGCCGCAATGCTTGGCCGGCCGCAAGCGGCGCATGAAATCTAGGGGGCGCCGCATTCCTGCATGTCCTTATTCCGCCTCGTCGGCCGATGCCGCGTTGAGCTGGCCGTATTTTTCCTCGCCGATCGAGGCCAGCAGATCGAGTTGCGTCTCGAGGAAGTCGATGTGACCTTCCTCGTCAGTCAGCAATTCCTCGAACAGCTTCATCGTCACGTAGTCGCCTGCCTCGTTGCAGATCTCGCGCGACCGCTTGTAGGCAGTGCGCGCGTCATATTCGCCGGCAAGATCGGATTCGAGCACTTCCTTGACATTCTGCCCGATGCGCAGCGGCGCCACGGACTGCAGGTTCGGATGGCCCTCGAGGAAAATGATGCGCGCCACGAGCCGGTCGGCATGGTGCATTTCCTCGATCGATTCGGCGCGTTCCTTCTTCGCCAGCTTGGCGTATCCCCAGTCTTCCAGCAGCCGGAAATGCACCCAGTACTGATTGACCGCTCCAAGTTCCAGAAACAGAGCCTCGTTAAGCCGCTCTATGATCTGCTGTTCGCCTTTCATGGGTTCTGCTCCCGTATTGGACGCGCAGGCCTCTGACGCGATCCAGGTGTGAAACAATGTCCACGCCGCTCGCCGCCGAGCGGGTGTGGTAATTTTCGGTGACCCGAATGATCGTTTCGACCACATTTGGGAAGCAGCCGCAACAGCGACCGCGCTTGTGCATGGCATGATAGACCTTCGCCGGCACGATAAGCTGCCAAGGGTCCTCATCCAGCAGTCCGACGATCGTCTGCTCTATCTCCTTTTCGGTGATGATGTTGCAATGGCAGATCAGCATTTGGCGCTCTGGCTGACGGCGCTCATTGCGCCGCGTGGCTGGTGGTTTCGATAGTTTACTGGAACACCTTGTCCGGTGAATCGAGGCTGTCCGATCCCTCGAAGGCTATGGCATTGAGCTTCAGGGTACCGACGGCGCGTTCGATCGACTTGGTCTGATCGACCAGCGCGTCGATCGCCGCCTGCACGGTGGCATTGCCTTCCGTGTTGCCCTCTCCGATCTGCTGGTCATAGGCCTCGCCGGCAAGCGCCCGCGCCTTGATGGCCTCCATCTTGGCGACGGTGACATCCAGTTTGTCCGACAATTCCTTGTCGATCGCCGGATCGGCCGCCTTGACCATGTCGACCACAGACGGCCCCTCGACGACAGTGCCGTCAAGCCGCGTGTAGCTGCCGTGATAGGCGGCGCGGATGCCGACGGCGTCATTGAGATGGGAGTTGTAGGTGTTGTCGGAGAAACAATCGTGCTCCTCTTCTGGATCGTGCAGCAAGAGGCCGAGCTTCATCCGCTCGCCGGCGAGCTCGCCATAGGACAGCGAGCCCATGCCGGTGAAGATGGTCGAAATGGCGGCGTTCGGCTCGCCATCGACAAGGTTCTTGCGGGCGGCGCCGCCTTCCTTCCAGTCGTTGACCATGTCCTTGAGATCGGAAACCAGAAGGTCGCTCGCCGATTTCAGGTACTGCCCGCGACGGTCGCAATTGCCGCCGGTGCAATTGGCAAGATCGTAATCGGTGTAGGGCCGCTCGCCGGCGCCAGGACCGGTGCCGTGCAGGTCCTGGCCCCATAGCAGGAATTCGATGGCGTGATAGCCGGTCGCCACATTGGCCTCGATGCCGCCGGCTTCCTGCAGGGTGCCGGAGAGGAACTCCGGCGTCAGATTGGTAGCGTCGACCTTCTTGCCGTTGATCTCGATCGACTTGTTGGCGATCACATTGGCGGTATAGAGCGCGTTGGCGTCCGACTCGGTGCCGTAGCCCTTGGCGACATAGTCGATCAAGCCCTCGTCGAGCGGCCAGGAGTTCACCTTGCCTTCCCAGTCATCGACGATCGCATTGCCGAAGCGATAGACCTCGGTCTGCTGATAGGGAACGCGCGATGCCTTCCAGGCCTCGCGGGCGGCGTTCAGCGTTTCGGCCGATGGCTTGGCGAGCAGTGCATCGACAGCCTTGTCGAGCGCCTCGGCCGTGATCAGCGAATCCTCGTATTTGGCAAGCGCAATGTCGGAATAGGTCTTGATGACCGCCTTGGCATCGGTTTGCGCCTTGGCCGGCAGCACGAACACCGCCGCCGTGAGCATCGCGGTGGCGCCGATCGCCGCAAGCCTGCCGCCATACCGCGCCGTGATCATCGTTCTCATGACTGTCTCTCCTCGGGAATCAATGAAATGCCGGCGCCGCGGCTGGCAGTTGCCAGCGGGCAAAGAAGGGTCGCGCCATCGCGCGGTTCGCGGAAGAAAGACACCGAAATGCCTCCAATCGAAAGGGTTCAAGGCCCAGACATCAAAGGGATGCGCTGACGCGCGAGCTTCCATAAAACGGCGAAGACGCTGGATGTCAACTGGTGGCGTAGAAAAAATTCAATTGAAACAATAGTTTAGAATTATTCTAAACTAGAACTGTCAACTTTAACACCGATCTATCAGGAATGCCGCCGCATGAAGCGATTGACAGGCGGCCGTTCCGGGTGCGACCCGGATCGGCACTCTTGCGGCGGCACCGGACAATCGCCACCTGGCGGGACGTCCTAGATTTGGATGAGGAATCGGGCTGTTATGAAGAACGGGGTTGTCATTGTCGGTGCGGGTCATGCGGGCGTGCAAGCGGCTGCCAGCCTGCGCGAAGAGGGCTATGACCGGCCGGTGATCCTGATTGGCGACGAAAACGAATTGCCCTACCACAAGCCGCCGCTGTCGAAGACCTTCATCAAGGATCAGCAAGCAAAGCCGCAGCCGTTGCGCGGCGAGGCTTTTTATACCGGCAGCGCCATAGACTACCGGCCAGGCCTCCGGATCGAGCGCATCGATGTAGGCGGCCGCCGGCTGGAGATATCGGGCGGCGGCGTGCTGCCGTTCGAGCGGCTGGTCCTCGCCACCGGCGCGCGGCCGCGCCTGCTGCCGCTGCCGGGTTCGGAGCTTTCCGGCGTTGTGTCGCTGCGCTCGCTCGGCGATGCCCGCCTGATCCGCGAATTGAGCGTGCAAAGCGAGGAGGCCGTCATTCTCGGCGGCGGCTTCATCGGCCTGGAGATTGCCGCGACGCTCACCGCCGCCGGCCGCAAGGTTACGGTGGTCGAGGCGGTCGACCGGCTGCTCGGCCGCGCCGTGGCGCCGGTCATCGCCAGCCATGTGCGCCAGCGGCTGGAAGCGACCGGTGTGCGCATCCTTACCGGCACCACCATCGAACGGCTGGAGGGCGAGAACGGCCGTGTTTCGGCTGCAATCACCTCGTCCGGCGAGAGATTGCCGGCACAGATGGTCGTCATCGGCATTGGCGTCGTGCCGAATGTCGAATTGGCCGAAGCCGCCGGTATTGCCATCGCCAACGGCATCCGCGTCGACCAGCAGATGCGCACGTCGGTGCCGGAAATCCTCGCCATCGGCGACGCCGCCTCCTACCGGCACTGGTTCACCGGCGGCGATGTGCGGCTGGAATCGGTGCAGAACGCCACAGACCAGGCGCGGCTCGCCGCGCGCACCATCATCGGCCATGCCGACAATTACTCGGCGGTGCCGTGGTTCTGGTCCGATATCGGCGACATGAAGCTGCAGATGGTCGGCCTGATTGCGGGCGGCGACAGCCATGTCGTGCTGGGCGACGTGGCCGAAAACAAATTCTCGATCTACCACTACGCCGCAAGCCGGCTGCTCGGCATCGAATCGGTCAACCGGCCCGGCGACCATATGCTTGGCCGCAAGATGCTCGGCGCCGGCTTTTCGCCGTCGCCGCAGATTGTCGCGACCGGGCCCGACGGGCTGAAGGCGGCGCTCGCCGCCTTCCAGCAGGCAGAGCCTGCAAGAGCGGCCGGATAGCTCAGGCGGCGCGAACTTCGCGGATTGAGCTTTCGAGGATGTCGAGCGCTTCGTTCATGACGGCGTCCTGGATGGTGATCGGCGCGAGGAAGCGGATGACGTTGCCGTAGACGCCGCAGGTCAGCAGGATCAGGCCCTTGTCGAGCGCCTTCAGCCGGACCGCATTGGCGAGTTCCGACGACGGCAGCCCCTTCGTCACATCGTTGAACTCGACCGCGTTCATGAAGCCGGGTCCTCGGATATCGACAATCTCAGGCGCTTCGTCGCGGATCGATTGCAGGCGCTGCTTCAGACGGTTGCCCAGCGTGTTGGCGCGGTCGCAGAGCTTCTCCTCATCGATGACGTCGAGCACGGCATGCGCCGCGGCGACGCCGATCGGGCTGCCGCCATAGGTGCCGCCGAGCCCGCCGGGGCTCGGCGCATCCATGATCTCGGCACGCCCGGTGACGGCCGCCAGCGGGAAGCCGCCGGCCAGGCTCTTGGCCATGGTGGTGATGTCGGCCGCCACCTCGTGGTGGTCCATGGCGAACATCTTGCCGGTGCGGGCAAAGCCGGTCTGCACCTCGTCGGCGATCAGCAACATTCCGTGCTGGTCGCAGACCTTGCGCAGTGCGGTCATGAAATCGCGCGGCGCCTCGTAGAAGCCACCCTCGCCCTGCACCGGCTCGACGATGATGGCGGCGACGCGGGCCGGGTCGACATCGGCCTTGAACAGCCGGTCGAGCGCGGCCAGCGAATCGGCGACCGAGACGCCGTGCAGCGCCACCGGGAACGGCGCATGGAAGACATCCGCCGGCATGGCGCCGAAGCCGACTTTGTAGGGCACGACCTTGCCGGTCAGCGCCATGCCCATGAAGGTGCGGCCGTGAAAGCCGCCGGAAAAGGCGATGACCGCCGGCCGGCCGGTGGCGTTGCGGGCGATCTTGATGGCATTCTCGACCGCCTCGGCGCCGGTGGTGACGAAAATCGTCTTCTTGTCGAATTTGCCGGGCAGCATGCCGTTCAGCCGTTCGGCCAGCTTGATATAGCTCTCATAGGGCACGACCTGGTAGCAGGTGTGCGTGAAACGGTCGAGCTGCGCCTTGACCGCTTCGATCACCCTGGGGTGACGGTGGCCGGTGTTGACGACAGCGATACCGGACGAGAAATCGATGTAGCGGCGGCCTTCCACATCCCAGATTTCCGAGTTTTCGGCGCGATCGGCATAGATTTGAGTGGTCATGCCGACGCCGCGCGAAATCGACTGGTTCTTGCGTTCGGAAATGGCTGAATTTGTCATCGTACCCCTCGCCGGGCCGGCGCCCGCTCTCGTTTGATGGCTGTTGAGACTCTTCTGGGCTTATTTCAGGTTTTCCTCAAGTTGGCACCGCCGCCGGGCGATTGGGCCTGCCGGTCCGGCGTCAGCAACCGAACGCCCGTCGCTCATGCCGTTCTGACAAATCCTTCGCTCGCCCTCAGCAGATTGCGCGTGTAATCCTTGCTAACGCGGCGCTCGACGAGGTCGCCGGCGGCGAGGTGCTCGACCGCCTCGCCGTTCTGCATCACCATCAGCCGCTCGCACATATGGGTGATGATGGCGAGGTCGTGGCTGACCATCAGGAAGGTCAGCTTGCGGCGCCGCCGGATCTCCTCCAACAGGTTGAGCACTTCGGCCTGTACGGAAGCGTCGAGCGCCGACGTGGGTTCGTCGAGCAGCAGGATCGAGGGTTCGAGGATCAGGGCGCGGGCAATCGCGACGCGCTGGCGCTGGCCGCCCGACAATTGATGCGAATAGCGGAAGCGAAAGCCGGTCCCCAGGCCGACCTCGTCCAGTGCCCGCTGGATGCGCTTTTCGCCGTCGGCGAAGCCGTGGATGGCGAGCGGCTCCTGCAGCAGGCGGTCGACGGTCTGGCGCGGGTGCAGCGAGCCGTACGGGTCCTGGAACACCATCTGCACCTCGCGATAAAAGGCCTTGTCGCGGCGCGCGCCGAGCGTTTTTCCGTTGACGGCAATGGTGCCTGATGCGGCCGGCGCCAGGCCAGCGATTGCCCTGAGAAGGGTCGACTTGCCGGAGCCGGATTCGCCGACGAGGCCGAACGATTCACCGGATTGCACCTCGAGGCTGACGCCTTTCAGCGCGCGGAAGCGGTCGAACATCACCTCCAGCCTGTCGACGGAAAGGGCTGCCGTCATGCCGCCCACTCCGGCTTGCGGTCGAGCACCGGCAGCGGGTGGCGGTCGGCGCCGATCTTGGGCATGCAGTTGAGCAGGCCGCGCGTATAGGGATGCTGGGCGCGGCCGAGCTCCGAGGCGTTGAGCTGTTCGACCACCTTGCCGGCATACATGACGATGACACGATCGCAGAAGGACGAGACCAGGCGCAGGTCGTGCGAGATGAAGATCAGCCCCATGCCGCGCTCGCTGACCAGCCTGTCGAGGATGCCGAGCACGTCGAGCTGCACGGTGACGTCGAGCGCCGAGGTCGGCTCGTCGGCGATCATCATCTCCGGCCCGGCGATCAGCATCATGGCGATCATGGCGCGCTGGCCCATGCCGCCGGAAACCTCATGCGGATGCAGGTCGAAGACGCGGGCCGGATCGCGGATCTGCACAGCCTCCAGCATGGCAAGCGCGCGCTCGCGGGCTTCGGCCTTGGAGACCTTCTCGTGCGTGCGCAGCGTCTCGACGATCTGGCGGCCGATGCTCATCACCGGGTCGAGCGAATATTTCGGATCCTGCAGGATCATGGCGATACGCTTGCCGCGCAGCGCGCGGCGCTCGCGCGGCGAGGCGGCCAGCAGGTCGATGCCGTCGAAAGCGAGCGTCTTCGCGGTCACCTCGGCCTGCGGCGGGGTGACACCCATGATGGCGCGGCCGGTCTGCGACTTGCCCGAACCGCTCTCGCCGACGATGCCGAGCCGCTCGCGGCCGAGCGAGAAGGAAACGCCGCGCACGGCCTCGATCAGGCCGGTGCGCGTCGGGAAGGTAACGCGCAGGTCGTCGACTTCGAGAAGCGTGCTCATTGGTCACCGCTTCGGGGATCGAGCGCGTCGCGCAAGCCGTCGCCGAGCAGGTTGAAGCCGAGGCTGACGATGAGGATGGCAAAGCCGGGCGCGCCCGCAACCCACCACTGGTCGAGCACGAAGCGGCGGCCGGACGCGATCATCGCGCCCCATTCCGGCAGCGGCGGCTGCGCACCGAGGCCGAGGAAGCCGAGGCCGGCGGCGGTCAGGATGATGCCGGCCATGTCGAGCGTCACCCTGATGATCAGCGAGGAGATGCAGAGCGGCATTATGTGGCGGAGCACGATGCGGAACGGCGAGGCGCCCATCAGTTGCACGGCCTTGATGTAGTCCGAATTGCGCACCGTGAGCGTTTCGGCGCGCGCGATGCGGGCATAGGGCGGCCACGAGGTGATGGCGATGGCGAGCACGGCGTTTTCGATGCCGGGGCCGAGCGCGGCGACGAAGGCCAGCGCCAGGATCAGCTTCGGAAAGGCGAGAAAGATGTCGGTGATGCGCATCAGGATCGCATCGGTCCAGCCGCCGGCGTAACCAGCGACGGTGCCGACCAGCAAGCCGATGGGCGCGGCGATGATGGCAACCAGAACGACGACGTACAGTGTCCAGCGCGAGCCGAAGATGATGCGTGAATAGATATCGCGGCCGAGATCGTCGGTGCCGAACCAATGCGCCGCACTCGGCGCCAGCAGCCGCGAGCCCTTGAGATCGCCGAACGTCGGCGAATAGGGCGCCAGCACATCGGCGAAGGCCGCGACCACCAGCAAGGCAATGATGATGAGCAGGCCGGCAAACGCCAGCCGGTTGGCGGAAAAGCGCCGCCATGCCACATAGGCGCGGCCGAGCCTTGCTTGCACGCGCGACGCCGGCCGCTCGCTGAGCAGCCAGTCGCGGCGGGTTTGAATAGCTTCCGTGCTCATCCTGCCTTGGTCCTCATCCTGCCTTGGTCCTGGGATCAAGCACCCGGTAGAGCAGGTCGGAGAATAGATTGATGGCGATGAAGACCGAGCCGATGATGATGGTGCCGCCGAGCACGGCATTCATGTCGGCGTTCTGCAGCGAGTTGGTGATGTAGAGGCCGATGCCCGGCCACGAAAACACCGTCTCGGTCAGCACCGAGCCTTCGAGCAGCCCGGCATACGACAGAGCGATCACCGTAACCATCGGCACCGCGGCGTTGCGCAGCGCGTGACCCCAGATGATGCGCGTTTCCGACAGGCCCTTGGCTCGTGCCGCGACGATATATTCCTGGGTGAGTTCGTTCAGCATGAAGGAGCGCGTCATGCGGCTGATATAGGCGAGCGAGAAATAACCGAGCAGCGAGGCCGGCAGGATGATGTGGCGGAAGGCATCGGCAAATACGTCCCACTGCCGCTGCCAGAGTGCATCCAGCAGGTAAAAGCCGGTAATCGGCGTGAAGGTGTATTCGTAGACGACATCGAGGCGGCCGGGAAAGGCGACCCATTGCAGCTTGGCGTAGAACAGCACCAGCGCCAGCAACCCCAGCCAGAAGATCGGCACGGAATAGCCGACAAGGCCGATGATCCGCACGACCTGGTCGATGATGCTGCCGCGCCGCACCGCGGCCAGCACGCCAAGCGGCACGCCGATCACCGAACCGATCAATGTTCCCAGCGTCGCCAGTTCGAGCGTCGCGGGAAAGGCGCGGCGGATATCGGTCATCACCGGATTGGTTGTCAGCACCGAGGTGCCGAAATTGCCGTTCAAGGCGTTTTTCACATAGATGTAGAACTGCTCGACCAGCGGCAGGTCGAGGCCCATCTCGCGGCGCGTGCGTTCGACGACATTGGCCGGCGCCCGGTCGCCGAGCACCGCCAGAACGGGGTCGATCGGGATGACACGGCCGATGAAGAAGGTCACCGCGAGCAGACCGAGATAGGTCGTTATCGCGATGACGAGGAACCGGGCGATCGATGAGGCCACGGCAACAGCACGGGCGCCGCCGCGCCCTGCCGTCACTTCGCTTTCAGCCACACTCATACGGCGCGTCCGCCGGCGTCACTCCTTCGAGACGGGGCCGACGAAGTTGGTGTCGAAGCTCGGGCCGAGCGCAAAACCCTTGAGGTTCTTGCGCAGGCCGGCCACTTCCAGCTGCTGGTGGATGATGACGAACGGGCTGGTATCGAGGATCTTCTTCTCGAGATCCTGGTACATTGCGGCGCGCTTGGCCGCGTCCTTCTCGAGCAGGGCGGCTTCGGTCTGCTTGGTCAGGTCCGGGATGTCCCAGGCGTTGCGCCAGGCCAGCGTCTTGGTCTTGCCTTCATCCGAATTGTCCGGGTTGCTGGCAAAGGTCTGCGCATTGGAATTCGGGTCGAAATAGTCCTGGCCCCACTGGCCGATATAGATGTCGTGGTTGCGGGCGCGGTATTTGGTCAGCGTCTGCTTGCCGTCGCCGGGGATGATCTCCAGCTTGATGCCGGCCTGTCCCAGCGTCTGCTGGATCGATTCGGCCATGCCTGTCTCCGGCTGTCTGCTGCGCACGTCCATGGTGACACTGAAGCCGTCGGCGAGGCCGGCCTTGGCAAGCAGTTCCTTGGCCTTGGCGACATCGAATTTGAACGGATTCTCGTCCAACTCGCCGAGCACGCCCTTGGGCAGGAAGGTCTGATGGATCTCGCCGATGCCCTTGAGGATGGTCGAGCTCAATGCATCATAGTCGACAAGATATTTGAAGGCCTGGCGAACCTCGGGCTTGGCGAGGTTCGGATTCTTCTGATTGAGGCTGATGTAAAAGACCGTGCCCTTGGGGGCTGAGGTGGTGGTGAGGTCGGAATTCTTGGCAATCGCGTCGAGGTCGTTCGGCTCGAGATTGCGGGCGACGTCGATATCGCCGGCTTCCAGCGCCAGGCGCTGGCCCGAGCTTTCCTTCATGTTGCGATAGATGACACGGGCAAGCTTGGCCTTCTCGCCGTAGTAATTGTCGTTGCGCTCCATAACAACGGCCTCGTTGGCCCGCCATTCGCGCAACTTGAAGGCGCCGGAGCCGGCATAGCCGGTCTTCAGCCAGGCATTGCCGAAATCATTGTCCCATTTGTAGTCGGCGCTGGGCGTGACCGCGGCGACATGCTCCTTGACCAGCTTGGCGTCGACGACCGAGGCGACAGTCGCCGACAAGCAGTTCAGCACGAAGCTCGGCGCATAGGCCTTGTCGACGGTGAACTGGAACGTCGTATCATCAACAGCCTTGGCCTTCTCGGTGACGTTGCCGCCATCGATGCCGAACTGGCCGATAATAAAGGCCGGGCTCTTGTCGAGCTTGATCGCGCGCTCGAACGAATAGGCGACGTCCGCCGCCGTGATCGGATTGCCGGAAGCGAATTTGAGGCCGGGCTTGAGCTTGAATGTGTAGGTCAGGCCATCGTCGGAGACGCTCCAGCTTTCCGCGAGATCGCCCTTGACCTTGGAGGTGTCGCTGAGGTCGAGGCGCACCAGAAGATCGTAGGTGTTGCCGGTGATTTCGGCGGTCGACAATTCGAATGCCTCGCCCGGATCCATGGAGATGATGTCGTCGATGGCGAAACCTTCGACCAGCGTGTCGGCGGGCGTGACCGCGAAGGCAGGCGCAGCGGCCAGAAGCAGCGCGGACATGGCCGCGCCCGCGAGCAAGAAGCGGGAGCGTAGAGCAAACTTTTCCATCATCATTTTAACTGTTCCCTGTTTTTGTTGACCTGAGTTCCCGGCTCAGGGTTGTGGCATTTTCTTGCCGCGTCGAACGGTGATCCCCGGACCATTGTCTTGGCAATTTTTGTGCAGTTCCGGCTCACCATATCCGGCGGTTTCGAGCGCGGCAACGAGCATTTGCAGAACGGTCGATTGGGCCAGACCGGCGGTGCGAAAACCCGGCTATTTCAGCGCGGTAACCAGGTCGGCGTCGGGAAAGCAGGTAGCGGAACGGCCGTTTCTGGCCTGCCATTTGCCGATCGAGCGGCGCGTCTTGAAGCCGGGCAGGCCGTCGGCGCTGCCGACATCATAACCCTTTGCCTCCAGCGCCCGCTGCAGGGCGGCGATGTCGGAGCGGTAGAGCCCGCCGACCGCGCCCCAATTGCCCGAGAAATTGCTGTCGCCATGGGCGATGCGATCGGCGCCATGGCCGATGAACAGGGCATAGAGATCGCTGGTGTTGTACTGCTTCAGCACGTAGAAATTGGGGGTCACGATGAAGGCCGGGCCGCTGCGCCCGGCCGGCATCAAAAGAAAACCTTCTGCCTTCAGTTCACTCGCCGGGAATGGTTTACCCGACACACGCCTGATACCCATATCAGCCCATTGCGAAATCTTCTTGCCCTGGTCGGGACCTTCGAGCGAGCACGAGACGCTGTCCGGTATCGTCACCTCGAAGCCCCAGCCGCGGCCCCTGACCCAGCCATAATGCACGAGATAATTGGCGATCGACGCCAGTATGTCGGGCCTCGAATTCCAGATGTCGGTGCGGCCGTCGCCATCGAAATCGACGGCATGCTTCAGAAACGACGTCGGCATGAACTGCGGCTGACCGAGCGCACCGGCCCAGGACGATTTTATCGCGCCGACCGGGGCAAGCCCGCGCTCGACGATCTCGAGCGCCGCCAGCAGCTCGGTGCGGAAGAATTCTTTCTTCGTCGACATGAACGCCTTGGTGCCCAGCACCTCGAAGGCGTCGTAGGGCAGCTTTGCCGCACCGAAGCCGCTCTCACGGCCCCAGATCGCCAGCAGCACTTCGCCGGGCACGCCATAGCGCTTCTCGATCGCCGCAAGGGTCCTAGCGTTGGCCGCCTCGCGGGTGCGGCCGCCGGCGGTGACCGCGCGAACTATCTTTTCGGCGAAATAGGCGCCCGGCGAACCGAACTCGGCCTGATGCTGCTTCCGCGGCGTCGTCGCCTCCTCGCCCGGCAGCACCAGGTCGGGCAGCTTGAGGTTCGGCTTGACGCCGTCGAAGGCGGCATCGAAGGTTTTCCTGGAGATGCCTTTGGCATTGGCTTCGGGCCAGAGGTCGTTGCCAAGCCAGGCGCGGAACTGGTCGTCGATTTTTGCCGCGGAGACGGGGGTGGCGAGGAGGAAGGCGGCAAGTGCGGCGAGAAGAAACGCGACGGCTATTTTGTGAAAGCAGCGATCCGTCCCACCCCCCTCTGTCCTGCCGGACATCTCCCCCGCAAGGGGGGAGATTGGCTGTCGCCTCTGCTTCCGCCAATTTTCGACGTTGAAAGATTGGCGGCGAGATTGACGCTGCCGATCTCCCCCCTTGCGGGGGAGATGTCCGGCAGGACAGAGGGGGGTGTGACAGAGTGCCCGCCTTAAAAAATGCGCAGCAGCCATCATCCGCACTCTCCCCGCCACTCGCCTCAAAACGCCGTCCGCGAGCGCAGTGCGGCGGCCAGCGTGCCTTCGTCGAGATAGTCGAGTTCGCCGCCGACCGGAACACCATGCGCCAGCCGCGTCACCTTGATGTCGAAGCCGGAAAGCTGGTCGGTGAGATAGTGCGCGGTGGTTTGGCCCTCGACCGTGGCGTTGACGGCGAGGATCACTTCCTTGACTTCGCCGCCGGCGACGCGATCGACCAGCGAACGGATGTTGAGCTCATCAGGACCAATGCCGTCGAGCGGCGACAGCGTACCGCCGAGCACATGGTAGCGCACGTTCATGGCGGTCGCCCGCTCCAGCGCCCAAAGGTCGGCCACGTCCTCGACGACGATGAGCGTGGTGGGGTCGCGGCGCGGGTCGGTGCAGATCATGCAGGGATCGGACGTGTCGACATTGCCGCAGGTCGAGCAGATGCGCACCTTGTCGACCGCCTCGCCCATCGCGGCTGCGAGCGGCGCCAGCAGCTGTTCCTTCTTCTTGATGAGGTGGAGCGCGGCGCGGCGTGCCGAACGCGGACCGAGCCCTGGCACCTTGGCCAGCAGTTGGATCAGGCGTTCGATCTCGGGACCGGCGATTCGCTTCGACATCGCACCGGTTTAGGATTTTTCAACGGGTTTTGGAACACCACTGAGGCGCGTGCTGTCCAGCGGGCAGAGAGGCAATCGCCCAGGTTTGCGCCGCCCCTCATTGCCCTGCCGGGCATTTCTCCCCGTATAGCGGCGGGGAGAAAGGGCTGACCGCAACCTCGGTCCCTTTTTTTGCGACGCCGGAAATTGGCGAAATCCTTGGCCACAGCGTCCTTCTCCCGTCACTATACGGGGAGAAGATGGCGGCAGCCAGATGAGCGGCGGCGCCGACGTTGACCGTCTCAGTTTTCTTCCAGCGGCCGGGTCTGGCCGGCGATCATCGCGCCGATGGCGTCGGTGTTCTCGGGCGTCGCCTCGAACGACATTGTCGGCTCTGCCGGCGCTGCCTCGAAGGAGGTGACAGGCCGTGCGCTCGCGGTCCCACCGAAACGGGCCGCATCGGGCTCCTGCATTGGTTCTTGCAGCGCCACCAGCACCGGCTTCTCCTGGGTGGGCTTCTCTGGGGCCGCCCTCTCCGGGGTCGCCATCCCGGCAGTCACCCTTGTCTGCTTTGCCGGCTGCGATGCGGCGGCGGTCACATAGGTCGCCTTGGCGAATGTCGGCTTGGCGTCGCGCGCCGGCTCGGCCGAGGCGACAAGTATGGCCTGAGCGGCAGGCGCTTGCGGCTTGGCCTGGGCCACGGCGACCACCGGTTCGTCCGGCAGCGGCTGCCAGTTGCGGCCGCGCTTTTCATAGAAGGCATTGCCGCCGGCGACCATGGTGTAGTGCATGTTCTTGTAGGGGAAGCGCAGGCCGGCGGTGTGGAAGTACATCGTGTTCTTCAGCTTGGCTTTGCGCTCGCCCTTGAGCACCGCCGCGGCGGCTTCCTCGACATCGGGCATCGCCTTCGAATTCATCGGCCGCGTCATGACGCCCGGCGCGAATTGGCCGCGCTCGCCAACGACCTGGCAGATGGTGTTGCCATGCTTGCCGGACCGCAGCCGGTTCATCACCACCGTGCCGACCGCAATCATGCCGTCACGGCTCGACCGGTTGGACTCGAAGAACATTGCCCGCTCCAGGCACTCCTTTTCCTTCGGCGTGGAATTGTAGGAACGCGAGCTCAGGAAACCCGGCGTAATGGCATCGGTCAGGCTGGACATGCCGTGCGAGGCGGTCTGACTGCAAGCGGCCAAAAACAGCGGCGAGATAACGACGCCGAGCCGCAACGGCGTCTTCCATCGGGTAGAGATCAACAGGCGTCCCCTCATTCTGCTGCCAGCCCGCCCCTGGTTGCGGCAAGAATGAGACACTTTCAGGCAAAAAGATGGCTAAAGCGTTATTAAGTGTGGGGAGTTGCCTAATAGACACAGCCGGCGGAAGAGCAAGCACTGGCTGCTGCACTCTTCGGCCACTGTAACGGCATACCGATTGACTAGCCTTAGAAGGGCAGTTTCATTCCCGGCGGGATCGGCAGTCCCGCGGTCAGCGCCTTGGTCTTTTCCTGCATGGTTTGCTCGACCTTGGTCCTGGCGTCGTTGTGGGCAGCGAGAAGCAGATCCTCGAGAATCTCGACCTCGTCCTCCTTGAACAGCGACGGGTCGATCTTCAGCGACTTCATCTCGAATTTGCCGGTCAGCGTCACGCTGACCAGGCCGCCGCCGGCCTGTCCGGTGGCTTCCAGCGTGGCGATCTCATCCTGCATGGCCTGGAACTTGGCCTGCATTTCCTTTGCCTTGCCCATCAGGCCGAGAAGATCTTTCATCGCACGGTCCTTTGCAGTTGGTGCCGGTTGTTTCAGGTTTCGTCGTCGTCTGCCGGCGGCTCGACCGGCACTTCGCCCTCGGCCGCATCGGCCTCCGGCGCGTCGGGAATGCGCACGTCGATGATCTTGGCGCCGGGAAAGCGCGCCAGGATGGCGGCGACCGTCGGATCGCTCTTGGCATCGAGGAAGGCATTTTCGCGCTTTGTCGATTCCATCTCGGCCAAGGTCTGGCCGCCCTCTTCCTTCGACAGCGACACCAACCAGTTGCGGCCGGTCCAGGCGCGCAGCTTGGCGGTCAAATCGTTGAGCAGCATCTTCGGCGCATCGTCGGTCAGGCTGACGTCGATACGGCCGGGCTCGATACGCACCAGGCGCACGCAACGCTTCACCAGCACCTTGAAGGCCATGTCGCGCTGGGCGTCGGCAAGGGCGACAATGTCGGCTAGCGACTTCACCGGCACCGGCGGCGCCTCGACCACCGGCCCCGGCGGAGCAACGAAATTGGTCGGCACCGGCTCGGGCTCGACCAGGCGCATCGACTGCGCGCCGCCATTGGCCGTCGGCATCCGCGCCTGCGCCACGGCACCGGCACTACCGCTTGCAGGCCCATGGTTTGTGGGGCCAGGGCTTGCCGGCGCGCCATTCGCGCGCGGCGCGGCGCCCGGCAGGGAGACGCCGTTCTCAAGCGATTTCAGCGCCTCGTCGAGCGTCGGCAGGTCGGCGGCATGCGCCAACCGGATCAGCACCATCTCGGCGGCGCTGACCGGGCGGTTGGAAGTCTGCACCTCGGGAATGCCTTTCAAAAGCATCTGCCATGTCCGCGACAGCACCTTGACCGACAGCGTCCTGGCGAAATCGGCGCCGCGCCGGCGCTCGTCCTCCGACAGCGAGGCGTCGTCGACGGCAGCCGGTACGAAGCGCAGACGGGTGACCAGATGGTTGAACTCGGCAAGGTCGGTCAGCACCGCGGCAGGATCGGCGCCGGTATCGTACTGGGCACGGAATTCGGCAAGTGCGGCGGCGACGTCGCCTTTCATGACATGTTCGAACAGGTCGACGATGCGGGCACGGTCGGCCAGGCCCAGCATGGCGCGGACCGCTTCGGCGCTGACCGCGCCGCCGCCATGGGCGATCGCCTGGTCGAGGATGGACTGCGCGTCACGCATCGAGCCTTCGGCCGCGCGCGCGATCATCGCCAGCGCATCGTCTTCGACTTCGATGCCCTCCAGACCCGCTATCCTGGCAAGGTCGGCCTTGATCATTGCCGCATCGATGCGCCTGAGGTCGAAACGCTGGCAGCGCGACAGGACGGTGATCGGCACCTTGCGGATTTCGGTGGTGGCGAAGATGAACTTGACGTGCGGCGGCGGCTCTTCCAGCGTCTTCAGCAGGCCGTTGAAGGCCTGGTTGGAAAGCATGTGCACTTCGTCGATGATGTAGACCTTGTAGCGCGCCGATACCGGGGCGTAGCGCACGCGTTCGATGATGTCCCTGATGTCGTCGATGCCGGTATGCGAGGCGGCGTCCATCTCGATGACGTCGACATGGCGGCCTTCCATGATCGCCTGGCAATGCTCGCCGAGCACGGCAAGGTCGACTGAAGGCTGGTCGACGGTCGATGTTTTATAGTTCAGGGCCCGCGCCAGTATGCGCGCGGTCGTCGTCTTGCCGACGCCGCGCACGCCGGTCAGCATCCAGGCCTGGGCGATGCGGCCGGTGGCAAAGGCATTGGTCAAGGTGCGGACCATCGGCTCCTGGCCGATCAGTTCGGAGAAATTCGACGGTCGGTATTTGCGCGCCAGCACGCGATAGGCGGCAGGCTTGTCCGATTTCCCGGCGTCGTTTCCGGCTTCGCTCATTCGCCCGTTAAGCTCCAAGGGCTGCCACTGGAGGCGGCCGATTCCTGCGCATAGTTTCGCCCGCACGGCTTGGCGCCGTCAATGTCGGGGCAAAAGGCGAAGAGGCGGGAGGCTGGAACAATGACCCGTTCCGGGCTCGTTAGGGCTGCTTCCTTCCGGACCTGACCCGGTTGGCGAGTGGACCGTCCACCACCAACCTCCCGGCCTCCATATCGGCAATCCGGCGATGAAATGCAAGTGCGGATGATAGGGGTCGTGCGCGACGGCGAAAGCTGAAACCAAAAACCCGCCTCGGCGGGCGGGTCGTTGGTGCGAATAATCACCATAGCGACATTAGTAGCATAGCTGCCGGCACAAAGCAAGAACAAAATGTGGCTGCGGTCAAAATTGTCGACCTCGGCGGGGCAGCGCCAACCGTATGCAATGCCCTGGTCCTCGGTTCTTCGCGCACAATCAGCGCCACGACGGCCAATGTTGCTTGCTGCCCCTTGCGGCCCCCCGGTAGCCGCTCTAGCGTCGATAAAGTTCAAAAAACGTCAAAATGCGAGGGAAACGCCGATGCTGCCGGGCCTGAAGGCCGGATTCACGCTTGACGCTCAGCTGGAAGCCGACAGCGAACAGCTGATGTGGCTCGGCCTGTGCGAATTGCGCGTCATGAACGACCGCCGCTGGCCGTGGCTGCTGCTGGTGCCGCAGCGGCCGGGCATCGAGGAAATCCACGACATGACGCCGCTCGACCAGGCGATGCTGACCTTCGAGACCAACATGGTGGCGCTGGCGCTGAAGCGGGTGACCGGCTGCACCAAGATCAACACCGGCGCGCTCGGCAACATCGTGCGGCAGTTGCACGTGCATGTTATCGCGCGCTCGGAAGGCGATCCCGGCTGGCCCGGCCCGGTGTGGGGGCACGGCCTGCGCGAGCCCTACCAGCGCTCCGACCTTCGCAAGTTTGCGGAAAAGATCAAGGCAGCGCTATAAGCCTCTCCCGTGTCCACCTTGAACCTTCCCGAGTCCGCATGAGCTTTAGCCTGTTTGACGCGCCCTTGCGCGAGCCGAGCCAGTTCGTCGGCTTCGCCGGCAACATCATCGACCGGCAATCCGAAAACCGCGCCGACGATTCCGTCGAAAAGGCGCTCGCCGATCCGACGACTCGGCTTTTGCTGATGCATGGCGGCCGGCTCTATCTGAAGCTTGCGCAAGACGCATTCGATCCCTGGTTCGGCGTGGCCGAAAGCCGGCCGCTCGAGGCATCGCTCGAAAACGGCGTCCTGCTCGGTTTTTCCGAAAGTGGCCCGGTGCTGGCGGTGCCGGCCGCGGTCGAGCCCGAGCAGCTTCCCGAGACGATCAAGGCGATCGACTATCGCTCGGTCTATATGCAGGGGCTGATCGACGAAGCGGCGGCCGGCGCGCTGGCGCAAGGGGCGGCGCTGCTCGCCTGGCATGCCAGCCATCGCTTCTGCAGCAAATGCGGCACCGAAGCCGAGATGCGGGCCGGCGGCTACAAGCGGCATTGCCCGGCCTGCGGTACGGAGCACTTTCCGCGCACCGACCCGGTGGCGATCATGCTGACGGCGACGCGCGAAAAATGCCTGCTCGGCCGCGGCCGGCATTTCGGGCCCGGCATGTATTCGGCGCTCGCCGGTTTCATCGAGCCGGGCGAGACGATCGAGGCGGCGGTGCGCCGCGAAACGCTGGAGGAAGCCGGCATCCGGCTCGGCCGCGTCGTCTACCACGCCAGCCAGCCCTGGCCGTTTCCCTATTCGCTGATGATCGGCTGCTTCGGCGAACCGCTCAACGACGACATCCACCCCGACCTCAACGAGCTGGAAGACTGCCGCTGGTTCTTTCGCGACGAGGTGCTGTCGATGCTGGCCAGGGAACATCCGGGCGGCCTGGTGACGCCGCCGAAAGGGGCGATCGCCTATAACCTGATCCGCGCCTGGGCCGACAGCGCGTGACACGAAGACATCGCAGGAGCAAAAAATGATCCGTCACACCGTCGTGTTCACGCTAAAACACCCGCCGCACTCGCTTGAGGAAAAAAGGTTCCTCGCCGATGCCAAGAGGATCCTCACGGCGATAAAGGGCGTCACGCATTTCGAGCAGTTGCGGCAGGTCAGCCCCAAGAACGAGTACCGCTTCGGCTTCTCGATGGAGTTCGCCGATCAGCGGGCTTACTCCGGCTACAACGATCATCCCGACCACGTCGCCTTCGTCCGCGACCGCTGGATCCCCGAGGTCGAGGCGTTTATGGAGATCGACTACGTGCCGCTCGGCTGGGGCTGAGACGGGGAAGCGGCGCTCCAAAAAATCAATACCCCGCGTCGCGGTCCACCACATTTTCCAGCGCTTCGCCGCGCTCGAAGGCGTCCATCTGGCGCAGCATGATCGGCGCCAGGTGGACCGGATCGGAAGTTGCCGCCGCATGCGGCGTCACGAACACTTTAGGATGGTTCCATAGTGGGCTGGTCTTCGGCAGCGGCTCGACCTCGAACACGTCGAGGCTGGCTTCCTTCAGCGTGCCGTCGTCCAGCGCGCGCAAAATGTCGGCGTCCTTCTGCAGCCTGCCGC
This sequence comes from Mesorhizobium sp. M1403, assembly GCF_040317695.1. Taxonomy (NCBI): domain Bacteria; kingdom Pseudomonadati; phylum Pseudomonadota; class Alphaproteobacteria; order Hyphomicrobiales; family Phyllobacteriaceae; genus Mesorhizobium; species Mesorhizobium sp. M1403. The sequence continues at coordinate 249,132 of NZ_JAMYKY010000005.1, read as the reverse complement.
GCCCGACATTGATCAGCACCGAGCCGCCGAGACCGTTGCGCTTGCGTAGCTCCTTCAGTACGCCGTGGTTGACGATGCCGTGCGTCTGCGGCGTCAGCGGCAGAAGCACCACCAGGATGTCGGTAGCGTTGAGGAACGGGATCAGGCCGGCCTCGCCCGCATAAGTCGAGACACCTTGCATCGGCCGATCGCTGCGCGACCAGCCATTGACCGGAAAGCCGAGCGACAACAGCACCGACGCCGCCGCGCGGCCGAGCGTGCCGAGCCCCATAATGCCGACCGAGATGTCGCTGGCCGGCCGCTGCTGCGGTTCGTGCCAGATCTTCTTCTGCTGCTGGGCGCGGTAGAGCATGCCCTGGCGATGGTGGTCGAGCACCCGCCAGACGACGTATTCGGTCATGTACTGGGTCAGGTTGTCGGCCACCACCTTGACGACCGGAACGTCGGGCAAGGTGGGATCGGCGAAGATGTGGTCGACGCCGGCGCCGATCGAGAAGATGGCGCGCAGATTGGGCAGCGACGACAACAGGTTCGGCCGCTGTTTCCACACCACCGCATAGGTGATCGACGGATCGGCGGCGCCATTCGGCTCGAGCACCACTTCGCGCTCCGCCGACAGCAGTTCGCGCCAGCGCAGCGGATGAATACCGGTGAGGGCAAGCAGGATGCGGCCTTTTTCCATTGCGGATTGTTTTTCCTTTTTACCAACAGCGTTCGCGTCCCGACGTGCAAGGGCGCGGCAGCGTTTTGATTTTGTGCATGATCTCTGGCGAAAATCTACTCGCTAACGATGCCGACCGGCGCCGTTTCGATCTTGAAGGCGGCCGAGATCAACGCCTTTGTATAGTCGGTCCGCGGGTTGCCAAAAATCTGTTCGGAAGGTCCGGCTTCGACGATCCTGCCATTGCGCATGACGATGACTTCATTGGCGAGCGCGCGGATGACCCTCAGATCGTGGCTGATGAAGAGATAGGCGAGGTCGTGCTTGGCCTGCAGGCTGCGCAAGAGGTCGACGACCTGCGCCTGCACGCTCATGTCGAGCGCCGAGGTCGGCTCGTCCAGCATGACGAAGCGCGGGTTGAGCACCATGGCGCGCGCGATGGCGACGCGCTGGCGCTGGCCGCCGGAGAATTCGTGCGGATAGCGGTTGCGCGTCGCCGGATCGAGGCCGACTTCCTGCAGCACGTCGACGACACGCTCGTCGCGCGCATCGGGCGACAGTTTCGGCTCGTGGATCTTCAACCCTTCCTCGATGATCTCGGCGACCGACATGCGCGGGCTGAGCGAGCCGAACGGATCCTGGAAGACGATCTGCAGTTCGCGCCGCAGCGGCCGCATTTCGTTGAAGGATAGCTGATCGATGCCGCGTCCGTTGAACTGGATATTCCCGGTCGACGAGATCATCCTGGCCAGCGCCAGGCCGAGCGTCGTCTTGCCTGAGCCGGATTCGCCGACGACGCCAAGCGTCTGACCGGCCCGCACGGTGACGTCGATGCCGTCGACCGCCTTCACATTGTCGACGGTGCGCCGGAAGAAGCCCTTCTTGATCGGAAACCAGACCTTGACGTCGTTGCCGACTATCACTGGCTTGGCGGCCTGGTTGGCCGCCGGCGGCTTGCCCTTCGGCTCGGCGGCAAGCAGATGCCGCGTGTAGGCGTGCTGCGGATTGGCGAATATCTCCTTGGTCGGGCCGGTCTCGACGATCTTGCCTTTGGTCATCACGCAGACCCGGTCGGCGATCTTCCTGACGATGCCGAGATCGTGGGTGATGAACAGCATCGACATGTTCTTGCGGCTTTTCAGGCCGGCGAGCAGTTCGAGGATCTGCGCCTGGACGGTGACGTCGAGCGCCGTCGTCGGCTCGTCGGCGATCAAAAGTTCAGGCTCGTTGGCCAGCGCCATGGCGATCATGACGCGCTGGCGCTGGCCGCCGGAAAGCTGGTGCGGATAGGCGTCGAGCCGTTTCTCCGGTTCGCGGATGCCGACCTCATGCAGAAGTTCCAGCGTGCGCGCCTTGGCGGTGCGATCGCCCAGGCCCTGGTGCAATTTCAGCACCTCGACGATCTGCTGCTCGATCGTGTGCAGCGGGTTGAGCGAGGTCATCGGCTCCTGGAAGATCATGGTGATCTTGTTGCCGCGCACGCGGCGCAAGTCTCTCTCGTCCGTGGCCAGCAGGTCGGCGCCGAGGAACAGGATCTTTCCCGAGGGGTGGCTGGCGGTCGGATAGGGCAGCAGCTTCAGCACCGACAGCGCGGTGACCGACTTGCCGGAGCCGGATTCGCCGACCAGCGCCACCGTCTCGCCCTTGGCGAGGTCGAAGGAAATATGGTCGACGGCGATCGACTGGTTGCCGCCTTGCGTGAAGGCGACGCTGAGGTCTTGTACGGAAAGGAGAGGGGCGGTCATGGCTCAACTTCCGCGACAACCCTGTCCAAGGCGGAAATTTCCGGTCGTATGATCGAAATTTTGGCTACCATTTGAGGGGGGACGAGACGATTTGGTGCGATAGAATAGGTCTCTTTCAATCTCGTGTCCGCGGTCTGCTTTCTGCCGTCGTGCAGTGAAATGAGCTGAAGCAGTTTTTTTGCAAGCGCATCGTTGTTTTCAAAGGCATAGATGAAAATGTTGGTGTCGACATAAAGCCGGACTGCAGCCATCAATCCTCCCACTCATCGCGGAGGGCACGAACACGCGCGACAGCCTCGTCGAGGCTTGTTCCCGGCGCGTTGGCCTGAGCATTCCGCATGAGTTCAAGCAATTGTTCGCGGCCAAGAGGCCTGTTGGCCTCCTCTTCCACTGTCACTTTGACTGAGGCGCTCGGAGCTATGCCCCTTCGCAGTTCATCCGGGAGCTTCGATGCCGGGTAGTGTTCAAGGATGACCCTATTCATAACCCTTTCCTTCCCCGACGTGCGGATTGACGGACTGAACCGACGCCAACACCGTCATGGGTCCGGGTTCGCTCGATATCGGCCGGAATATAACATGCCGAATGCCAGCCCGCATCGCTCTCATCTGAACGTCTTGCGCGGATCGAAGGCATCGCGCGTCGCCTCGCCGACGAAGACCAGCAGCGACAGCATCAGCGAGATGACGACGAAGCCGGAAATGCCGAGCCAGGGGGCATTGAGGTTGCGCTGTGCCTGCTTCAGCAGCTCGCCGAGCGAGGCGGAGCCGGGCGGCAGGCCGAAGCCGAGATAGTCGAGCGAGGTCAGCGTCGAAATCGAGCCGCTAAGCAGGAAGGGCAAGAAGGTCAGAGTCGCCACCATGGCATTGGGCAGCAGATGCCGGAACATGATGGTGATATTGGACACGCCGAGCGCGCGCGCCGCATTGACATATTCGAAATTGCGGGCGCGCAGGAACTCGGCCCTTACCACGCCGACCAGTGCCACCCAGGAAAACAGCAGCATCAATCCGAGCAGGATGAAGAAGCCGGGCGGCAGGATGGCGGCGACGATCAAGAGCAGATACAGCACCGGGATCGCCGACCAGATCTCGATGAAGCGCTGGAACAGAAGGTCGGTCCAGCCGCCGAAATAGCCCTGCAGAGCGCCGGCCGCCACGCCGATCAGCGCCGAGCCGGCAGTCAGGACCAGGCCGAACAGCACCGAGATCCTGAAGCCGTAGATGACGCGCGCCAGCACGTCGCGGGCCTGGTCATCGGTGCCCAGCCAGTTCCAGTTGCCGACGTTGCAGTTGGGGTCTGCCTCGCCTTTCGGATACTGGTTGCAGCGCGTCTTCTTGTCGTAGAGCCAGGATGGCTTGGTCGGTGCTGCTTCGGGAATAGCGTTGTTGACGGTCTGATAGGAGTAGCGCACCGGCGGCCAGATCATCCAGCCATTGGCGTTGATCTCGTCCTGGATGACCGGGTCGCGATAGTCGGTGACCGCATAGAAGCCGCCGAACTTCTCCTCGGGATAGGCAACCAGGACCGGAAACAGGATCTCGCCCTTGTAGGAGGCGATGATTGGCCTGTCGTTGGCGATCAATTCGGAAACCAGCGACAGCACGAACAGGAACAGGAATATCCACAACGACCAGTAGCCGCGCCGGTTGGACTTGAAGTTCTGCAGGCGGCGCTGGTTGAGCGGCGACAGAAAGGGCCGCGCGATCCGTGCCGGCGCCGTTTCGGCTATGGCCTGCGCCATCAGACGTCTCTCCGCTCGAAATCGATGCGCGGATCGACCCAGGTATAGATCAGATCGGACAGCAGTCCGACGAACAGGCCAAGCAGCGAGAAGATATAGAGATTGGCGAAGACGACCGGATAGTCGCGCTGCACCACCGAGTTGAAGCCGAGCAGGCCGAGGCCGTCGAGCGAAAATATGTTCTCGATCAGCAGCGACCCGGTGAAGAACGCCGAGATGAAGGCGCCGGGAAAACCGGCGATGACGATCAGCATTGCGTTGCGGAAGACGTGGCCGTAGAGCACCTGCCGCTCCGACAGGCCCTTGGCGCGGGCGGTGACCACATATTGTTTGCGGATTTCCTCGAGGAAGGAATTCTTGGTCAAAAGCGTCGTCGTGGCGAAGGCCGACAATACCAGCGCGGTCAGCGGCAAGGTCATATGCCAGAAATAGTCGACGATCCTGGCCGGCCACGACAGCTGGTCCCAATTGTCGGAGGTGAGGCCGCGCAGCGGAAACCAGTCCCAGAACGAGCCGCCGGCAAACAGCACCATCAGCAATATGCCGAACAGGAACCCGGGGATGGCGTAGCCGACGATGACGACGCCGCTGGTCCAGACGTCGAAGGTGGAGCCGTCCTTGACCGCCTTGCGGATGCCGAGCGGGATCGAGATCAGGTAGGACAAAAGCGTGATCCACAGCCCGATCGAGATCGACACTGGCATCTTTTCCAGGATCAAGTCGAGCACCGATATGTCGCGAAAGTAGCTGTCGCCGAAATCGAAGCGGAGATAGTTCCACAGCATCATGCCAAAGCGCTCGAGCGGCGGCTTGTCGAAGCCGAACTGCTTCTCCAGCTTCTTGATGAATTCCGGATCGAGCCCTTGCGCGCCGCGGTATTTCGAGCCGACGTCGCCGGCCACATCGAAATTGGCGCCGCCGGCATCACCGCCGCCGCCACCGAGGCGATCGCTGCCGCCCTGGTTGGTCAGCCTGGCAATGACCTGCTCGACCGGCCCGCCAGGCGCGAACTGGATGACGGCGAAGGACACCGCCATGATGCCGAACAAGGTCGGGATCATCAGCAAGATGCGGCGCAGTATATAGGCGCCCATCAGGTTCCCTGCCTCGCCTGTGCGAAAATCTCAGCCTTTGCCAATCTTTGCCGCCTTGTCTTTGTCGAACCACCACGACGTCTCGACCGGAAAGTCGTAATCCGGCTTTTGAGCGGGAATGCCGAACATGTCCCAGAACGCCGCTCGGTGATTCGCCAGGTCATATGTTGGAATCCAGTCTAGCCGTGCGCGCAAGGCCCGATCGAGCGCCTTGAGTGCGGTGACGAGCTCGATCCGGCTCTGTGCCTTGCCGGCTGCCTCGATCAGCGCGTCGATGGCTTTGCTTTCCGTTCCCGGATAGTTGCGCATCCCCGGCGTCTTCGCCATCTGCGAATCGTAGAGTATCTCGAGGCCGTCGGCGGTGGGCGTCGCCCCGATCGACCATCGGAGAAGGTTGAAATCGAAATCGTAGTTGCTTTGCCGCGCTTCAAATTGCGTCGAATCGACCTGCCGGATCGAAGCATCGATGCCGATCGCCTTCATATTCTCGGACCACGGGGCGAAGATGCGAACGAGGCCCTCGTCCTCGGCCAGCATTTCCACCTGCAGTCGCTCGCCTTTGTCGTTGACGACGAATTTGCCCGCTCGCTTCCAGTTGGCTTCGGCAAGCAATCTCGACGCCTCGCGCAGCAGCTTGCGGTCATGGCCAGAACCGTCGGAGACAGGTTGTATCACCGGTTCGCCGAAGGTCTCCGGCGGCAACTCGGCTCGAAACGGCTCCAGCAGTTTCAATTCCTGGGGCGAGGGCAGGCCCTCGGCCTTGTAATCCGATCGTTCGAAGTTCGATTGCGAGCGATCGTAGGAGCCGAAAAACAGCACCCGTTTGGTCCATTCGAAGTCGAAGCAATAGGCGATTGCGCGTCTCACGCGTATGTCGCGGAATTGCGGCCGGCGCTGGTTCAGCGCGACAGCCTGCATGGATGGCGATTTCTCGCCGGGAAATTCCCGTTTGACGACCCTGCCGTCCTTCAGCGCAGGAAAGTCGTAACCGGTCGCCCATACCCGCGCGGTACCTTCCTCGCGAAAATGCGTGTCGCCTTTCTTGAACGCTTCAAACGCTGCCTGGCGATCAAGATAAAAATCGATACGGATGCGGTCGAAATTATTAAGCCCGCGGTTCACGGCCAGATCGCGGCCCCAATAGTCGGCGACGCGTTCATATTCGACAGTCTGCCCGGCCACCACCCGTCCCACCCTGTATGGTCCGGAGCTAAGCGGTGGGGTTAACGTCGAGGCGTCGAAATCATTGGCCGTGTAGAAGGCTTTGGACACGATCGGCATTACGGCGATGGCGAGGATATTCTGCGCGGACTGTTTGCCGTTGAAGGTAAGGTTGACTGTAAGCGGATCGATTGCGACCGCTTCCGTCATATGCCGCAGCGCTTGGGAAAGGTTCGGATGTCCGCGCACTTTGTAGAGGTTCAATGCGAAGGCAACATCCTCAGCGGTCAGCGGCGAGCCGTCATGGAAGCGAGCTTGTGGCCGCAGGCTGAAGCGGTAGCCATTGCGATCCTGCGACAAGGTAACGGATTCGGCAAGCAGGCCGTAGACCGCATCCGGCTCATCGACCGCCCTTGCCATCAAAGTATCGAAGCAGAGCTCGGTGCGCGGCGGCGAATCCCCCTTCAGCACCAGCGAGTTCAACGTGTTGAAAGTCAGGAAGCTCTGATTGAGGGTGGAGTTCGGCGGGGCGAAATTCATCCGGCCGCCTTTGGGCGCGTCCGGGTTGACATAGTCGAAATGAGTGAAATTCGGAGGATATTTGAGATCGCCGAAGGCCGACAACCCGTGCAGTTTCACGCCGGTCGGGATCGCGGCGAAAGCCCGGCCCGGCAGCCATGAAGCTGCCGCGGCGGCACCACCCAGGGCGAGGAAGCCGCGACGAGGCAGCGCCGCCATCAATTGCCACTCTTGTATTTGGCCGCCAGCGCCTTTTCCTTGACCGGATCGACCCACCAGGAATCCGTGTCCACGCCTAAATAGGCAGGCTGCTTTTCAGGCATGCCGAACTTGTTCCAGTAGGCCAGCCAGACCACGGGCCTGTGCCATTGCGGCACGACATAGTAATTCCACAACAGCACCCGGTCGAGCGCATGGGTGGCAGCAACCAGATCGTCGCGGTCGGTGGCGTAGATAACGCGGTCGACCAGCGCGTCGACAATCGGATCCTTAATGCCCATCAGATTGCGTGAGCCAGGTGCGTCGGCGGCTTTTGAGCTCCAGAAGTCGCGTTGCTCGTTGCCGGGCGAATCCGACTGTGGGAAGATCCCCGTCACCATGTCGAAGTCGAAGCTACGGGTGCGGTTCACATATTGACTGGGGTCAACAATGCGAAGTGCGGCATCAATACCGATCTTTCGCAAATTATCGACGTAGGGATTTGCGATGACTTCGTCTGTCGGGTCCCGTCCCAGGATCTCCAGCTTGAATTGCTGGCCCGTTTGGGCATTGACCATTTTGCCGCCCTTGATGACCCAACCAGCCTTGGCGAACAGGTCGACCGCGGACTTCAGGTATTTACGCTCCGCCTGCGGCGTGTCGTAGACCGGCAGTTTGAATTCCTCGGTGAACACTTCAGGCGGCAGCTTGTCACGATATTGCTCGAGAATCTCCAGCTCCTTGCCTTTCGGCAGGCCGCTGGACGCCAGGTTGGTGCCCTGGAAATAGCTGCTCGTGCGGGTGTTAAGACCGAAGAACAGCGTACGATTCATGCTTTCGAAATCGAGCACGTCGGTCAACGCCTCGCGTATGCGTCGATCCTGAAACTGCGGACGTCGCAGATTAAGCGCGAAACCCTGCATCGGCTCGGGCGACTCGGTCTTGAACTCCCTCTTGATGACGTCGCCTTGCTTGATCGCGGGAAAGTTATACGCCGTCGACCAGCGTCTGGAGCTGTTTTCCGCGTTGATGTCCTCAAGCCCACCCTTGGTGAATGCCTGCCAAGCCGCATTCTCATCGAGGATGTAGGTGTACCGCTTCGTGTCGAAATTCTCTCGGCCGATCTTCACCGGCAACTTGGCGGCCCAATAGTCAGGCACGCGCTGCCATACAATTTCCGAACCTGGCTTGAAGCTGGCGATCTTGTAAGCGGCCGAACCCAGCGGCGGCTCCAGCGTCGGCCGGGTGACGTCGCGCTTCTTGCCGTTGGCGTCAGTGCCATCCCACCAGTGCTTGGGCAGTACGACGAGGTCGCCGAGAATCTTGGGCAGTTCGCGATTGCCCTTCTGGCTGAAATGGAACTCGACCTCACGATCGGAGATTGCGACCGCATCGGTAACGTTCTCGAAATAACGGCTGTATTGCGGGCTGTTGGCCTTTAGCACCTGGAACGACCAGATCACGTCGTCGACGGTGATCGGCTGGCCGTCATGCCACTTCGCCCGCGGATCGAGCCGGTAGGTCGCCGAGGAATAATCGGCCGGATATTTATAGGCTTCAGCGACCAGCGAATGGCTGGTGCTGCCTTCGTCGGTCGCCTGCTCCATTAGCGTGTCGTAGAGCAGACCGCCGCCAAAAGGGACGAAGCCAGCGGCGGCAGAACCCTGGACGATGTAGGGATTGAAGCTGTCAAACGTGCCGGGCGCCACCGAATTCAGCGTGCCGCCCTTGGGTGCATCCGGATTGATGTAATCGTAGTGCTGGAAGTTGTCGCCATATTTGGATTCGCCGATCAGCGACGAGGTCGTGCGCCATTCGTCCGCGAGGGCCGCCTGCAGGCCGCCGGCAAAAGCAGCCAGCATAAGCACCGATTTCAGAAGCGTCCGCGCTCGGCCAACCGTCATGCGTTCTCCTCTTCGCGATATAGCGCCGTCACGATAGCGTCTGGGCCCAATCTAGATCATTTGGCGGCGCTGAAAACCGCAACCGAGCGGCTTTGTCGTCGCATATGCATTTTCCTAACGAAAAAGCCGGGCTGAACCCGGCTTTTTCAAGGATTATGTCATTACAGTTTTGTTATTTTGCGGGTGCAGCCGGAGCGGCTGGCGCCGCGCCTTCTGCCGGCTTGGCAGGGGCTGCACCTTCGGCCGGCTTGGCGGGCGCGTTCTCGGCCGAGGCGCCGGGCGCCGGCAGCGGCTTCGGATTGTCCGACAGCGTGCGCAGATAGGCGATGACGTTGGCGCGGTCCTCATCCTTCGGCAGGCCGGCGAAACCCATCGCCGTGCCCTTCACGAACTTCTTCGGCGAGGTGATGAAGTGGTTGAGGTTGTCGTAGGTCCACTTCTCGCTGCCGCCCTTGGAGAACTCCTTCATGCCGGCAGAATAGGCAAAGCCCTCATGCTCGGCGACCGGACGGTCGATGATGTCCCACAGATCGGGGCCTACCTTGTTGGGGCCGCCCTTTTCGCCGGAATGACAGGCCTGGCATTTCTTGAAGACGGCGGCGCCCGCTTCGGCGTTGGCGGTGGTCAGCAGCTCGGCGATCGGCTTGGCCTCCGCGGCGGGAGCGGCCGGGCCGCCTTCGGCAGGCTCGGTCGCCTCGATGGCAAAGCCGGGCTTTTCCGGCGCCGGCGAGGCAAACAGCGCGTCGGACACGATGCCAACGGAAAAGACAATGAACACCGTGCCGAGGAAAGCGGCGAGCAGCTTGTTGACTTCGTTGGAATCCATACGCCCCAGGCTCCCTTTTCCGGCGGACCGATCCGTCCACTCCGTCCGTCGGTATCGTGAACCACCCTGCGAGGCGGTCAAATCGCGCGGAAACTAGGTCTTTTGCTCCGGCGTTGCAACACCTATAAGGGCGCTGCCAGTGAGACCTTTTGCCACTTTTGTCCTCCTCTTTTTCGAGCCCCTGCCCGCCTCATGTCCACCCTCATCCTGATCCCGGCCCGCATGGCCTCGACCCGCCTGCCGGGCAAGCCGCTGGCCAACATCGCCGGCACTCCGATGATCGTCCACGTCGCCCGCCGTGCTGCCGAGGCCGGGCTCGGCCGGGTCGTCGTCGCCACCGATACGCAAGGCGTTGCGGAGGCGGTGCGCGCGCATGGTTTCGAGGCGGTGATGACGCGGGCGGACCACGAAACCGGCTCCGACCGCATCTTCGAAGCGCTGACCATTCTCGACCCTGGCAACAGCGTCGAGACCATCGTCAATGTGCAGGGCGATCTGCCGACCATCGAGCCCCTTGTTATCGGCGCCGCGCTGAAGCCTTTCGAGAACGCAGCGGTCGACATCGCCACGCTCTGCGTCGAGATCGTCCGCGACGAGGAAAAGACCAATCCGAACGTCGTCAAGCTGGTCGGCTCGCCACTCTCGGCGACGCGGCTCAGGGCGCTCTATTTCACCCGCGCCACCGCCCCCTGGGGCGAAGGCCCGCTCTACCATCATATCGGCCTCTATGCCTATCGCCGCGCCGCACTCGAACGCTTCGTTGCGTTGAGGCCGTCGCCGCTGGAGCGCCGCGAGCGGCTGGAGCAGTTGCGGGCGCTCGAGGCCGGCATGCGCATTGATGCGGAGATCGTGCAGTCGGTGCCGCTTGGCGTCGATACGCCGGACGATCTCGAACGCGCCAGGGCACTCCTTTCCAACTAAGAAATTCTTCCCCCAATTCCCGAGACTCTGCGCATGCCTGAAAAGACCAACAAAATATCCTTCCAGGGCGAGCCGGGCGCCAATTCCGACACCGCCTGCCGCAACATGTTCCCGTCGATGGAGCCGTTGCCGTGCCCGACCTTTGAGGACGCCTTCAACGCCGTCGAGACCGGCAAGGCCGATCTGGCGATGATCCCGATCGAAAACACCATTGCCGGCCGCGTCGCCGACATCCATCACCTCTTGCCGGAATCGAAGCTGCACATCATCGGCGAATATTTCCTGCCGATCCACTTCCAGCTCATGGTGCTGCCCGGCGTCAGGCGCGACGAGATCCGGACCGTGCACAGCCACATCCACGCGCTCGGCCAATGCCGCAAATACATCCGCAAGAACGGCTGGAAGGCGACGGTTGCCGGCGACACGGCGGGCGCCGCCAAGATGGTCGCCGCAATGAAGGACCGCACCATGGCCGCGCTGGCGCCGGCGCTGGCCTCGACGCTCTACGGGCTCGACATCATCGAGGAGAATGTCGAGGACACCGACAGCAACGTCACCCGTTTCGTCGTGCTGACCAAGAACAAGCAATGGGCCGAACGCCCCTCGGCCGACGCCAAGATGATGACGACCTTCATCTTCCGCGTCCGCAACGTGCCTGCCGCGCTCTACAAGGCGATGGGCGGCTTCGCCACCAACGGCATCAACATGACCAAGCTGGAAAGCTACCAGCTCGGCGCGTTTACGGCGACGCTGTTCTACGCCGACATAGAGGGCCATCCCGACGATCCGCTGGTGAAGCTGGCACTCGACGAGTTGCGGTTTTTCTCGCGCGAAATGCGCATCCTCGGCGTCTATCCCGCCAGCGCCTCACGCGAGCAATGGAAGGTGGCGGATTAGGATCCGGTCAGGTCAGGCCGAGCTTGTTCTGCCTGGCCGGCTTGCCGCATTCGCGGCGGCTGATCGACCGGTTCATGGCGTCGATCTTGCCGCTTGCCTGGTCGGCGTCACGTTTGGCTTTTGAGCGCATGTCCGGCGTGAACGGGCCGAAGCCCGTCGCCGGGTTGGAGAAGGACGGCTTGGCGTCCACCGGCAAATGATATTGCTGCGCCAGGCCGTTTCGTTGCGCCAGCAATTGGTCGCAAGGCACCTTGTCATATAGCAGCGAGGACTGGACGTCTTCGTCCTGCCGTTCGGACATCGAATTGCCGACGCAGCCGGCCATCGCCAGGCAAGATGCCAAGACCATCATGTTCCAGCGCATGAACGTGCTCCTTGTCTTTCGCAGCTGCCGCCTCTCATGCACAGCGGCAGAAATCTTAGCCAGATTTTACGCTGCCGGAAAGCAAGCTTGCCACCACGGCCAACCCTTCGACCGGTTCGCGGCGATCCTGCCGGATAATCGTTGCCTGCAGCGACAGGACCGAAAAGCCGTTGGCGTCCAGAACCCGCTCTACATAGCTTTGCGAATGCGCATAGCGGCGCGACGGCTGCAAGGCGAAATCGCCGCTGCCAGATAGGTCGCCGCCGGAGAGCGTCTCGACGGAGAACGCAAACAGACCGCCGCCGGCAAGCATTCCGGCAATCTTGGTCACCACCTTGTCGAGTGCGCCGAGATAGATGAACACATCTGCCGCCGTCACCAGATCGGCTTTCGGGCCTGAATAGCAAAAATCCTGCAGGTCCGTCTTGACGAGCAGATCGTAGACGCCTTTGGCGCGCGCCTGCCTCAGCATGCCGGCCGAGATGTCGTAACCCTCCAGCCGATCGGCGATCGGCCGCAGTCTCTGGCCCATGAGGCCGGTGCCGCAGCCGAGATCGAGCACCAGCGAAAACCGGCCCGGCCGTGCTGCCCGGATGGCTCGGTCGAGACATTCGGGCAGACGATAGCCTAGCCTGTCGACCAGCTCACCCTCGAAGCTTCCGGCATAGTGGTCGTACAGCGTCTCGACAAAGGCGCTGGGCGGCGCCTGGGCGGCCGCTGCCTTGCCGATCAATTGCAGCTTGAGCACCGCGCCGAGCCTGTCCGCCGGGTCCAGCCGCAGTGCCGTCGTCCAGGCCTGCGCGGCGAGATCGGGCGCGCCCGCCGCCTCCTGCATCTCACCGAGGCGGAACCAGCCGGCCGGCCATTGCCGCGCCAGTTCGAGCGCGCCGAGCAGCAATTCCGACGCTGCCGCATGATCGCCGGACGCATGGAGCATTTCGGCATAGTCGGCGCGGCGGTCGGCGGTCGGATCGCCGGACGAAGTCTGGAGCGGTTTCATGGCGATCAGGTTCCGCCGGTGTTTTGCGGCCGGCCTGCGCTCTATGCTGGAGTCAGCAGTGACTTACAACAGGCTTCCCGCGCCGGAATTAGCGCCTATCTTGGGGCCATGCGCGCCAGCGACCTGCTTCATCCCCGGCCGGAAGGGCTGTATTGCCCGCCCGGCGATTTCTTCATCGACCCGGTGCGGCCGGTCAACCGGGCGCTGATCACACATGGCCATTCCGACCATGCCCGCTCCGGCCACCGCTCGGTGATGGCGACGCAGCAGACGCTCGACATCATGGGGCTGCGCTACGGCGAAGATTTTGCCGGAACGACGCAAGCCGCCGTGCTCGGCGAGACGATCACGCTCGACGGCGTCACCGTCAGCTTTCACCCGGCTGGCCATGTGCTGGGCTCGGCGCAGATCAAGGTCGCGCATCAGGGCACATGCATCGTCGCGTCCGGCGACTATAAGCGCCAGAAGGACGCGACCTGCGAGCCGTTCGAGCCACTCAAATGCGACGTCTTCATCACCGAGGCGACGTTCGGCCTGCCGGTGTTCCGCCATCCGCCCGATAGCGAAGAGATCGCCCGGTTGCTGAAATCGACCGAGCAGTTTCCCGAACGCACGCATCTGGTCGGCGCCTATGCGCTTGGCAAGGCGCAGCGCGTCATGCGCCTGCTGCGCGATGCCGGCTACGAAAAGCCGATCTACATCCATGGCGCGCTGGCCAAGCTCAGCGAGTATTTCCAGAGCCAGGACATCGATCTCGGCACACTGGAACCGGCGACCGTCGAGAGCGGCGCGAAAAGCGACTTTGCCGGCGCCATCGTCGTCGGCCCGCCATCCGCGTTCGCCGATCGCTGGGCGCGGCGTTTTCCCGATCCGATGTCGTGCTTCGCCTCAGGCTGGATGCGCATCCGCCAGCGCGCCAAACAGGGCGGCGTCGAGCTGCCGCTGATCATCTCCGATCACTCCGACTGGGACGAGCTGACAGCGACGATCAAGGAGACCGGCGCCGAGGAAATCTGGGTGACGCATGGCCGCGAGGAGGCGCTGGTGCGCTGGTGCGAACTCGAAGGCATCGCCGCCAGGCCGCTGCATCTGGTTGGCTATGAGGACGAGGGCGATTGATGGTGGAAATCGCCGGTATGGCGTTCTGTCGCGCCCCCCTCTGGCCTGCCGGCCATCTCCCCCACGAGGGGGGAGATCGGCAGCTTTGGCGCCGCGCTCGTTCCCTCAACGCTGGAGATTGGCGAAACCAGTGGCGACATCCAATCTCCCCCCTCGTGGGGGAGATGTCCGGCAGGACAGAGGGGGGCGCGAAGGATCGCAAGCTTCCCCCCTTGGCGCTCCTCCCATGAACCGCTTCGCCGAGCTTCTCGACCGGCTGGTGCTGACGCCGTCGCGCAACGGCAAGCTGACGCTTTTGACCGATTATTTCCGCAGCGTCGAGGATCCTGACCGCGGGCTGGCGCTGGCGGCCATCACCGGCGATCTGTCCATCGCCGCGGTCAAGCCGGCGATGCTGCGCACGCTGGTCGTCGAGCGCATGGATCCGGTGCTGTTCGGCTATTCCTACGACTATGTCGGCGACCTGGCCGAGACCGTGTCGCTGGTCTGGCCGCAAGCGCCGGTCGACATTGCGAACCACGAGCCGACGCTGGCCGAAGTGGTGGCGAAGCTGCAGGCGGCGAGCCGTTCGGACGGGCCTCAGGTGCTGGCCCGGCTGCTCGACAGCGCCAGCACTTCGGCGCGCTTTGCCATCATAAAGCTGGTCACCGGCGGCCTGCGCATCGGCGTCTCGGCGCGGCTGGCCAAGCAGGCGCTCGCTGATTTCGGCAGGGTCGAAATCGCCGAAATCGAGGAACTCTGGCACGGCCTGACGCCGCCCTATATCGCGCTGTTCGCCTGGCTGGAGGGTAAAGCGGAAAAACCCAGGAAGACGGCGCTGGCGCTGTTCAGGCCGGTGATGCTGTCGAATGCCGTCGGTGACGGCGACCTCGAAAAGCTCGACCCGGCCGACTACGCGGCCGAATGGAAATGGGACGGCATCCGCGTCCAGGCGGTTTGCGAAGGCGGCATTCGCCGGCTCTATTCGCGCACCGGTGACGATGTCTCCGGCGCCTTTCCCGATCTTGCTGAGGCGATGGATTTTTCCGGCGCCCTCGACGGCGAGCTTTTGGTCGGAGACCCCAGGCAGGCGACGGGCACGTTCTCGGACCTGCAGCAGCGGCTGAACCGCAAGAGCGTGTCACCCAAGATCCAGCAGCAATACCCGGCCTTCATGCGCTGCTACGATGCGCTGCAGATCGGCGACGAGGATGTGCGCGGACTTCCCTTCCGCGAACGGCGCGGCCGGCTCGAGGCCTTTGTGAGGACACTCGATCCGAGCCGCTTCGATCTGTCGCCGCTGGTCGAATTCACCAACTGGCAGGCGCTGGAGGAATTGCGCCGCAAGCCGCTGCATCCGGTCATCGAAGGCGTCATGCTGAAGCGCTGGGATTCGCCTTATGTGGCCGGGCGGCCGAAGGGCCCCTGGTTCAAATGGAAGCGCGATCCGCACACGGTCGACGCCGTACTGATGTATGCCCAGCGCGGCCACGGCAAGCGCTCGAGCTTCTATTCCGATTATACATTCGGCGTCTGGTCCGGGCCGGAAGGATCGGAAGAGCTGGTGCCGGTGGGAAAAGCCTATTTCGGCTTCACCGACGAAGAACTGAGGCAGATCGACAAATATGTCCGCGACAACACGATCGAGCGCTTTGGCCCGGTGCGCTCAGTGCGTGCCGACCGCAGACAAGGCCTCGTACTGGAGGTGGCATTCGAAGGGCTCAACCGCTCGACGCGGCACAAATCGGGCGTCGCCATGCGCTTCCCCCGCATTTCACGATTGCGCTGGGACAAGCCGGCGGCCGAAGCCGACCGCATCGAGACGCTGCAGGCGCTGCTCGACAGTTAACTTAAGGAAGGACTGAAACGCGGATCTCGTAGATGTCGACCGACTTGCCCTGCTTGTCGAAGTCGGAATTGATGGCGATGGTGCCGGCAGCGCCCGGACGCTTGTCGGGAAGGCGCACGTCGAACAGATATTCATTGCGCTCGCGACCGACCGCATAGCGCTTGCGGCCACAGTCGCCGAGTTCGCCGAAATTGCAGTCGACGGAAATCTGCGTCTCCTGCCCCTCCTCGGAGCGTGCGATGATGTCGAATGTGGCATGCTTGCCGGCGATCCTCTCCAGCACGCCTTGCCCGACGTCGAAGCTGATGGCCGAGCCGGATGCGCCCGAGCGGATGCGCAGGAAGGAACCGCTTTCGTCCTGGACAACGTCGGCCTTGGCGTCCGACGGCGCATTGACCTGCGTCGGGTCGCCCGGCGAAAACACGTTGATCCAGTCGCGCGCCTGGTCCTCCTCGCCCTGCTTTGGCGGCGAAGCGGTGTCATCCGGCGTGAAATCGTCGCCGTCGACCGTTGGCGGCACTTCCGGCGGCGCCGTGTCGAGTTCGGTTGCCGATTTGAAGACGCCGGTCTGGTTGGCGAAATAAAGGCCGATGCCGGCGGCTGCGAGCAGCGTCACACCGAGGAAGATCGCGGTCAAAGGCAGGCGCCGCCGCCTCGCCCGCCGGTCGTCGCGGTCGGGCGTCACTTCCGCATCGTCGGTTTCGACGTCGGCTTCGGTCGGAGCCGAGGCCCCCATGTCGATCACCGGCACTTCGGCAACAGGTGCATCGGGCATGATGTCGGGGACGACCGGCAGGACGCGCGACCGAGGCGCATCGGATTCGGGCGGCTGCGCCGGACCGTCAACGACGGGCGACGGCACGGGCTCGGCTTCGGTTTCGGTTTCAGCTGGAGGCTCCACCGCCGGTGCTGTCTCCAAACTGTCGGTCGGCGCGGCGACGTCGGGAACCGCCGGCAGGAATTCCGATTCGATTTCGGTGATCTTGGCCTGGACCGCCTTGCGGCGCTTGATGGCGACCTCCACGGTGACGTTTGGATTGGCCTGCAGGGCACGGTCGAGTGCCGCGAAAGCCGATCGATAGACCCGCTCGCGAAACGCCCGGTCGTCGGCATTGCCTTTCTCGAAGGCATTGCGGATCGCTTTTTCGATCGCGTCCAAGCAAATTCCCTCTGCAATTTCACTCACATTGTCATGATCGTTAGCCGCAGGCGACCAATCAATCAACAAGCGAGCGGCCGCATTCTGCCTTGCCGAGGGGTGCAAAGGTCATTTCGGCGGTTTTCGGTAAAGGAATCAACATTTTTCGCTGATTTTCCGGTCACGGCGGCAACGTGGCGGTCGGGGCGGCCGTGCGAAACGGCGTCGCACGGCCTATGGCGGATCGGCGCGGCTGCTGCCCTTGCGCCCGGCCCAGGACCGATACGATTTGCCAAGCCTCGTCCTTGAATTCGCGGCTGCCATCTTGAATTCAACGCTACCATCTTGAATTAAACGCTGGTTGCGTCTATCACCCAGCCCATCCTGGAAGCTCGGCTTCCCGGGCCGCTTTAGCTCAGTTGGTAGAGCACATCATTCGTAATGATGGGGTCGCGTGTTCGAGTCACGCAAGCGGCACCAAACGACCTATCCCGCGCGCCTCCTTCAACCAGCGCTCAGCCGAGTGGAAAGGCCGACGCCGCCGAGACGAGCGCGAGCATTGCCAGCACGACCCCCGCCGCCCGGCAGATGACCCGATGATGCCGCATCGCGGCAGCGCGCACGACCGGACGCGAAAGGGCGACGGCCAGAAATCCGTACCAGCCTATGTCGATGATGGCGACGATGGCCGCGACCATCAGCATCTCGTTCGAATTCCGGATCGGCAGCATCAGCCCCATGAAGGCGACGGCAAAGAAAGTGGCGGTTTCAGGCGAGAGAATGCTGATGAGAAACCCGCCGGCAAACAATCCGGCCTGCCGTCTCTGAGGCTCGTCGCCCGCGGCCGGCGGCGCCGTTCTGGCGATGCGCAGGGCCATCCAGCCAAGGACCGCCGCACCGGCGATCTTGACCGCCGGCACCGACAGCGACCCGGAAAGATGAACGGCGCCAAACGCCACCAGGACCGCCAGCACGGCGGTTCCGGCGCCGATCCCGGCCACGAGCGGAATCGTCCTGCCAAAGCCGTGCAGGGAGGCAAGGCTGCCGGTCGCGAGCCCGATCGGGCCTGGCGTGATCATGATCACCGTATATGCCGCCAGGAATTGCAGCATGGCCGTCGACGGCAGAAGCGAATTTGACATTGCAGCCCTCCCGTTCGTTGCGTCGATCACAGAGCGGCGAGGAATTCCCGTCGCGCCCCAGCCGCCGGACGCCGGCGGCGGTTCCCCGCACCGCCGCCGTTGCCCGCCTTCTCCCCCGGATCGTGAAGGCGTCGTGGTGTTGGGAGGTCCATCCACGCTGCGAGCAGAAACCTACGCGGAGCCGCGGGCATGCAAATCGGTACCGCCACCCATTTTTAGGCGGTCGATTTCCCAGTTTTCGCGGAAATTTTGCTGCGGGAACTACCCAGAGCCTGTTCCATCCCGACAGAATCGGCTGGAATCATGGTCCCGTCTGGTGCGGTTCCAACGGATGGGTGCCCGTCAGGAGCCACGGCTCGCCGCGCAGCCGCAGGAGGATTTCCATACGGTTTGCGGCGTTGAGCTTGCCGAGCAGCGAGGAGACGTGATGCTCGATCGTGCGGGGCGAGCGCGACAAATGTCGCGCGACTTCCTTGTTGCTGATGCCCTGGGCGATCAGGGCGAGCACCTTCTGCTCGTGCTGTGTCAGGCCGAGCGGATGGCGACGGGCCGCCGCATAGGGTCCGCGCTGCACCTTCGGCAGCAGGCCTGACAGGCCCTGACGCTGCGCGAGCTTGCGCGCCAGCGCTGCGGCCGCGGGCGCGTCGATCTCGTCCAGCATCGCCACGGCGCGAGCGAGCGCCGTTCCGGCATCCGCCCCACGAACCTGCATGAGGGCAAGTGCTGCCTCGTAGGGCAGCGAGAAACGCGTCCACTCCGCCGCGGCGGCCTGCGGGTCGCCGACAAGCTCGGCGGACCAGGGCGACGGTATGGGCGCCGATAGCGCCGGCAGCGATCCGGGCATTCCGCATCGACGCCACCAGACCGACAATTCGCCAAGGTCCCTGGGGCGGAAATTGTCGAGGTTCATGGCCGCCAGCTCGGTAAGCTGCGCGTGGCCGGCGCCGATATCCTCGGCAAGCCAGGCCGCCTCCGTCAGCGCCAGGCGAACCGGGACGATACGCTGCGGCTCGCCGGTCGTCTGCCCCTCCGCAAGGGCCCGCTGCAAAAGGTCGACGCCGTCGGTCTCGCCCAGCCTTACGCGGACCGTGCCAAGCACGGTGAGCGCCGGCAAGTGCATCACCATCGGCAGGCGCTCCACATTCATGACGCCCTGAGCGATGGTTGCGGCCTCGCGAAACCGGCCCTGTTCCATGCAAAGCTGCGCCTGCCGGCCGAGCAGGTATTGCGCCGCCGAATCGAGGTCGTGCCTGGTGCAGAATGCGATGCCTTCGGCCAGCAGCCGCTCCGCCAGCTCGAAGTCCTTGGCCACCACCGCGCATTCCGCAAAGTTCGTATAGGCCCGCGCCGCATGGTCGTGGAGCCCGTGCTCGAGCGCCAGGGCAAGGCTTTCCTCCAGCCGCTCACGGCCGCCGGGACGGTCGGCGAACATGAGCGCGGTGCCGACATTGTTGAGGGCGTGAACGCGCGTCTCGACCTCACCCAGCCGATCGGCCAGGCTGATCGCGCGCTCGCCCCATTCGATCGCCTCGTCGAAACGATAGTGCAGCATGTGGAGCTGCGAGCGTGTGCTGTAGGCCATTGCCACTTCGGGACCCGGCGGCAGGCTTTCCACTTCATGCACGGCCTGGTCCGCATACTCTTCCGCCTGCGGACCTTCGCCGCGCCGCCAGTGCAGCCGCGACAGCCAGCGCAAATTGAGCCCTATCTTGTCGACCCGGTCCAGCTGCCGCCAGATAGCGATGGCGCGATGCCGGGCCTCGATGATGGCGTCATAGACAAGCAGCGCCAGGCCGGCCTCGTAGGCCCAGTCCTCGTGCAACTGCGCGGCCAGTTCCGGCGGGGCTTGGTCGACATATCTGAGTGCGGTCGCCAGATGCGAGGCCGCCTCCCGGTGCGCGCCCAGGCGGGCGGCCTGCCTGGCGGCAAGCGGCGCGAGTTCGAGCACGCGTTCGCCATTGTCGGCGCCGCCGGCGTGATGGACGCGGCGCGAAAGCAGAGCGCTTGCCTGCGACGCCGGAACTTCCGAGAGAGCCGCTTCGACCTTGGAATGAAGCAAACGTTGCAGAGAGGGGGAGAGCCGGTCGAGCGTCGCTTCCCTGGCAAGCTCGTGGCGAAATGTCAGCGCGCCCTGATCGTCCCGCCGCAGCAATCCACGGTCGACGCATCGATCCACGAGCGCTTCGGTTTCGTCCCCGAGAAGGGCCCGGATCAGCCACGGCTCAACGCTGCCCGGCATGATGCTCATGACCTCCAGCACGTCGCGCTCTCCAGGCGTCAGGCGCGACAGGCGGGACCACACCGCATCGCGTATGGAATCGGGCACGCGCGCCGATTCGGTCTCGCTGCTGGACAGGAGCTCGGTAACGAAGAAGGGATTGCCCTCAGTAATGCGGTAAAGCCCGTCGGCGGAACGGCCGGCCTGTTCGGCCAGCATCGTAACCGCCTGGGGAGACAGCGGTTTAAGCGTCACGCGGCGTACGGAGGCGGCGGGAAGATCGCCGAGCACGTGGGTCAGCGGGTGATCGGCGTTCAAGTCCTCTCTGCGCATGCTGAGCACCAGCATGGTGCGGAGCAGGGAGACGCGGCGACCGAGATATCTTACGAGGTCGAGCGTCGCATTATCCGCCCAATGCATGTCCTCGAAGATGAGCACGGTCGTGCCCTTGGCGCGCTGCAGCGCGTTCAGCAATGCCGGGAAAAGCCGCTCCGGGGCTGCGGTCTCCTCAAGCAGCGCTGCCACGCGCGGGTCGAGCAAGTGCGCCATGTCCTGGAGAGGGCCCAATGGACGCGGCGTGAAGAGCGCCTCGCACCAGCCCCACAGCACCCGGCAGTCCCGGTCGGCGTTTTCCGCGAATTCGCGCAGCAGAGAGGTCTTGCCTAGGCCCGCCTCGCCATGCACCAGCACGGTCCCGCCATGTCCGGCAGCAGCTCTCTCGGCCGCGGCCAACAAAGCTCCAAGTGGATCCTCTCGCTCAAGCAGCATCAAACCCGCGCCTCCAGAACATTGAAGGTACAACAGTAGGCAATGAGTGCAACACGCTCATTTCACATGACCTCACATGACCGCGGCGATTTGGCAAATCACCCCTCGGAAGCGGGCGTTATTTGTCCCGGAGCCGATATGTTTGCTGCCGCCCTAGGCATGAGGACTACAAAACAGGCAGACAACCAAGGCGGCGGCAAGACCTAGCGAAGCGGGCTGGATAGCCTCACTTCCGTGATGATAGCGTGAAAGAAGCGCGTTCCATCGATCCAGCCCAAAGCCTATCTCATCGTCGGCCGTTCCGGCCTGACGTTCAACAGAGGGAGAAAATCACGAAGAGGAAGACGATGTCCTAAGCGACCTGAGCTATGTCGCCGAAAATTTCGATGATGTGGCAAAGGAAACGATCGTCCTGGTGCTGGAGGCTGCGATCGCCGAGATCATTGGCCTCAGAATTGCCCTGCAGACTGCCGCGTCGAAGGCGACATGGACGCAGACTGAGTTGCAGCCGGGGTTGAACGAGCGCCTCAGCTCGGCGAGGTGTCGCCCAGCGACGCCACGGTTTTCAGCGCGCCGTCGAGCATGTCGCCCTTTTCGTCCTTCAGCGCCGCTTCGCGCAGGCGTCTGATCCAGTCGGCGGCGTCCGGGCGGCCCTTGAGCAGGTCGAGCGCCGACAGCACCCGGTCGAATTTCGACTGCGCGCGGGCATGGGTATCGCTGTAGCCTTTGATCAGCCGGCGGCAGTTGAGGATCTCCGTGCCAAGCGCGTAGTCCTGGCCGACTTGGCCGAGCGCCAGCGCATACCAGCGCTCGAGATGCGCGGTCTCGATCTTGTGGCGCAGCAGGCGGCGGCGCCAGCGGCGCAGGCCGCCGATGAACCACAATGCGGCAAAGCCGGCAAAACTGTCGGTGCGGATGTGGCGGCCGCGATTGATGCGGCGGTCGAGGAAGGCGGCGAGCTTCGGCCGGCTTTCGATGTAGCTGCCGAGCCCGGCCGGCAGCGTGCCGCAGAATTCCTCAATGCGCGGATGGAAATATTCGGTCACCTGCAGGACCGAGCCGTCCTTGACGCCGACCTCGCGGCGTACGCGTCGGTCGCGGCTCGAGCGCGTCTTGAGGTCGGCGACGCGGATCATGTCGTCGTAGCACATCGCATTGGCCAGATGCTTGGCGGCGGCGATCGACAGCGCGTAGTCATGTTCGGCATTGTCCAGGACGACGGCCCGGTCTAGCCGGTCGAGATACTCGCCGCCATAGGCGATGTCCTGATAGTCGACAACCTTTTTCAGACCGCGCATCGCCATGTCGCGGACAGGAGCCGGCAAAGCATCGACCCGGGCGGCCAGGTGCTGCCAGCCTCGCAAGAGACTTTGCGGGCCGCTGACTTTTGTCGCCGCGCCCGAGCCAGTTTCAGCGGCTGCCGGCTGTGCCGTCTTATCGCCCGAAGGCGCACTCGCGATGCCGCGCGCCCGATCGTAGGAGGCGCCGAAGGCGGCGAGGCTGGCCTTCACACCGCGGCCGCCGGCACTGACCGCCTGCTCGTAGCTCTCGCGTGTGAACGGCAAGGCATCGGAGCCGGCCAGCGCGCCGAGCAGGCTGGCCGAGATCATCGAGCCGTTGTCGGCGGCGATCTTCTCCATGTCGAAGGCGATGAAGCGCTTGGCCGCGGCTTCCGCCGTGGCATGCACCTTGGCGGACGAGGCGCGGCCGTCGCCAGGCTCGATCTTTTCCGAGACAGCTGCGATGCGGTGCGACGAGGCGATCAGTGTCGTGCGCTCCGGCGTGACGAAGCCGCGGATGATGGCGCGGCCGGCCTCCATCAGTTCGGCGGCGATCAATATATCGACGTCGCCCTGCGACGGCGACAGCGCGAAGACCGGCAGCCGGCCGCTGTCGCGGCACATCTCGACGTAATAGATGGTGGCGCCGGTGCGCTGGGCGACGCCGGCGACCGAGGTCGATTGCGCGACATAGCCGTTGCGCTCGGCAACGTCGGTGATCCAGTCGGCCAGCACGCCGCCGCCCTGGCCGCCGACCGCCAGCACGGCAAGCTTGATGACGCGCTCGTCGTCCGGCGCGCCGGCCTTGGAACGGGCTGATGGGACAGCGTCAAGCATCGGCGAATGTCAGGCGCCGGCTTTCACGGCGCCGCTGCAAGAGGCCGATCATGGCGCGGCGCGCCGCTTCCAGGAAACGGTCCCGGCGGCTCGGATTGTGCACCACGTCGGCGCGGTAAAAGGACGGGCAGAGCACCGCCGCGTCGGCAACCTCGCCGCAATTGCCACAGCCGACGCAGCTCTCGTCGATATGCGCCACCGGATCGTCGCGCAGCGGGTCGTCCAGCGACTTCACCGATAGCGACGGGCAGCCGGAAAGCCGCATACAGGCGTGATCGCCAGTGCAGATATCCTCGTCGACGCCGAATTTCGGCTTGACCGTCCGCTTACCGCCCTTGATCGCCTTGTCGACCAGAGGCTTTTCGCGGCGCTGCCGGTTGAGCATGCATTCGGACGAGGCGACGATGACTTTTGGGCCCTTTTCGTCCGTCGTCAGCGCTTCGCGCAGCGCGTCTTGCATCTTGGTTACGTCGTAGGTGCGGTCGATGTGGCGCAGCCATTTGACGCCCATCCCCTTCACCGCCTCGGTGATCGGATGCTTGGTCGACTTCGTCTTGTTGCCGGCGCGGGACGACAGGATGTCCTGCCCTCCGGTCGCGGCCGAATAGAAATTGTCGACGATGACGATGACGCCGTCATTCTTGTTGAACACCGCATTGCCGATCGATGAGGTCAGGCCGTTGTGCCAGAAGCCGCCATCGCCGACGAAGGAGATCGAGCGGCGCCTGGCATCGGGCGCATTGAACGCCGAGGCGGAAGCCGGCCCCAATCCGTAGCCCATGGTGGTGGCGCCCAGCTCGAAAGGCGGCATGATCGAGAACAGGTGGCAGCCTATGTCGGAGGCGATGTGGTGCTTGCCCAGTTCCTGCTCGACCAGCTTGGTGGCGGCGAAGATCGGCCGTTCCGGGCAGCCGACGCAGAAGCCGGGCGGACGGCCCGGGACGACATTGATCAGGTCGGCCGTATCGAGCCCGTCGCCGATCTTGTTCGGGGCGCGGACCTCGCTTGGCAGCAGATGCGGGATGGTGGCGCGCAGGAACGATCCGATGCCGTCGAGCATCACCTGGCCGGTGTATTCGCCGGCCATAGGCAGATGTTCCTTGCCGACGAGCTTGGTGCCGCGCCCGGCCTTGTGCAGCATCGCGGCAAAGGCTTGCTCGATGTAATTGGGCTGGCCTTCCTCGACGACGAGGACGGCGTCCTTGCCTTCGCAGAAGGACAGAAACTCGTCATCGACCAGCGGGTAGACGGCGTTCAGCACATAGAGCGGCACGTCGGTGTCGCCATAGGTGTCGGCGAGGCCGAGCCGCTGCAGCGCCCGGATGACGGAATTGTACATGCCGCCCTGCATGACGATGCCGACCGCGCCGTGCTCCGGGCCGAAGAACTCGTTGATCTTGTTGTCGCGGATGAAATCCACCGCCGCCGGCCAGCGTTTCTGCACCTTTTCCTTCTCGTGCAGGAAGGACGCGGGCGGCAGCACGATGCGGCCGGTGTCGCGGCGCGGCGCCTCGAGCGCATCGGCGACCGTCATCGCCGGGCGCTTGTTATCCTTGGCGATGAAATGGCCGTGCACATGGCAGCAGCGGATGCGCACCTGCAGCATGACCGGCGTGTTGGAAACCTCGGACAGCTCGAAGCCGTCCTCTACCGCCTTGACGATCGACGGCAGGTTCGGTCGCGGGTCGAGCAGCCAGACCTGGCTTTTCATGGCGAAGGCGTGGCTGCGCTCCTGCATGATCGACGATCCTTCGCCGTAATCCTCGCCGACGATGATCAGTGCGCCGCCGGTGACGCCGCCGGACGCCAGGTTGGCCAGCGCGTCGGACGCGACATTGGTGCCGACCGTCGACTTGAAGGTCGCCGCGCCGCGGATCGGATAGTGCACCGATGCCGCCAGCATGGCGGTCGCGGTGGCTTCCGAGGCGCTTGCCTCGAAATGCACGCCAAGCTCGCCCAGGATATCCTGCGCGTCGGCCAGCACGTCCATCAAATGGCTGATCGGCGCGCCCTGATAGCCGCCGACATAACCGACGCCGCATTGCAGCAGCGCCTTGGTGATGGCCAGAATGCCCTCGCCGGAAAACTCCTCGCCGGCGCCGAGTCTGAGCTTTTCGACTTCCTTGGCAAAAGACCGTTCGGCCATTTTGGGCTCCTTCCGTTGCCGCCAGGAATCTGGCGGCGCGTAAGATCAGATGTCGTGCTTGCGAATGTTCTTCAGCATCTTTTGCAGCGTCGCGATCAGCGCCGCGTATTCGGCATCGTCGATGTCGTCGAACATCGTCTCGAAAGCGTCGTGCATGGCCGGCCAGGCGCGCGCGAATTCGGCGCGGCCATCGTCGGTCAGGAACACATGGCGGATACGGCTGTCGGTAACCCCCTGCTCGCGCCGCACAAACCCTTGTCCCTCCAGCGTGTCGAGCGTACGGCTCAAGGTCGACTGCTCGATGACGGTATAGACCGACAGATCGTTGACGGTGACGCCATCGGTGACCGACAGGACGGCCAGCGTCCTCACCTGCGGAATGGTCAGGCCCTGCTTGCGGAAATTATCTCGCAAGGTGGCATTGTAGCGGCCCATGATGCGGTTCATCAGATAGGGCGCGAATTGCTGCAGGCCGATCTGGCCCAGTGTCGAGATGCGCTGGCGCACAACCTTCTGTTCCATCACAGCCTCCCCGCCAGGAGGAAGCCGGAGCCGCCACCCAAGCCAGCACCCGGATGGGTCGAGGCGCCGATATGGTAGAGGCCCTTGACGCCGGTATCGTGATTGCGGCTCGTCTTGAACGGCCGCCACAGGAACGACTGGTCGATAGCCGAGGAGCCGCCATAGGGATCGCCGCCGACCAAGTTGATGTTCATCGCTCCCAAATCGGCCGGCGAATAGGCGCGGCGTGCGATGACGCTGTCCTTGAATCCTTCGATATGACTGGCGAGGATCGCTTCGGCGCGGTCGGCATAGGCTTCGCGCAGCGCCTCGGTCCAGCGGCCGTCCGCTGGTGTCTGCAGTTTGCCGGCGGCATCGCCCTTGATATGCCGTGGCGCCTCGGGCAATTGCAGCCACAGGATCGCCTTGCCGTCCGGACAGCGCGACGGGTCGAGCGCATGCGGCTGGCCAACGCAGATGGTCGGCACCTCCGGCAACATACCGCGCACGGCCTCGTTGCAGGCCTTCGACACGCCGTCGAGCCCGGGTGTCAGATGCAGCAGCGCGACCTTGTCCAGGCCCTCGCCGCGCCATGCCGGCGGCTTGTCCAAGGCATAGTGGATCTGGAAATTGCCCTTGCCGTAGAGGTATTTTTGCGCTGCTTCGGCGTCGTCCTTTGCAGCATCCCTGCCGAGCAGCCGGTCGTAAAGCTGGGTCGGCGTGACCGAGCAGATCACGCTCTTCTTGGCGGTCACGATCTCGCCGGAAGCCAGCCGCACGCCGGTTGCACGGCCTCCGCTCTGGACGATGGCCGCGACGTCGGCGCCGGTGCGGATTTCGCCGCCACGTTCCCTGATCAGGGCTTCGAAGGCGGACAGCAGGTTCCTGGCACCGCCCTTGACGATCGGCGCGCCGGCCGCCTCAAGCGCGAAGGCGATGACCTTGGCGATCTGTCCCGAAAACGCATCTTCAGGCCCGAGGCCGGCATGCAGCACCCAGGGCGCCCACAGCGCGCGCATGGTTTCCGACTGGTAGGTGCTTTCCAGCCAGCCGCGCGCCGGCACCAGCGCGTCGCCGACAAAGGCGGCAAGGCCACGCGGGCCGCGCCGCCATGCCTCGCCCGCCAGCAGCTTTGCCGTCGGGTAAGACCACAGGCTGCCGCCGAGCAGCCCGAACAGGAGGCCGGCATTGCGCTCGATCTCGCCGACATCGCTGCCGTGCCGGTCGCCGTCGCCCGCGGCAAGCGCATTGGCCGCCGCGACATTGGCGGCGCGATCGGTGCGCAGGATGGCATGGCTGCCATCCGGACGCAGCACGCCGCTGGGCGTGACGGTGTTGCAAAACTCCAGGCCGTGCCGCGCCAGATCCTTGCCCAGCGCCGCATAGGCCGGCGAGGTGATGAACAGAACGAAGGTCGTCGCCATCACGTCGTGGATGAAGCCGGGCGCGGTGATTTCTTCTGTGCGCATGCAGCCGCCGATGCGGTCGTTGCGCTCGAGCACCAGCACCTTCGCCCCCTTGCCGCCAAGCATCGCGGCGCAGACCAGCGCGTTGATGCCGCTGCCGACGATGATGTGATCAGGAGCGCTCATCGATGCGTGCTCCCGGTGAGCGGAAGGTGGAATTCATTTGCGCGGGTTGGCGTTCCTTCGCGCCCCCCTCTGTCCTGCCGGACATCTCCCCCACTTGGGGGGAGATCGGCTGTCACCGCGGCCTTCGCCACTCTCCAACGTCGCAGGAATGAGCGGGGCGCCGAAACTGCCAATCTCCCCCCAAGTGGGGGAGATGTCCGGCAGGACAGAGGGGGGCGCCGTAGAGCCCCAGCTTTGCAAGGCTGCCGCTCCCAATTCGTCACTACAACGCTGCCTGCGCACATGATCTTCTCCCGAAGACCGCAGCTACCCTATTGCCTTGGCACCAACGCCAACGCGCGGATCGGGCTGCCGGTGCCGTGCTCGATTTTGAGTGGTGCGGCGATCAGGATCGCGCCTTTCGGCGGCAGCCGGTCGAGGTTGCACAGGCTGGCGAGGCCGTAGCGATTGGCCTTGTGCATCAGGCTGTGCGCCGGGAATGGCGGCTCCATGCCGCCGGCCTTGCCGGCATCGGTGCCGATCGTCTCGCTGCCCCAGCCCTTGATGTCCTTGCCGATCAGATACTGGATGGCTTCCGCGGTCGGGCCGGGCGTGTGAGGACCGGTCTCATTGGCGTTGAGGAACTCGGCTTCCGAGCCGTTGCGCTTATACCAGTCGGTGCGCATCACCACCCACTCGCCCGCGTTGATAACGCCATGTTCGGCTTCCCATGCCTTGATGTGATCGACGGCGAGCAGGAAATCGTGATCGGCGGCCGCTTCCTTCGAACAGTCGATGACATTGACGGGTCCGACAAAATTCTGCGCCGGAATGGTGTCGGTGGCGCCGTCCGGATAATCCTTACCGGTGATCCAGTGATTGGGCGCATCAAAATGCGTGCCTGAATGCTCGCCGAGTTTGAGCCAGTTCCACGCCCACCAAGGTCCGTTCTTGTCATAGGCGGAGATGGCGTGGATCTCGATCTTCGGCGTGTCTACCGCCAGTTCCGGCGGCAGCTTGATCAGCGGTGTGTCCGGCCCGAGCGGCGCCGTCAGGTCGACCACCTGGATGGCGCCTGAAAGAAGCTGGCCGGCGACTTCGCCGAGGAGTTGTTGCGTATCCATGGTCTGTGTTCCCTCTTCTTGGATGGCTCTGAAGGCTCGTTGCGGCCCTTAATATCCTACTAGACGAAAACATATGCATCTGCAATTATCTTTAAGCATAAAGGAAATGGGTTGGGTGGGATGTGAGCGAGTTCGACGCCATATTTGTCGGGGCAGGCCACAACAGTCTGGCATGCGCCGCGCATCTGGCGCTCAAAGGCTGGAAAACTGCCGTTTTCGAGCGCGATGCAACGATTGGCGGCGCCGTCCAGACGCGTGAATTCACGCTGCCGGGTTTCCGGCACGATTTCGGCGCGATGAATCTGAGCCTTTTTGCCGGCTCGGCCTTTCACAAGAAATATGCAAATGAATTGAAAACCCACGGGCTGGAATTCGTGCCGGTGGCCGACTGTTTTGCCAGTGCGTTCCCCGACGGCCGCTGGTTCGGTGTCAGCAGCGATCTGGAAACGACCGCTGCACGAATGGCCGCCTTCTCCGCAATCGACGTCGCCACATGGCGCCGCTTGGTTGCGGCATTCCCGGCCGAGGCCGAGCATCTGTTCCGGCTGCTGGGCTCGCCGATGAGCGGTCGAGCGCTCGCCGGCACTGCCTGGAACCTGTGGCGCAAGAAGGGTTTTGCCGGCGCGCTCGATACCGGGCGGCTGCTGCTTTCCTCACCCCGCGCGTGGCTCGAGGAGACTTTCCAGTCGCCGCATGTCAGGGCGACGCTCGCCACCTGGGGCATGCATCTCGACTTCGCCCCCGACATCGCCGGCGGCGCGGTGTTTCCTTACCTCGAATCCATGGCCAACCAGTGCTTCGGCATGGTGCTCGGCAAGGGCGGCGCCGACACCATCATCCGCGCTTTGTCGGGCATGCTCACGGCGGCCGGCGGCAAGATCGTCACTGGGGCTGACGTCGCCGAAATCACGGTGTCCGCCGGCAAGGCGACCGGCGTGCGGCTCGCTTCCGGCGAGATCCACACCGCCACCAGGGCCGTCATCGCCAGTGTCGCGCCCAAGGCGCTGACTGGGAAGCTGTTGCCTGACGGTTCGCGCGACGCCGTTTTCGACACGGCCATGAAAAACTTTCGCCATGCGCCGGGGACGATGATGATCCATCTGGCGCTCGACGATCTGCCGGACTGGCGCGCCGGCGCCGAGCTTCGGCAGTTCGCCTATGTGCATCTGTCGCCGTCGCTTGATGCCATGTCGCGAACCTATCAGCAGGCGATGTCCGGCATGCTGCCGGATGAACCGGTGCTGGTCGTCGGTCAGCCGACCGCGGTCGATCCCTCGCGTGCGCCGGACGGCAAGCATGTGCTGTGGGTGCAGGTGCGCATGCTGCCGGCCGAGATTGTGAGCGATGCGGCGGGCACGATCGCGGCGGCTCACTGGGACGAGGCTAGGGAGCACTACGCCGAGCGCGTCCTCGACATTATCGAGCGCTATGCGCCCGGCCTTCGCCGGAAGATCCTCGGCCGCGCCGTGTTCTCGCCCATCGACCTCGAACGCGAGAACCCCAACCTTGTCGGCGGCGACCAGATCTGCGGCAGCCATCATCTGGCGCAGAATTTCCTGTTCCGGCCGGCGCGCGGCTACGCCGGCTGGAACACGCCGGTCGGCAATCTGCATCTGACCGGGGCGGCAACATGGCCGGGCGCCGGCACTGGTGCGGGCTCGGGCTTCATGCTCGCACAACAACTTGGCGGGAGGTAAAGCCGTAATTTTCAACTAGGGTGAAGGAGGACAAGGCGCGGTTGCCCAAGGAGCCTGAACCCACCGATTGACAACGACACCGCGCATAAAAGCAACAGGGGAACGACCATGACAATCAACAGACGAGAATTGCTCGGATATGGCGCGGCCGCGCTTGGCGCTACGGCGCTCGGCCTGCCGCAAATCGCCAAGGCTGCCGGCGAACTGACCATCGCCTACAATGTCAACCTGCCGTCCTGGGACCCGACCACCGGGCCTTCGGCAGTCAACCCGACCATCCAGGGCCTTTACCAATCGGTGTTCGACCAGTTCATCCCGCAGAAGCCGGACCTTTCCTTCGCGCCCGGCCTGCTCACCGAATGGGGCTGGAACGAAGATCGCAGCAAGATCACGATGACGGTGCGCGAGGGCGTCACCTGGCATGACGGCTCGCCATTTACGGCCGAAGACGTGGTCTGGTCGCTGCAGCGGGCGGGCGATGAAAAGACCGGCAACCCGATCCAGTTCGTCTGGAAGAACGTCAACAATTTCAAGATCGACGGCAACAAGATCACCGGCGATGTCGTGCAATTCGACCCAGTGTATTTCAAATGGATGTCGTTCCTGACCGGCTACATCATGCCGAAGGCCTATTACGAAAAGGTCGGCGCCGAAGGCTTCGAGAAAGCTCCGATCGGCACCGGGCCCTATATGGTCGACAAATTCGAGCGCAACGCCTTCCTGCGTCTCAAGGCCAACCCGAACTACTGGGGCGGCAAGCCGGCCTTCGAAAACGTGACCATCAAGTTCGTCACCGATGCGGCGAGCCGCGTCGCCGAGATCGAGTCCGGTTCCTCGCAGGTTACGCTCGAAATCCCCTATGAGGAATATGACCGCCTGATCGCCAAGGACGGGCTTGCCGGCTCGTGCAAGAACGTTTCCGACATCGGCATGATCTTTTTCAACGACATCGACGTGATGCTGGACAAGAATATCCGCCAGGCGGCGGTGATGGCGGTCGACAAGAAGCTGCTGGTCGACCGGCTGCTGCGCGGCTACGGACAGCCCATCGATACGCTGGAGACGCCGGAATACGCTGCCTACGATCCGTCGATCAAGGTCGAGCACAATCCGGAAAAGGCCAAGGAATTGCTGGCCGCATCCGGCTATTCGCCGGAAAAGCCGGTCAAGTTCACGATCCAGACGACCAAGGGCTTCAAGCCCAAGGATTACGAGATGATCCAGGCGATCGTCGGCATGTGGCGCAAGGTCGGCATCGAGGCGACGATCGAGGTCTACGAAATCGCCAAGCACTACGAGCTGCGCGCCGCCGACAAGCTGGCGCCGGCAGCCTTCTACAATTGGGGCAACGCCATCGGCGACCCCACCACTTCGACCGGCTTTGCCATGTATGGCCCGAGCCCGCATTCGGTGTGGGACAGCCAGGACTTGATCGACATGATCAACCCGCTATGGGGCGAGAAGGACGAGGCCAAGCGCATCGCCGGCTGGAAGGCCGTCGACAAATACATCGCCGAGCAGGCCTATGTGCTGCCGCTGATCCAGTATGCGCAGCCGATCGTGCATGCCAAGGGCGTCAATGTCGTGCAGCATGTGTCGGGCGCGCTGTTGCCGGCGCTGATGAGCCCGGCCTGAGATCGGCCCGGGACTAACGCGCGCCGTCTGCAACGACGGCGCGCCTTTTCCGCCAGGCATACAGGCGACCATGCTGCTGCAAAGATTCCTGATCCGTCTTCTGACGATGGCGATCACGCTGTTCGGCGTGGCCGTCGTCGTCTTTATCGTCATCCGCGTCGCCCCCGGCGATCCGATCGCGATGATGCTGCCGCCCGGCGCCACCGATGCCGACATCGCGCGGCTGCGCGCGCTGTACGGGCTGGACAAGACGATCGTCCAGCAATTCTTCATCTGGCTGTCCGGCGTAGTCAGAGGCGATTTCGGCACGTCGATCTCACTGCGGCAGGATGTGCTGGGGCTGGTCTTCAATCGCCTCCCGGCGACGCTGGAGCTCGCCTCCGTCGCGCTTGTGATGGCGGTGGCGATCGGCGGCACGATGGCGATCCTCGGCGCGCGCGAGCGCGGCACCGCGGTCGAGGCCGGCATCGACATTGCCAGTGGTGCGGCGCTCTCAATTCCCGATTTCCTGTGGGGTCTGGTGCTGATCTTGTTGTTCGGCGTGCTGGTGCCGGTGTTCGACATTTCCGGCCGGGTGTCGCCGCAACTCGACCTGCCCTTCGCCACGCAATTCTATCTGTTCGAAAGCATCGTGCGACTGCGCTTCGACCTGACCAGGGACCTGCTGGCACACATGCTGATGCCGGCGATCGCGCTGGCGCTGCCGCTGGCCGCGATCATCTCGCAGCTGCTGAAACAGTCGCTGAAGGAAGTGCTCGACCTCGACTATGTCGTGCTGGCGCGGGTAAAGGGCTTTTCGGAAACGCAGGTCATCCTGCGCGAGGCGTTGAAGAACGCGGCGCTGCCGACGCTCACTCTGGTCGGCGTGCAGTTTACCTTCCTGATCGGCGGCACGGTCATCGTCGAACGGCTGTTTTCCTATGAAGGTCTCGGCAATATGGCGATCGATGCCGTCATCAATCGCGACCTGCCGCTGATCCAGGGCATCGTGCTGGTCTTCGCGCTGTTGTTCGTGCTGATCAACCTTGCCGTCGACATGATGTACGCGTTGCTCAATCCGAGGCTGCGCCATGGATGAGGCCCGCATTTCAAGACATGGCTCGCGCGCCCGCTTGTGGCTGGCCGGCGGCTGGCTGCTGATTGGGCTGCTGGCCGCAATTTTTGCGCCGCTGGTCGCACCGCAGGACCCGCTGGCGCAGGATCTGATGCTGGAGCGGCTGCCGCCGTTCTGGCTGAGTGGTGCCGAGCCCGGCTACTGGCTCGGCACCGACAGCCTCGGCCGCGATCTCCTGTCACGGCTGATCTTCGGTGCCCGCATCGCCTTCATCGTCGCCTTCGCGGCAGCCCTTGCCGCCTGCCTGGTCGGCTCGACGCTCGGCCTGATCGCCGGCTATTTCGGCGGCTGGGCCGACCGCATCATCTCGCGTATCGTCGATGTCTGGATGGCGTTTCCGCCGGTGCTGTTTGCCATCCTTCTGGTCGCCGTGCTCGGCACCGGCTTGAGCTCGGTCATCATCGCCATCGCCGTCATCGACTGGACGCGCTTCTGCCGGGTGATCCGCGCCGAGACCATGGGTCAGTCGCGCATGGACTATGTCGAGAACGCCCGCATCGCCGGCTATGGCCGCATCGGCATCATGCTGCGCGAGGTGCTGCCCAATGTGGTGCCGTCGATTGTGGCGCTGCTGTCGCTGGAGATGGGCATTGCCGTCATCGTCGAGGCGATCCTGTCTTTCGTCAATCTGTCGATCTCGACAGACGACCCGACCTGGGGCGGCATCATCGCCGAGGGCCGCCTGTCGATCCATCAGGCCTGGTGGGTGCTGGTGTTCCCGCTGGTCACGCTGATCCTGACGGTGCTGTCGTTCAGCCAGTTCGGCGAGGGCCTCAGGGCGCGTTTCGATCCGGTGCTGCGATGAACGCGCCTGCGAAACCCTGCCTGGACATACGCAACCTTAGCGCGGTGCTGCCTAATGGCTTGCGCGTGCTGCGCTCGGTGTCGCTCGCCGTCGAGCCCGGAGAAGTCCGCGCGCTGGTCGGCGAGAGCGGCGCCGGCAAGACAATGATCGGCAAGGCCGTGCTCGGCGTGCTGCCACCGAGCGTGCGCATCGTCGAAGGCGATATGCTGCTCGAAGGCGAGGATCTGGGCCGGCTGGCACCCAAGGCAAGGCGCACCCTGATCGGAGCGCGCACGGCGCTGATCCCGCAAGACCCGCTGACGGCGCTCAATCCGTCACGGCGCATCGGCCCGCAAATGACCGACCGGCTGGTGCGCATCCTCGGCTGGAGCGGTGAGAAGGCCGATGCACGCATCCGCCAATTGCTGGACGAGGTGCAGATCCGCGACCCCGAGCGCGTGCTCAAATGCTATCCGCACGAGCTGTCCGGCGGCATGCGGCAGCGCGTGCTAATCGCCGCGGCGTTTGCAGCCGAACCAAGGCTGATCGTCGCCGACGAGCCGACGACCGCGCTCGACGTGACCGTGCAGAAACAGATCTTGCGGCTGATCGCGCAATTACAGCGCGAGCACGGCACGGCGATCCTGTTCGTTACTCACGATCTCGGTGTGGTTGCCAAGATCAGCCAGAAAGTTTCGGTGCTCTATGCTGGCAAGGTGGTGGAAGAGGCCGATACCGCAGCGCTGTTCGCCGCACCCCAGCACCCTTATACGCTGGCGCTGATGGCGGCGACACCGCGTTACACCGATCCGTTCGCCTCGCTGAAGCCGGTCGACGACAAGGTACTGGCCGGGCTGGCCGCGGAGATCGCCGCCGCCGACCAGGCATGGAGGCGACCGCATGGTTGAGCCGCTGTTTTCCGTGCGCGGGTTGAAGGTTGCGTTGCCCGATATGACGCGCAAACCGCTGATCGGCCGGGCGCCGCTGGCCGAGATCCTGAAAGGCCTGGATTTCGACCTGCCAAGGGGATCGGTGACCGGCATCGTCGGCGAATCCGGCTCCGGCAAATCGACGCTCGGCCGCGCGCTGGTGCGCCTGCTGGAGCCCAGTGCCGGCAACGTCATGTTCGACGGCCGCGACATCACACATCTGCCTGAGGCCGAGCTCCGGCCGCTGCGCCGCAATCTGCAGATGATCTTCCAGGATCCGATGTCGTCGCTCAACCCGCGCCGCACCATCTTCAGCATCATTGCAGCACCCCTCAAACAGAACGGGCTTGGCGACAATCTCAAGGCACGCGTCGCGGAGGCGCTGCAGCGCGTCGGCCTGCCGCAGAGCTTTGCCGGCCGCTACCGTCACGAATTGTCGGGCGGCCAGCGCCAGCGCGTCGGCATTGCCCGCGCACTGGCGCTGTCGCCGAAATTCGTGCTGGCCGACGAAATCGTCTCCGGCCTCGACGTCTCGACCCAGGCGCAGATCCTGACGTTGCTGGAAAAACTCGCCGCCGAAATGGGCCTGACCGTTGCCTTTATCAGCCACGATCTGTCGGTGATCCGGAGGCTCTGCCGGCAAGTGATCGTCATGCGCGAAGGCGCGATCGTCGAAGCCAGCGCGACGGATACTTTGTTCGAGCACCCGCGGCAGGCCTACACGCGCGACCTCCTCGCCGCCATTCCGCTGCCCGAGATCGATGACGCCTGGCTGCTTCCCGCCCCAAAGGCGCCGGCATGAAGCACAATCCTATTCGCACGCCGAAGAGCGGGCCTCGGGCGTGCGCCCGGCAAAATGTCCCGCTATGGAGGATGACTGATATGAAGAATGCGATCCGATATGCGACGCTTGCAGCCACCGTGCTGGGAAGCATCGGCACCACTTGCGCCAGTTCCATACCCGGCATGCGTGGCCACGACCACACCGGCGTCACCGTCCCCGACATGCAGCAGGCGGTCGATTTCTTCACCGAAGTGGTTGGCTGCAAGAAGGCGATGTCGTTCGGCCCGTTCGCCGACGACAAGGGCACATTCATGCAGGATCTGCTGGGCGTCTATCCCAAGGCGGTGATCGAGGAGATCACCCTGGTCCGCTGCGGACACGGGTCGAACATCGAGCTGTTCAAATACACCGCGCCGGACCAGAAGGACCTGACGCCTCGCAACAGCGACATAGGCGGCTTCCATATCGCCTTCTATGTCGACGACATCGCCGCCGCAAAAGCCTATCTTGACGGCAAGGGCGTCAAGACGCGAATGGGACCGCTGCCGGTTACCGAAGGCCCCGCCGCCGGCCAGGCCATCCTTTACTTCCAGGCCCCTTGGGGCTTGCAGTTGGAAGCGATCAGCTATCCCAATGGCATGGCCTATGAAAAGGATGCAGAAACGGTGCTGTGGAGCCCGAAGAACCCGGAAAAATAGCCCGGGAGTCCCTGGCCTGCCGAGCCGACTGCCGGCAAGGCGAGTTATCCGGGGCGGATTGTTTCAATCTTGAAACTTCAAGCTTGAATTAATTTTCCTCAGGCGTAAACTCGACAAACAGAAGCGAAGAGGAGATCGCACGATGAAAGTTGCGGTTCTCGGCGGCGGACCAGCCGGCCTCTACTTTGCCATCTCGATGAAGCTCCGGGATGCGGCGCATGAGGTGACGGTGTTCGAGCGCAACCGTGCCGACGATACGTTCGGCTGGGGCGTCGTGCTGTCGGCCGAAACGCTGGAGAACCTGACCAGGAACGACCCGGTCAGCGCCGTCTGGATCCGCAAGCATTTTGCCTATTGGGACGATATCGCCGTTATCCATGACGGCGTGCGCACGGTCTCGACCGGTCACGGCTTTTGCGGCATCGGCCGCAAGCGGCTGCTCACGCTGCTGCAGCGGCGGGCGCGCGAACTCGGCGTCAAGCTGGTCTTCGAGACCGACATCGCCGATCCCAAGCCATATATGGAGACGCACGATCTGGTCGTCGCCGCCGATGGGCTGAACTCGAAAGCGCGGGGCGCCTTCGTCGACGTGTTCAAGCCCGATATCGATGTCCGCAAATGCAAGTTTGTCTGGCTCGGCACCCGTCAGAAATTCGATGACGCCTTCACCTTCATCTTCGAGAAAACCGAACATGGCTGGGTCTGGGCGCATGGCTACCAGTTCGACAGCGATACCGCGACCTTCATCGTCGAATGCAGCGAGCAGACCTGGCAACGCTTCGGCTTCGGCGCGATGTCTCAGCAGGAATCGATTGCTGTCTGCGAGCGCATCTTTGCCCGCCATCTCGGCGGCCACGCGCTGATGACCAATGCCAATCATATCCGCGGCTCGGCCTGGATCAATTTCCCGCGCGTCTTGTGCGAACGCTGGTCCTACAAGAACCTGGCGCTGATGGGCGACGCGGCGGCGAGCGCGCATTTCTCGATCGGGTCCGGCACCAAGCTGGCGCTGGAAAGCGCGGTGGCGCTGGCCGACTATGTCGAGTCCGAGCCGGACCTCGAGGCAGCCTTCCGCAAATATGAGGACGCCCGCCGCACCGAAGTGCTGAAGCTGCAGTCGGCGGCACGCAATTCGCTCGAATGGTTCGAGGAGGTCGAGCGCTATCTCGGCCTCGATCCGGTGCAGTTCAATTATTCGCTGCTGACGCGTTCGCAGCGCATCAGTCACGAGAATTTGCGGCTGCGCGATGCCGAATGGCTGGCCGGCGCCGAGGAATGGTTCCAACGTCAGGCCGGTGCTGGCGGCAACAGTCTGCGTCGCGCGCCGATGTTTGCGCCGTTCCGGCTGCGCGACATGGCGCTGCAGAACCGTATCGTCGTCTCGCCGATGGCGCAGTACAAGGCGGTCGACGGCTGTCCGACCGACTGGCATTTCGCCCACTATGCCGAACGGGCCAAGGGCGGCGCCGCTCTCCTCTACATCGAGATGACCTGCGTCAGCCCGGAAGGCCGCATCACGCCAGGCTGCCCCGGTTTCTATGCGCCCGAGCATGAGGTCGCCTGGAAGCGGCTGGTCGAGTTCGTTCATGCCGAAACCGAAGCCAAAATCTGTGCGCAGATCGGCCATTCCGGCGCCAAGGGATCGACCCGGCTCGGCTGGCAGGGAACCGACGTGCCGCTGACCTCGGGCAATTGGCCCGTCATGGCGGCATCTTCCGTGCCGTGGTCGCCGCAGAACCAGGTGCCGAAGGCGATGGACCGCGCCGACATGGATACGGTGCGCGAGCAGTTCGTCGCTTCGGCCGAGATGGCGGCGCGCTGCGGCTTCGACATGCTCGAAATCCACGCCGCGCACGGTTATCTCCTGTCCTCCTTCATCACACCCTTGACCAACCGGCGCACCGACTCCTATGGCGGCTCGTTGGAAAACCGCATGCGCTATCCCTTGGAAATCTTTCATGCGGTGCGCGCCGTATGGCCGGCTGAAAAGCCGATCTCGATGCGCATCTCCGCCAATGACTGGCTCGGCATCGAGGGCGTGACGCCGGCCGATTCGGTCGAGATCGCGCGGCAGCTGCATGAAGCCGGAGTCGACATCTGCGACGTGTCGGCCGGCCAGACTTCGGCCGTGGCAAGACCGGTCTATGGCCGCATGTTCCAGACGCCATTTTCCGACCGCATCCGCAACGAAGTCGGCATGGCGACCATGGCGGTCGGCAATATCTACGAGCCGGACCATGTCAACTCGATCCTGATGGCCGGCCGCGCCGACCTCGTCGCACTGGCAAGGCCGCATCTTGCCGATCCCTATTGGACGCTGCATGCGGCGGTCACGCTTGGCGATCGCGGCGTCAAATGGCCGGATCCCTATCTGCCCGGCCGCGACCAACTCTACCGGCTGGCCGAGCGCGAAGCGGCGGCGGGGTTGAAAGTATGAGTTCCGCCGCAGCGATTTCAGGGCGACATGCGCTGGTCACCGGCGGCGGCTCCGGCGTCGGCCGGGCGATCGCGCTGGCGCTGGCCGGCGCAGGCATCGATGTGACCATCTGTGGCCGGCGCGTGGAGCCGCTTGCCGAGGTCGCCGCTCAGAACAAGCGCATCTTCGCCATTGCCGCCGACGTCACCGACGAGGCATCGATGGCGTCGCTCTACGAGGACGCGGAAGCGGCACGCGGACCGTTAGACGTCGTCGTTGCCAATGCCGGCATGTCCGGCAGCGCCTCGGCGCAGCGGACCTCGCTGGCAGACTGGCAGCGCACGCTCGACGTCAACTTGACCGGTGTGTTCCTGACGGTGAAGCCGGCGCTGGCCGGCATGGCCGCGCGCAAGACGGGCCGTATCATCTTCATCGCTTCCACCGCCGGACTGAAAGGCTATCCCTATGTTGCAGCTTATGTCGCAGCCAAGCATGGCGTCGTCGGTCTGATGCGGGCACTCGCCGTCGAGACCGCGAAGTCCGGCGTGACCGTAAATGCGGTGTGCCCGGGTTTCGTCGAAACCGAAATGCTGGAAGGCGCCGTTCGGCGCATCGTCGAAACGACCGGCCGCTCGGCCGAGCAGGCGCGGACAAGCCTTGCCGAGACCAACCCGCAAGGCCGCTTCATCCAGCCAGAGGAAATTGCAGCCGCCGTGCTCTATCTGTGTAGCGACGCCGCCGGGTCGATCACCGGACAAACGATTTCGATCTCCGGAGGTGAGACATGGTAGCCGGTCCCCTGCCCGCCCCGTCCGGACCCGGCAAGGACCGCCTGCGGCTGTGGATACGCTTGCTGCGCGCCTCGCGCACCATCGAGGCCGAGCTGCGCGAACGCTTGCGGCAAGAATTCAACACAACGC
The DNA here is from genome assembly GCF_040317695.1 of Mesorhizobium sp. M1403. Classification (NCBI taxonomy): domain Bacteria; kingdom Pseudomonadati; phylum Pseudomonadota; class Alphaproteobacteria; order Hyphomicrobiales; family Phyllobacteriaceae; genus Mesorhizobium; species Mesorhizobium sp. M1403. The sequence goes on along the minus strand of NZ_JAMYKY010000005.1, from coordinate 209,449 downwards.
TGCCACGCTTCGACGTGATGGCCGCGCTCTACAGGGCGCCCGAGGGCATGCTGATGAGCGACCTGTCGCGCTTCCTGCTAGTGTCCAACGGCAATGTCACGGGCATCATCGACCGGCTGGTCTCGGAAGGGCTGGTGATGCGAGCCCGACGCAATGGCGACCGCCGCACCTCGATGGTACGGCTGACGGAAGAGGGATCGAAGACTTTCGGCGTGATCGCCGCCGCGCATGAAAAATGGGTCGGCGAATTGCTGGGCAATGTGAGCGAGGACGAGGCGCGCCGGCTGACCGGCATGCTGACCTCCTTCCGCAGCAATTGGGAGGGACGGGAATGGCAAAGATAGCCGGCCGCAAGCCGAAGCATTTCCTCTGGCAGGTCGAAGGCAAAATCGCAAAGATCCGGCTTGACCGGCCGGAGCGCAAGAACCCGCTGACCTTCGACAGCTATGCCGAATTGCGCGACACTTTTCGCGATCTCGTCTATGCCGACGACGTCGATGCGGTGGTGTTCCTTCCCAATGGCGGCAATTTCTGCTCGGGCGGCGATGTCCACGAAATCATCGGCCCACTGGTCAAGATGGACATGAAGGCGCTGCTCGCCTTCACTCGCATGACCGGCGATTTCGTCAAGGCGATGCTGAATTGCGGCAAGCCGATTATTGCGGCGGTCGACGGCGTGGCGGTCGGCGCCGGCGCGATTATCGCCATGGCCTCCGACATCCGCATCGCCACGCCACAGGCAAAAACGGCTTTCCTGTTCAGCCGCGTCGGCCTTGCCGGCTGCGACATGGGCGCCTGCGCGATCCTGCCGCGCATCATTGGCCAGGGTCGCGCCGCCGAACTGCTCTATACCGGCCGCACGATGAGCGCCGAGGAAGGCGAGCGCTGGGGCTTCTACAATCGGCTGGTCGATGCCGCAACGCTCGAGGCCGACGCGCTCGACATGGCCGCGCGCATCGTTTCCGGCCCAACCTTCGCCCATGGCATGACCAAGACGCAGCTGAACCAGGAGTGGTCGATGGGCCTCGACCAGGCTATCGAAGCGGAAGCGCAGGCGCAGGCGATCTGCATGCAGACCCGCGATTTCGAACGGGCCTACAAGGCTTTCGTCGCCAAGGAGAAGCCGGTGTTCGAGGGGGATTGAGGATGATCGCTTCCATGGGCACGCTGGCAAGACAGCACCCCCCTCTGGCCTGCCGGCCATCTCCCCCTCAAGGGGGGAGATTGGATGTCAGGCCCGCTTTCGCCAATCTCCAACATCGCCGGGAGAGCAGTGGCAGCGAAGCCGCCAATCTCCCCCCTAGAGGGGGAGATGTCCGGCAGGACAGAGGGGGGCGCCGTGGAGCGCCAGGGCCGGAGAACTGTGGAGGCAGAAATGCCTGACCGTTCCTTCCTCACCTGGCCGTTTTTCGAGGACCATCACCGCGAGTTGGCAGAGCGGCTGGAGGCATGGTGCGCCAAGAACCTGCCGGTCGCGCATGACGATGTCGACGCAGCCTGCCGCGAGCTGGTGGCCAAGCTCGGCCGGGATGGCTGGCTGAAACCGACAGCGCTCGACACCGAAAACCCTGCAGCACTCGACGTGCGCACATTGTGCCTCACGCGCGAAACGCTGGCCCGGCATGACGGGCTGGCCGATTTCGCCTTCGCCATGCAAGGGCTCGGCACCGGCGCGCTCAGCCTGTTCGGCACGCCAGACCAGCAGCACTGGCTGGGGAAGACACGGGCCGGCAAGGCGATTTCGGCTTTCGCACTGTCGGAGGCGCGTTCGGGCTCGGACGTTGCCAATATGGAAATGACGGCCACGCGTGACGGCGATAGCTATATCCTATCCGGCGAAAAAACCTGGATCTCCAACGGCGGTATCGCTGACTTTTATGTTGTCTTTGTCCGTACTGGCGAAGCGCCCGGTGCCAAGGGGCTTTCGGCGTTCATCGTGCCGGCCGAGACAAAGGGCCTGACCATCGCCGAGCGGCTGGAGGTGATCGCGCCGCACCCGCTCGCCCGGCTGTCTTTCGACAATGCCCGCGTTCCAGCCTCGGCGCTGATCGGCAAACCCGGTGATGGTTTTCGCATCGCCTTGTCGGTGCTCGACGTGTTCCGTTCGACGGTCGGGGCAGCTGCGCTCGGCTTTGCCCGGCGCGCGCTGGACGAAAGCATCAAAAGAGTGGCCGAGCGCAGGCTGTTCGGTGCAGCGATGGCCGAGCTGCAGATGGTGCAGGGCCACATCGCCGAGATGGCGCTGGATGTCGATGCCGCCGCCTTGTTGGTCTACCGCGCCGCCTGGACCAAGGACATGGGGACCGCCCGTGTCACCCGCGAAGCGGCGATGGCCAAGCTGTTCGCCACCGACAAGGCGCAGGAGGTGATCGACAGGGCTGTGCAGCTGCATGGCGGCGACGGCGTCCGCAGGGGCCATATCGTCGAAAGACTGTATCGCGAGATCCGGGCACTGCGCATCTACGAGGGAGCGTCGGACGTGCAGAAGGTGGTGATTGCACGGCAAGTGATGGGAGCGGCCTGAGACCGGAGTTTGTGTGGAAGAATTGATTGTCTTTGAGTTTTGAGCGACCGGATTTGAGCATTGGGAGGCTTTGATATGCACACCATCCTGCAGCCGGAAGGCTGGGCGAAACCCGTCGGCTACGCCAATGGCGTCGCCGCGCGTGGGCAGCTTGTCTTCGTCGGCGGGCAGGTCGGCTGGAACGGGCAGGGCCGCTTCGAGACCGACGATCTTGTCGGCCAGGTGAAGCAGACGCTGGCCAATATTGTCGCCGTGCTCGCCGAGGCCGGCGCCAAGCCGCAGCATATCACCTCGATGACCTGGTACTTTACCGACAAGGCGGAATATTTGGCCAATCTCAAGGGGATCGGCGAGGTCTATCGCGAGGTGATCGGCCGGCATTTTCCGGCGATGGCCGCCATGCAGGTGATGGCGTTGGTCGAGGATCGCGCCAAGGTTGAGATCCAGGCCACGGCGGTTATTCCGGACTGATGGCAACACGCGGCAATTTTTTAAGCTTAAAACTTTCGCCTTGAAAAGCGCGGTACTTTGGATAGCATCCGATGTCTTACGACTGCCGTGCCGGGAGGGCTTTCCGGCAGTCCGGTTACTTGGCGTATCAAAACCGTGCGGGGCCAACCCGTCCGATCACAACCAGAGGGAACGAAAATGAACTTCACCCGTCGCAACCTGCTTCTTGTTGCTGCCGCCATCGGCATCGCCGGCGGCCCGGCCTATGCCGAAGGCACGCTGAATGTCGGCGCCTATCCGACCAATCCGCCTTTTGAATACAAGAACGAGAGCGGTACATTCGAGGGTTTCGAAGTCGACATCATCAACGAAGCGGCAAAGCGTATCGGCATGACCACTGACATCGCCGACCTCGGTTTCCAGGCGCTGTTCGCCGCCACCACCTCGAAGCGCATCGACGTCGCCATTTCGTCGATCACCATCACGCCGGAGCGGCTGAAGTCGCAGTCGTTCACGCAACCCTACTATGATTCCGACATGGGCATCGCCGCGAAGGCCGACAGCCCAATCAAGGCCGAGGCCGACCTCAAGGGCAAGATCGTCGGCGTGCTGTCCGGCTCGACCGGCGAAACCTGGGTCAAGGCGCACCAGGAAGCGGACGGGTTCAGTGACGTCAAGGGCTACGACACGCAGCAGAATTTGCTGCTCGATCTCAGCTCCGGCCGCGTCGATGCGGCGGTCAGCGATATTCCGGGCCTGGAATATTCTTTCACCAGGATGAAGGATCTCGCCGTAAAAGAGCGCATCAAGACCGGCGAGCAGTACGGCCTGATGATGACCAAGGACCACCCGTTGCTCGGCAAGCTGAACGACGCGCTGACCGCGATGAAGACGGATGGCACGCTGGCCGCGATCCACAAGAAGTGGTTCGGCAGCGACGCACCGGCCGATTCCTCGACCGTCAAGGAAATGCCTATGCCGAAGGCCTGAGCGGCAGTTCGCGCTTAAATGTCGTGCCGGCTTTCGATGCCGGCACGATTTCGGATTTCGGGCTCGGGCTCGAGCGTCGCGGGACGCCAAACGTTTCGGGAATGCTGCGATGTCGCTGCTGGACACCTTCTTCAACGCCGACGTCATGATCTCCAGCCTGCCGGCACTGCTGCGCGGCTTCCTGAACACGCTGCTGCTCGGAATCATGAGCATCGGCATCGGTATTCCCGTCGGCCTCGCGATCAGCCTGGTGCGGCTCTATGCGCCAAAGCCGCTTCGGCTGCTGGCTGTCGGCTACATCGACATTTTCCGGGCGATGCCGGTGCTGGTCGTGCTGATCCTGATCTACTATGCGCTGCCGTTTCTCGGCATACGCCTGTCGTCTTGGACTTCCGCGGTGATGGCGTTCGCCATCATCATGGCGGCCTATTCGGCCGAGGTGTTCCGCTCCGGCATAGAAAGCATTCCGCGCGGCCAGTTCGAGGCGGCGCAGGCGCTCGGCCTGCCGTTCTTGCTGACCTTGCGCAAGGTAGTGCTGCCGCAGGCGATCCGCGTCGTCATTCCACCGATGACCAGCAACTGCGTTTCGATGTTCAAGGACACCTCGCTCGCCTCCACCGTGGCGCTGCCCGAACTGCTGAAGGAAGCGACCAACGCGCAATCGCTCTATGCCAACCCCTCACCGCTGATTGGCGCCGCGCTGGTCTATCTCATCTTTCTCTGGCCGATGGTCCGTCTCGTCAGCCTCCTTGAACGCCGATTTCAAACCGAAAAGACCCGCTGAATCTGTCAGCGCACTTCGCAGGAGACGACCTTGAACCAGCATCAGATTTCGAAAACGGGCGATGCCGCAGCTTTCCCGGTCGAGACGATCCGCGCCATGTTTCCCGCCTTGCAGCAGGCCGGCGACTTCATCTTCATGGACAATGCCGCCGGCGCGCAGATCCCGCAAAGTGTGCTCGACGCGGTCACCAACCATTTGGTCGCGCATAATGTGCAGCGCGGCGGCCGCTACGGCCGCAGCGTCACCGTCGATCAAGCCGTCGCCGGCGCGCGCGAAAGCGTGGCCTTGCTGATCAACGCCACCAACCCGGCGGAGATCTGTTTCGGCATGAACGCCACTTCGTTCATCCGCCTGGTCAGCCTCGGCATCGGCCAGATGCTTTCTGAGCGACCAAACGGGGAGCGTGACGAGATCGTCATCACCGACATGGATCACGATGCCAATATCGCGACGTGGCTGGCGCTGGCACCCGCCGGCGCCAAGTTCAAATGGTGGCGGATGCGCGAGGACGGCAATCTGCATGTCGACGATTTGCGCCCGCTGGTCTCCGAGCGCACCCGCCTCGTGGCCTGCACGGTGACGGCGCATTCGATCGGCTCGATCGTCGACGTTGCTTCAGTGGCTGGGATCGCGCATGCGGCAGGCGCCGAAGTGTTCCTCGACTGCGTGCATTACGGCCCGCACGGGCTGATCGATGTGCAGGCATGGGACTGCGACTATCTGGTCTGCTCCGGCTACAAGAATTTCTCGCCGCATATGGGCTTCCTGTGGGGCCGCTTCGAAACGCTGAAGCGTCTGCCGACCTTCCGCGAGGACTTCATTCCCGACGAGCCGCCCTATAAGATCGAGGCCGGCACCTTCATCTACGAGAACGTCTCCGGCATGGATGCCGCGGTGCGCTATCTCGAATCGATCGGCCGCAATTTCGCTCCAGCCAATAACCGATCGCGCCGCGACAACATCGTCGCCGGTATGAATGCCATTCGCGATTACGAGCAGGTGCTGGCGCGCGAAATGCTGGCGGTGCTCAAAGATTGCGGCGCGACGATCTACGGCGTGGCCGAAGAGGCACGCCTCCGCGAGCGCGTGCCGACCTTCTGCTTCAACATCGGCACGCTGTCGCCGCAGAGGATCGTCGAGGAGATGGCCGAGATGCAGATCGGCATTCGCGACGGCCACATGTATGCGCCGCGCCTGATGAAGCGGCTCAACCTCAGCATGGACAGCGGCGCCGTCCGCGCCTCGCTGGTGCATTACAATACGATCGAGGAAGTCCGGCGCTTCGGCGAGGCGCTTCGCACCATCATTGCCCGGCTGTCCTGATCGGGCTGGCCGGCGGCGCCGGCGCGATCCTCGTGAAGGGCGAAGGCGGTCGCACCCGGGTTCTCCAAGCCGGGGCGCAACTGCATGCTTGGGATCAGGTAATCGCCGCCATTCTGCTGCCGATAAGGAATGGGCTGGATTGTCTCGAGCGTCCGCATCCTTTCGCGCAGTCGCTCCGCGACAGGCTCGAAATCGGCCTCCCCGAAACGGTCCACCCTGTAGACCACGAACGGCGGAAGCACGTCGTAGCCCGGATAGTATAGAATCCCGTGGTTGATCGGGAACAGCAGGTCGTCGATCGGGCCGTTGACGCCGCGGGCGGAATAATGCTCCTCCCAGCCGCCGGTGGTAACGATTAGCATCGCGCGCTTGCCGGCGAGCGTTCCCTCGCCAAAGCGGTCACCCCACCTCTTATCGCTGTGCTCGCCGACGCCATAGGCGAAGCCGTAGGCATACACCCGATCGACCCAGCCCTTGAGGATCGCCGGCATGGCGTACCACCACAGGGGAAACTGGAGGATCAGGGTGTCGGCCCATAGCAGCTTGTCGATCTCCGCTTTGACGTCATCGGTCAGAGTGCCGCTCGCAAAAGCTTTTTTGGAGGCGCCGGCCGGCAGGAAGCGTGCTTCGGGCGGCCACGACGGAAAGTCGGCACGGTCCACCTCGGATTTCCAGCCATCGGCATAGAGGTCAGACACCCGCACCTCGTGGCCTTGGGTCTCGAGCTCCCTGATGGCGACGTCACGCAGTGCGCCGTTGAGCGAATTCGGTTCAGGATGAGCAAAAACAAGCAGGACTTTCATGGGTCTACTCCGAAGAAGGACGATAGACACCAAAGGTAGCCAGCCATCGGCTAATCCACTATATGTAGGAAATGTATAAGATAATGCCAAATAATGGATAAATCGGACGTCACCCTCGAGCGCATGCGCACCTTCGTTCGCGTCGCCGAGCGCGGCAGCCTCTCGGCGGTGGCGCGCGAGCTCGGAGTTGGTCAGTCGACGGTCACGCGGCATCTGCGGGAGCTCGAGGAGGCCGTCGGCGTGCCCTTGCTCAGCAGGACCACCCGGCGTGTCACGATGACCGATGAAGGCAGCCGTTACTATGCCGACAGCGTCCAGATCCTGCGCCTCGTTGAGCAGGCCGGCGATGAGGCGCGAGGCACGCGCGGCGCATCGGCTGGCACGATCCGGATATCCTGCACGGCGGCGCTCGGCGTCTTGCACGTCAGCCGGCTGATCTTCGCCTTTCAGGACCGTTATCCCGACATCGGCATCGATCTCAGCCTAACCGACGAGCGCATCGACCTTGTGCGGGAGGGCGTCGACATCGCGCTTCGCCTCGGTCCGCTCACCGACAGCTCGATGAAGCTGCGGGCGCTCGGTCAGTCCCGGCGTCTGCTGGTGGCGGCGCCGGCCTATCTGGCGGCCCGGGGCAGACCGGCTGTCCCGCAGGATCTGCCTGGCCATGAAGGCATTCGGATGTCGAACATCGCGGGAAGCGACACGCTCGCCCTGCAGGGGCCGGGCGGCGAGCGCTTTGCGGTGCCCTTTGGCGGCCGATTTCGGGTCGACCATGGGCTTGCTGCGCGCAAAGCCCTTGTCGCCGGACGCGGTATCGCACCCGCCCACCACTGGCTTGTCGACGATCTTCTGGCGGCCGGCCGGCTGGAAATTATCCTGCCGGGCTATTTTCCGCCTCCCGTCCCGCTGAGCATGCTGATCGTTCCGGAGCGTGCGGGCATTGCCCGGGTGCGGCTGCTGGTCGACTTTCTCGCCGAGCAGATCTCCGGCATTCCGGGGATCGAGAAGCGGTAGCCGGCCGGCAAACCTCGCCGGATCAGGCGGCCTTCTTTTTCGCCAATCTTGCCTTGATGCTGGCGACGTCGGCACGCGGCGTCGCCGCGAACAGCGTCCTGGTATAGCTGTGCTTGGGGTCGGCGAAGACCTCGTCGCGCGAGCCGTATTCGACCGCTTCGCCGAAATACATCACCATCACATCGTCGGCGATATAGCGCACCACCGACAGGTCGTGGCTGATGAAAACATAGGTCAGTTGAAACTCATCCTGCAGGTCGGCGAGCAGGTTCAGAACCTGCGCCTGCACCGAAAGATCAAGTGCCGAGACCGGCTCGTCCAGCACCAGGAGGCTGGGGTTGAGCATCAGCGCGCGGGCAATGGCGATGCGCTGGCGCTGGCCGCCCGAAAACATATGCGGGTAGCGATTGTAGTGCTCGGGGCCGAGACCGACCTTTTTCAGCATCTTCATGGCGAGATCGCGCCGCTCGCCGGCCGTGCTGTCGGTGTTGATGAGCAGCGGTTCGCCAAGCACGTCGCCGATCTTCTGGCGTGGATTGAGCGAACCATAGGGGTTCTGGAAGACAATCTGCACCTTGCGGCGCATTTCCTTCGACAGGCCGTCCCTCGCGATGTCTACCTTCTTGCCGTCGATGAAAAGCTCGCCGGAGGTCGCCGGGTCGATCAGGGTGATGATGCGGGCGAGCGTTGACTTGCCGCAGCCGCTCTCGCCGACGATGGCCAGCGTCTTGCCCTTGTCGACGCTGAACGAAACACCCTTGACCGCGTGAACCGTACGGGAGGGGCGGAAAAGCCCGCCGCCGACATGATAGTCGCGCACGATGTTCTTGCCTTCGACTACCGTCACGCTCATGTGGCGGTTCCTCCCGCGGATCGGGCTGCGACTACAGATGGGGCCGGCTCGAACAGCATGTCGGAAACAGTAGGCAACCGGTCGCCGACGGCGTTTTCCGGCAGCGCCGACAGAAGCGCGCGCGTGTAATTGCTCTTGGGGGATTCGAACAGCGACAGCACGTCGGCCTCTTCCATCTTGCGGCCCTTGTATTGGACGATGACACGGTCGGCGGTCTCGGCAACCACCCCCATATTGTGGGTGATCATGATCAGGCCCATGCCGTATTTGGCCTGCAGGCCGACCAGCAGATCGAGGATCTGCTTCTGGATGGTGACGTCGAGGGCCGTGGTTGGCTCGTCGGCGATCAAAAGCTTGGGATTGCAGGCGATGGCGATGGCGATCATGACGCGCTGGCACTGGCCGCCCGACATCTGGTGCGGGAAGGAGCCCAGCCGTTCCTCAGGGTCGGCGATGCCGACCAACTTCATCAGTTCGATGGCGCGTGCCCGGCGCTGGGCGCGGTCCATGCCCATGTGAAAGCGCAGCACCTCCTCAATCTGGAAGCCGACGGTAAAGCACGGGTTGAGGCTGGCGACCGGCTCCTGGAAGATCATCGAGATGTCCTTGCCGACAATCTTGCGCCGCTCGGACGGGCCGAGCTTAAGCAGGTCGATGCCGTCGAAGGCCATGCGGTCCGCCCTCACCGTCGCCGTGTTGGGCAAAAGCCCCATCACTGCCAGCATTGCCACTGATTTTCCGGAACCGGATTCGCCGACGATCGCCAACACCTCGCGCGGTTCGACCGACAGGTCGATGCCTTGTACCGCCATGAATGGTCCAGCGGCGGTGTCGAAGGAAACGGTCAGGTTCTTGATCTCGAGAAGAGGCATTGGATTATGACCTCTTCAGCTTGGGATCGAAGGCATCGCGCAGACCATCGCCGATCAGATTGATGGCAAGCACAGTGATCAGAATGGCAAGGCCGGGGAAGGTCACTACCCAAGGCGCGCGCAGGATGAACTCGCGCGCCGAGGCGAGCATCGTGCCCCATTCCGGCGTCGGCGGCTGCGCACCGACACCGAGGAAGCCGAGCGCCGCAGCCTCGAGAATGGCGTTGGAGAAGGACAGGGTGGCCTGCACGATCAGCGGTGCCAGGCAGTTCGGCAAGATCGTCCTCACCATCAAGCGAAGATGACCGGCACCAGCCACCTTGGCGGAGATGACATATTCGCGGTTCTTTTCGGCCATCACGGCGGCGCGGGTGAGACGCGCAAAATGCGGCTGCAGCACCAGCGCGATCGCCAGCATGGCGTTGAACAGCCCGGGGCCGAGGATCGCCACCAGCACCAGCGCCAGAAGCAGCGACGGGAAGGCCAGGATAATATCCATGATGCGCATGATCAGCGTGTCGACCCAGCCGCGGAAATAGCCGGCGAGCACGCCAAGCACGATGCCGCTGGTGAGCGAGAAGACGACCACCACCAGGCCGATGAACAGCGAGAAACGCGCCCCGAAAATCAACCGCGAAAGCATGTCGCGGCCGACCGCATCGGTGCCGAGCAGGAACATCGATTTGCCGCCTTGCTGCCAGGCAGGGGGCGCCAGCAGCGCATCGCGAAACTGCTCGTCGGGCGAATGCGGCGCGACGAACGGCGCAAAGACCGCCACCAGCACCAACGCCGAAAACACGACAAGGCCGATGACCGCGCCGGTGTTCATCGAGAAGTAGTGCCAGAACTCGGCGAAGGCGCGTTGCCTGCCGCCTGTCGGGATGGAGGCAGCGGTGGCTTCGGCGGCGGATTCGTCGGTCATCTCACTGCACCCGGATGCGCGGATTGATGACGGCGTAGAGCACGTCGACGATCAGGTTCACCGCCATGACGATCAGCGCGATGATCAGCAATCCGCTCTGAACGACGACATAGTCGCGCTTGCCGATGGCGTCGATCATCCATTTGCCGATGCCGGGCCAGGAAAAAATGGTTTCGGTAAGAATGGCGCCCGCCATCAACGTGCCGACCTGCAGTCCGATGGTGGTGACCACCGGAATCAGCGCGTTGCGAAAAGCGTGCAGCCCGATGACACGGCGCGGCGCCAGGCCCTTGGCGCGCGCGGTGCGGACATAGTCCTCGCCCAGCACCTCGAGCATCGCCGAGCGAGTCTGGCGCGCTATGACGGCAAGCGGGATCGTCGCCAGCACGATGGACGGCAGGATCAAATGGCTGACGGCGGATTTGAAAGCGCCGCTCCTGCCGGAGATCAGGCTGTCGATGAGCATGAACCCGGTCGTCGGCCTGAAGAAATACTGCAGGCCGATGCGGCCGGAAACCGGCGTCCAGCCGAGATAACCGGAGAAGAAGATGATGAGCAGCAACCCCCACCAGAAGATCGGCATCGAATAGCCGGTCAGCGCGACACCCATCGTCGCCTGGTCGAACCACGAGCCGCGCTTGACCGCCGCGAAGATACCGGCAGGAATGCCGAGCAGGACGGCGATGATCAACGCCACCGTCGCCAGTTCCAGCGTGGCTGGAAACAGCGCCTGGAATTCGCCGAGCACTGGCCGCTTGGTGGCAATCGATATGCCGAAATCGCCGGTCAGGACCCTGCCGATATATTCCAGGTACTGGATGACATAAGACCGGTTGTAGCCAAACTGCTCGATGAGCTGGGCGTAGCGTTCGGGGCTGACGCCGCGCTCGCCGGCCAGGGCCAGAATGGGATCGCCGGGCAGAAGCCGGACGAAAGCGAACGCCGCCAGCGATATGCCGAACACGGTCGGGATGATCAAAGCGAGCTTGTGGAGGAGATAACGGAGCATCTTGCTTCATAGAACGGCGGCGCAGGAAGTCCAGCGCCGCCGTTCAATTTCTCAGGACTTATTCGGTGACGTCGACGCCGTCAAACCGATGAATGCCGAGCGGGTCCATAACGAAGCCCGACACCTTCTTGTTCATCGGCATGAAGACCTTGGAGTGGGCGATGGTCAGCCACGGAGCCTCACGCTTGAACACCACCTGAGCTTCCTCGTAGATCTTGGTGCGCTCGGCGACGTCCGTCGTCGCCTTGCCTTTTTTCAGCAGGGCTTCGAATTCCTGGTTGCACCAGATCGCATAATTGGACTGGCCGATGGCATCGCAACCGAGCAGGAAAAAGAAGTTGTCCGGATCGCCATTGTCACCGGTCCAGCCCAGTTGGAAGGCGCCGTCGCGATCCTTAGCTTTGCCGCGCTGGCGATACTCCGTCCATTCGTAGCTGACGATCTCCGCCTTGACGCCGACGGCGGCATAGTCGGCCTGGATCAACTCGGCGACGCGCTGGGCGTTCGGGTTGTAGGGGCGGCTGACCGGCATAGCCCAGATCTTCATCGACAGATCCTTGACGCCTGCATCGGCCAGCATCTTCTTGGCCGCCTCCGGATCGTAGGGATCGTCCTTGATGTCCTTGTTATAGGACCACATGGTCGGCGGGATCGGGTTGATGGCCGGCGCGCCGGCGCCCTGATAGACCGCGTCGATGATCGCCTTCTTGTTTACCGCCATGTTGAGGGCCTTGCGGACCTCGACTTTGTCGAAGGGCGGCAGCGTCGTGTTGTAGGCGAGATAGCCGATGTTCAGGCCTTCCTGCTCGTCGACTTTGAGGTTCGCGTCACCCTGCAGCCCGGCAATGTCGGCCGGCGCCGGGTATGACATGATATCGCACTCGCCTGCCTTCAGCTTCTGCGCGCGCACGGCCGGATCGGGCGTGATGGCGAAGATCAGATCGTCGATCTTCTGGCGGCCGCCAAAGTAGCCGTCCCATGCCGCATAGCGTACGACCGCATCGACCTGATAGTCGACAAATTGGAACGGACCAGTGCCGACCGGCTTCTGGGTGAACTGCTGCCTGGTGCCGGCCTTGTCGAGCTGGTCGGCATATTCCTTGGAAACGATCGAAGCGAAATCCATGCCGAGGTCCGGCAGGAAGGCGACTTCAGGCTTGTTCAGCACGAACTTCACCGTCAGATCGTCGACCTTGACGATTTCCTTCAGGAGATCGGGGAAGCCCATGCCGGTGAAATACTCCCAGCCGGTGCCTTCCAGGTAGCTGTACCAGGGGCTTTCTTTCTTCCACTGGCGTTCGAAGGAAAAGATCACGTCGTCGGCGTTGAGGTCGCGCGTGGGCGTGAAATAATCCGTCGTCTGGAATTTCACACCCGGGCGAAGCTTGAAGGTGTATTCGAGACCGTCGTCGGAAACCGTCCAGCTCTCCGCCAGGCCGGGCGAGATGGTGGTCTTGCCATGCTCGAACTCGACCAGGCGCGAATAGATGGTGCGCGACGAAGCGTCGAAGTCGTTGCCGCCGCTCCATGGCGACGGGTCGAAGCCGGCCGGCGATGCCTCCGAGCAATAGACCAGTTGTTTTGCATTGGCCATGCCGCCGAGGACGCTTGCAGCCAGCAACGCGGCTGCAAAAGTCAGTTTCTTTTTCATTGAGCACTCCCTGATGTTCTTCCAAGCCCCTCTATCAGGCTCGCGAAGGCCGCATATAAGCACCGTTTTTCTGGCTTTGGAACTGCTTGTTTGCCTAACCCACGGGAAGCAGAAAAAAATTCCGGCATGCGGCGAATTGTGGAAAAAACGAGCCAAATCCGCAGATCACGACATTATTAGCGACTTCAATTTTTTGTTGATCGGCGATGCCGCCAATTCGGGGAATCGAGCCGTTCGGTTCAAGAGATGCGCGTCCGAAAACCGGTCGCGGCCGAGAGCTTTGATGGCAAGTCTTGCCGCACTGCCAGGTGGGCGAGGCTTGCACGGCCGCTGCTAGTGGCAATACATAGATAGATGGACAGCGTGGTGGATTCCCCAGGCTCCGGACATTGCGGCAAGCGTGGGATACCTTTGTTTGTCAGGGGCGGCGGTGGCACTCAAGCGTGCCGAACAATAAGAATGATTGAGGGAGCGACAGGTGGCGAAACCGGCAAAGACAACAACCGCGGCGAAAGCAAAGGCCGAGGCAATATCGAAAGCGGTCAAGCCAAAAGCGGCCGCCGCCAAGCCGAAGACTACCGCGAAGGCAAGTGCGACGCCGGCGACGAAGATCACGGCTGGAAAGACTGCCAAGCCGGCAGCCGGCAAGGCGGCGCCTGCCGCAAAGTACCCCACCGTCAAGCCGGCGGCGAAGGCAGTGCCAGCGCCCAAACAGGCGGCAGCTTCAGCCAGAAGATTGCCGAAGGCGATCACCTCGCTGACCGCCGGCCTGCCTGAAAAACCGTGGCTCCAGAGTTACCCAAAGATCGTGCCGGCCGAGATCGGCGCCCTGCCCTCCAGCTCGATCGGTGACTTTCTCGTCGCCGCCTGCAAGCAGTTTGCGAACCGGCCGGCCTTCGTCTGCATGGGCAAATCGATCACCTATGCCGATCTCGAGCGACAGTCGGCTGCGTTTGGCGCCTATCTGCAATCAAAGGGGTTGCAGAAGGGTGCACGTGTCGCGCTGATGATGCCGAACGTGCTGCAATATCCGGTGGCGATGATGGCGGTGCTTCGCGCCGGCTATGTCGTGGTGAACATCAATCCGCTCTACACGCCGCGCGAGCTTGAGCACCAGCTCAAGGATTCCGGCGCTCAAGCCATTGTCATCCTCGAAAATTTCGCCTGCACCTTGCAGGCGGTGATCGCCAGGACCGCGGTCAAGCATGTCGTGGTCGCCACGATGGGCGACATGCTCGGCGGGCTCAAGGGAACGATCGTCAACTTCGTCGTGCGCCGCGTCAAGAAGATGGTGCCGGCATGGTCGCTGCCCGGCCATGTCAAATTCAACGCCGCATTGAAGGCCGGCGCCGGCGTGACCTTCAAATCCGCCGAGGTCGTGGCCGGCGACATCGCCTTCCTGCAATATACGGGCGGTACGACCGGCATCTCCAAGGGCGCGATGCTTTTGCACAGCAATGTCTTGGCGAACGTCGCGCAGAACGCGCTCTGGGTCGAAGACGCCTACACGGTCAAGCCGAAACCGGCGCATATGAACTTCCTCTGCGCGCTGCCCCTCTATCATATCTTTGCGCTCACAGTGAACGCGATGATGGGAATGCAGCAGGGCGCGCAGAACGTGCTCATCCCCAATCCCCGCGACATTCCCGGCTTCGTCAAGGAGCTGCAGAAATACCCGATCCACATCTTTCCTGGCCTCAACACGCTGTTCAATGCGCTGCTCAATAATGAGGATTTTCGCAGGCTCGACTTCAAGCCGCTGATCCTGACGCTGGGTGGCGGCATGGCAGTGCAGAAGGGCATCGCAGAGCGCTGGAAGGCGCTGACCGGCTGCCCGATCAGCGAGGCCTACGGACTCTCCGAAACCTCGCCGGGGGCGACCGCCAACAAATTCAGCGACGGAGTCTACACCGGCACGATCGGGCTGCCGCTGCCCTCGACCGAGATCGCCATCCGCGACGACGATGGCAACAATTTGCCGCTCGGCGAGGTCGGCGAAATCTGCATCCGCGGACCGCAGGTGATGGCCGGCTACTGGAACCGGCCGGACGAGACCGCCAAGGTGATGACCGAGGACGGCTTCTTCAAATCGGGCGACATGGGCTTCATGGACGAGCGCGGCTACACCAAGATCGTCGACCGCAAGAAGGACATGATCCTGGTTTCCGGCTTCAACGTCTACCCGAACGAACTCGAGGAGGTGGTGGCGCAGCATCCGGGCGTACTCGAGGTGGCGGCGATCGGCGTGCCGGACGAGCATTCGGGTGAAGTGCCAAAGCTGTTCGTCGTCAAAAAGGACCCGGCACTGACCGCCGAGATGCTGACGGCTTATTGCCGCGAGAACCTGACCGGCTACAAGCGCCCCAGATATATCGAGTTCCGCACCGAACTGCCGAAGACACCGGTCGGCAAGATCCTGCGACGAGCGTTGCGGGGCTAGGCGCAGCTTGAGCGATTGCATCGTCGGCACTAACGCCGTGGATATAGGTTCGCGGCCAGACCCGGCAGAGTTCATCCGGGCGCACATGCGGATCGCCCCCGTGCCCGCGCTTCCCGAAATCCGGCTTTACACCGCCCATCCGGGAAGCGGCCTCAGGCGGCTTCTCGAATGGAACCAACATGGGACCGAAGAAGACGAACCTGAACCGGAGCCACCGTACTGGGCCTATGTCTGGGCCGGCGGCGCGGTGCTTGCCCGCTACATAATCGACCGGCCGGAGACCGTGGCCGGGCGTCGCGTGCTCGACCTCGGCGCCGGTTCGGGCCTCGTCGGCATCGCTGCGGCGAAAGCCGGAGCCAGCACGGTCGTCGCGGCCGAGATCGATCGTAATGGTGTGGTTGCGCTCAGCCTCAATGCGACTGCGAACGGCGTCGCTATCATGATCGTTGGCGACGACATCACCGGCGGTCCGCCGCCACCGGTGGACATCGTGGTGGTCGGCGACCTGTTTTACGCCCGCGATCTTGCCGGCCGGGTCGTTCCCTTCCTCGACCGCTGCCTTGCTGCCGGCATCGCCGTGCTGATCGGCGATCCGGGCCGCGCCTATCTGCCGCGCTCGCGGCTTCGCCTGCTGGCCGAATACGAGGTGCCGGATGTCGGCGAGGACAGGAATGCGGCGATGAAACCGAGCGGCGTGTTCTCGTTCGGACCAGATAACTACGAGTCTAGACCGTCTCGCTGACCCGGGCCGCAAGAAAATCGGGCAGATCGGCCACCGAATCCAGGATGACGTCGGCGATCTGTGACAGCGATTCACGTGTGCCGGTGCCGGACAGCACGCCGATCGCCAGGCCGCAGCCGCCGGCGCGCGCCATCTCCAGATCGTGACGATTGTCGCCGACCATTGCGATCGTCGCCGGCCTGAGCCCTGTCAGATCCGAAAAGGCAAGGATCGTATCCGGCGCCGGTTTTGGATTGGCCACCGCGTCGTAACCATAGGCGGCTTCGAAAAGCTGCGCGACGCCCAGCGTGACCAAGGTCTTTTCCGCGCCGCTGGTCGAGTCGTTGGTGGCGACGCCAAGCCGGTAGGATTTTCTGTGAAGCAGCCCAAGCGTCTCGACCACACCCGGCAGCGCCACGGCCATCGCCGATCCTTGCGCCGAGGTGATGGCATTGAAGCGGGCGACGGCAAGCATCTGGTCCTCGTCGGACAGCCGCGGAAACCACAGTTCGACGACGTCCATGTTGGTCCCGGAGGCAAAGATAGAATCCGGCTTGAAGCGCCTGGTGGCGAAGTCGAAGCCCGCCGCCGCAAGCAGCCTGTCTGCCTTCCAGCGATCGCCTTCGGCCGCATCCATCGCCATGAAGTCGGCGATGCCCAGCCATGTCGCGTTGAAATCCACGAGCGTGCCGTCCTTGTCGAACAATATTCCCTTGATGTCCGCCAAGCTTTTCACTCCGGGCCGCGCAAGCGGTGAATGTATTCCACCAGTCCGGCAGTCGAGGCATCCCGCTTTGCGGCATTCTCCTTGCCTTCAACGACGGGCAGCAGCCCGGTCGCCAGTTCCTTGCCGAGCTCGACGCCCCACTGGTCGAAGGAGTTGATGTTGAACAGCGTGCCTTCGACGAAGACGCGATGTTCGTAAAGCGCAATCAGCCGTCCGAATGTATGTGGGTCGAGCTTCCTGTAGAGGATCGTCACCGAGGGGCGGTCGCCGGAGAAGACGCGGTGCGGAGCAATCCTGTCGACATCGGCGGGCTTCATGCCTTTCGCCAGCATCTGCGCGCGGGCTTCCTCCAGCGTGCGGCCCTTCATGAAGGCTTCCGACTGCGCCAGGCAATTGGCAAGCAGAAGGTCGTGGTGATGCTTCAGTTCCGGCTCGTGGCCGACGGCAGCGGCGAGGAATTCGACCGGAATGAAATCGGTGCCCTGATGCAGAAGCTGGAAGAAGGCGTGCTGGCCGTTGGTGCCGGGCTCGCCCCAGACCAGCGGGCCGGTCGGCGTCGTTACAGCGCCGCCATCCAGGGTGACGCTCTTGCCGTTCGATTCCATGTCGAGCTGCTGCAGATAGGCCGGCAGCCTGGACAGACGCTGATCGTAGGGGATGACGGCGCGAGCCGGATATTTGCAGATCACGCGATGCCACCAGCCGATCAGCCCCATCAGCGCCGGCAGGTTCTTCGCCAGCGGCGCGGTGCGGAAATGCTCGTCCATCTCATGGGCGCCGTCGAGAAAGGCGCGAAAATCCTTCGGGCCTATGGCGATCATCACCGGCAGGCCGATCGCACCCCAGACGGAATAGCGGCCGCCGACCCAGTCCCAGAAGCCGAAGACGCGGTCGGCTGCGATGCCGAATTTGGCGACCAGGTCGAGCGCCGTCGAGACGGCGGCGAAATGCTTGCCGACCGCTTCCTTGCCGAGCGCCTTCTCGACCCATCTGCGTGCCGTCTCGGCATTGGTCATCGTCTCAACCGTGGTGAAGGTCTTGGAGGCGATGATGAACAGGGTGGTTTCGGCGGAAAGACCCTTCAACGTGTCGTGGATATGGGCACCGTCGATATTGGACACGTAATGGGCGCGCGGCCCGTCATGATAGGGCGCCAGCGCCAAGGTCGCCATGGCCGGGCCGAGATCGGAGCCGCCGATGCCGATGTTGACGATGTCGGTGATCTTCTTGCCGGTCGCGCCGGCCGCCTTACCGGAACGCACCGCGTCGGCGAAGGCGCCCATCGCGTCGAGTACGCCGAGGACTTCCGCCTTCACGTCCTGGCCGTCGAGCACGATGCCTTTGCCGGTAAGGTTACGCAGCGCGGTATGCAGCACGGCGCGGCCTTCGGTGACGTTGATCTTCTTGCCAGCAAACATCGCGTCGCGCCGGCCTTCGAGGTCGGCGGCCTCAGCTAGGTTCTCCAGCAACTCCATCGTCCGCGCATCGACCGCGCATTTCGACCAGTCGAGCAGCAGGTCGCCGTCGCTGGCGGAGAATTTCTCGAAGCGCTGCGGATCGGCAGCGAAAGCCTCGCGCATCGAGCCCGATTTGGCCGCACGATGATCGCGCAACAAGTCGAGCTGCTTTTGAAAGGACGATTGATCCACTGCTTCGCTCCGGTCTCTTGAGATGCATCTTATCAGGCCGGATGTTTCCGGCGCGTGTCGTCGCGGCAAACTATCGGGTCGAATTCCATCCGTTTCAATGCGCAGCGATGCCGCAGCGCAGCGTGGGCCGGCGCAAAGGATCACTGGCATAAATCCCAGCGATCAGAAAAATTGATTGGCGCAACACCTTGTGCCACCGGTACATTCGACTGGTCCAGCCAAGTGAAAAAAAGCTGGCCATCGAGGAACATCTCCCATGCCACAGAGAAACGACACGGCCATATGGTCCGGCCTGTTCCGGATTTCGGCGGAATCCGGTCAGACCCTGCAGGCGCAGATCCGTCAGGCGATCGTCGCCGCCATCCTCGACCGGCAGATCGCGGCTTCCATGCCGCTTCCGTCCTGCCGGATTCTCGCCGAAAAACTCGGCGTAGCGCGTGGCACCGTGGTGCTGGCCTTCCAGCAGCTGGTCGACCAGGGCTTCCTGGTGGCGCGCGAGCGCCGCGGCCACTTCGTCAATCCCGAAGTGCTGGCGACGCCGGCCAAACCGCACCAGAAGGCGCCCGACCAAGCCAACGAGATCGACTGGAAGGCCCGCCGGCAGATCGCGGCGAGCGACATGCCACCGCCGGCCAAGCACGACAACTGGATCAAATCGTCCTACCCCTTCGTCTATGGCCAGTTCGACCCGGCGCTGTTCCCGACCGCCGAATGGCGCGAGTGCAACCGCATGGCGCTGGCGGTGCTCGAAATCCGCAACTGGGCGTCCGACATGGTCGACCGCGACGATCCGCTCCTGATCGAGCAGATCCAGGCACGGCTGCTGCCGCGACGCGGCATCTTCGCCAATCCGGACGAGATCATCGTGACGCTGGGGGCGCAGAACGCGCTTTACATGCTGGCGACGCTGTTGATGACGAAAGGCTCCAAGGTGGCGATGGAGGATCCGGGCTATCCCGATGCACGTTCGATCTTCCGGCTGGCCGGCGCCGAGATCCAGCCGGTTCCGGTCGACCACTCCGGCATCGTAACCTCGGCCATTCCCAATGATTCTGGCTTCGTCTTCGTCACGCCCAGCCACCATTGCCCGACCATGGTGCCGCTGTCGGCGGAGCGGCGGCAGGATCTTTTGGCGCGCGCCAACCGCTACAACCAGATCATCATCGAGGACGGATATGACAGCCAGCTCCTGGACGAGGCGCCGCAGCAGGCGCTGAAGAGCCTCGATCGGTCCGGCCGCGTCGTCTACGTCGGCTCGATGTCGAAGACGCTGGCTCCCGGCCTCAGGCTCGGCTACATCGTCGCCTCGGCCGGGCTGATCTCCGAGCTTCGGGCGCTGCGCCGCTTCATGCTGCGCCACCCGCCGGCAAACAACCAGCGCGCCGTCGCATTGTTCCTGTCGCTCGGCCATCACGAGGCGCTGGTGCGGCGGCTGTCGAGCGCCTTCGACGAGAGGCGCAAGCGTCTGGTCCATGCGATTTCCGCCTTCCTGCCGGAGTGGCGCTCGACCGATTCGGCCGGCGGCACGTCGCTCTGGCTCGAGGGACCGCGCGGCACCGACTCGCGTGGGCTGGCGGAGGCCGCGGCCTCGCGCAGCGTCATCATCGAGCCTGGCGACCGCTTCTTCGACCGCACCGAAAAGCCATCGCGTTTCATGCGCTTGGGCATTTCCTCGATCGCGTTGCAGCACATCGAACCCGGCATCCGCGAACTGGCGACGGCAGCTGGACGCAGGCCGGCAGCGGCCTGATCTCCCTTCCCCGACCGGAGCCTGGCGCATGTAGCGCGACTCCGGTTCTTTAGCTCCTTGGCATATGCGACGGGACCGGCTGGCACATAGGCTGTGCCAATGCCGGCGGCATAGTCGGAGTACATAGGGGACGAAGCAGGCAGATGGTGGACCAACCGCCGCGCCCGCTTCGCAGCTAAAGTTGGAGTGCCTTCATGCCGGTGGCCCATGAGAAGCAGGACGTGTCCGCAGACCAGCGTTCGCGACGATCCGGCGGGCGCGAGGCGCGCCGCGCCATGCGAGCAGCACCGCTTGCCGACGACGTCAAGCCGGTGCGTGCCGGCCTCGAAGGCGGAAGCTACAGCCCGCTCAGCGGCAATGATTGCGAACGTATCCACGAGGCCGTGCTTACCCTTCTGGAGACAGTCGGTTTCGCCAACGCCATCCCCTCCTGCATTGAGGCACTGACCAAGGCCGGCGCAACGCTTGGCGAGGACGGCCGCCTGCGCTTTCCTCGCGCTCTGGTGCTCGACACGATCAAGAAAGCGGCGCGGCATTTCACCCTGCACGGCCAGGATCCGAAGCACGACATGGTGATCCAGGGCAAGCGTGTGCATTACGGCACGGCTGGTGCTGCGGTGCATCTTGTCGATGTCGAAAAGCGTGAGTATCGCGAGTCGCTGCTGCAGGACATTTACGATGCGGCGCGCCTGGTCGAGGGGCTCGACAACATCCATTTCTTCCAGCGGCCGATGGTGCCACGCGACATCCCCGACCCGCTCGACATGGATTTCAACACGCTCTACGCCTGCGTCATGGGCACGTCGAAGCATGTCGGCACCTCGTTTACCGTGCGTGAGAACGTCAAGCCGGCGCTCGACATGCTCTATGCCATCGCCGGCGGCGAAGAGAATTTTCGCGCGCGGCCTTTCGTCTCCAATTCGAACTGTTTCGTCGTGCCGCCGATGAAGTTTGCCGAGGACGCCTGCGGCGTGCTCGAAGCCTGTGTCGAGGGCGGCATTCCGATCCTGCTGCTGTCGGCAGGCCAGGCAGGTGCGACGGCACCGGCGGCGATTGCCGGTGCCGTGGTGCAGGCGGTCGCCGAAGTGCTGGTCGGCCTAATCTATGTCAACGCCATCAAGCCGGGCCACCCGGCAATCTTCGGCACCTGGCCGTTCGTCTCGGACCTCCGGACCGGCGCCATGTCGGGCGGTTCGGCCGAGCAGGCGGTGCTGACCGCGGCCTGCGCGCAGATGGCGCAATTTTACGACCTGCCGGGCGGTTCGGCCGCCGGCATGACGGATTCGAAACTGCCTGACATTCAGTCCGGGTACGAAAAGGGCATAACCGACGTGATGGCCGGTCTTGCCGGCCTCAACCTGGTTTACGAATCGGCCGGCATGCACGCCTCGCTGCTCGGCTTTTGCCTTGAGAGCCTGATCATCGACAACGACATGCTCGGCCACTGCCTGCGCTGCGTGCGCGGCATCGAGGTGACGGACGAGTCGCTGTCCATCGACACCATCGCCGATGTCTGCCTGAAGGGCCCGGGCCATTATCTCGGCAACGAGCAGACGCTGCGGCTGATGCAGACCGAATATTTCTATCCGGCCGTCGGCGACCGCTTTTCGCCGAAGGAATGGAATGAGAAAGGCAGGCCCGACATCTTGCAGCGGGCGATCATCGAGAAGAAACGCGTGCTTGCCGAACGCTTCCCGCGCCATGTGCCGAAGCCCGTCGACGACAAATTGCGCGCCCGTTTCGGCGATATGATCAAGCTGCCGCGCGGCAGAATGGGCGGCTGAGCGTTAGCCGCTCGCCGCCAGCAACAAGACGCCGGCCAGCGCCGATCCGGCAAGCGTCGGCAGCATGCCGATTTTCAGCTTCAGAATGGCGATCATCGAGGCACAGGAAAGCAGCGCCGCGCGCCAGTCTATCGATGAAAGCACCGGCACGTCCATTCCAAGCCCGACATTGCGCACTTCGCCGAAGATGACGTGCAAGCCGAACCATAGAGCGAGATTCATGATGACGCCGACGACGGCGGCGGTGATTGCGCCGAGCGCCGCCGACAGCGCCTTGTTGCCGCGCAGCGCTTCGATGTAAGGCGCGCCAAGGAATATCCACAGGAAACATGGGGTAAACGTCGCCCACAGCGTGAACAGCCCGCCAAACAGTCCGGCAAGCAGCGGCGCCAGCGAGCCCGACTGGCGGAAGGCGGCGACGAAGCCGACGAACTGCAAGACCAGGATGAGCGGGCCCGGCGTGGTTTCGGCAAGTCCGAGGCCGTCGACCATTTCACCGGGTGCCAGCCAGCCGAAGTACTCGACCGCTGCCTGCGCCACATAGGCAAGGGCCGCGTAGGCGCCGCCGAAGGTAACGACCGCCATGACACTGAAGAAGCCACCGATTTGCGTCCAGACGCTGGCCGAGCCGGTGACAGCCCAGACCAGCAGAACAGGCCCGAGCCAGATCGGCAGCCAGATCGCCAAGATGCGCGGCGCGTGCCATCGCGTCGGCCTGACGTGGGTCAGTTCACCGCGCTCGAACATCAGATCGACCGCGCCCTTGATGTCGGGAACATCGCCCTTGCCATGCGAAGCGCCGGAAAAAAATGCCGGCGCACTACGGTTGCCGATCCAGCCTGCCAGGCCGGCAAGCAGGACGATCAGCGGAAACGGCACGTTCAACGCGTAGATGGCGATGAAGGCGGCGAGTGCGATCGACACCATGACGGGGTTTTTCAGCGCGCGTCTGCCGATCCGGATCACCGCCTCGATGACAATGGCGAGCACGGTCGCCTTGACCCCGAAAAACAGCGCCGCGACGAGTGGTACATCGCCATAGAGCGCATAGAGGCTGCTCAGGACGAGCATGACAAGCGCGCCCGGCACGACGAAGAGAATGCCGGCAACAAGGCCGCCGACCGTTTTGTGCAGCAACCAGCCGATATAGATGGCAAGTTGCTGGGCCTCGGGGCCAGGCAGCAGCATGCAGTAGTTCAACGCATGCAGGAAACGCTGTTCGCCGATCCAGCGCCGTTCCTCGACCAATTCCTTGTGCATGAGTGCGATCTGCCCGGCCGGGCCGCCAAAGCTGAGCACGCCGATTTTCGCCCAGACTTTCACGGCCTGCCGGAAGCTCGGCACAACCGGCTCTTGGATCTCCGGCGGCTCTTTCGAAAGGACGGCGCTCACGAAGGCTTGCCCGCGCCGAGATTGCCCGTGCCGGCGGCTGGCCAGTTATGCGTCTCCTCGGTGGCATCGCGGCACCAACGGAAGAACGCATCGTAGAGCAGCATGCCGGCCTCGAGCTGTTCCAGGTCGTCGCGAAACATCCGCGACAGGCCAAGCGAGGCGGCCAGGAACCCGGCCGCCTGTGGGACAAGATCGAGGCTCGCAGTATCGGCAGCGCGTATGATCGTGGCGAGGCGATCGAGCGCTTCGGATTTTAGTCCGAACTCCTCGATCATGGTATCGAAGGTGCAGCGTTCGCCGCGGTGGCTCCAGAACACGTTCTCGATGTCGAAAGGCACGGCCTGAAAGCGATCGGCGACGGCCGCCACTTCGGCCGGCTCGACGAAGAGAAAGACCGCGTGAGGATTGATGAAGCGTCGGATCAGCCAGGGGCACGCGATGCGATCGACCTTCGGGCGCGTACGCGTCACCCAAACGGTGCGGCCCTTGGCATCGGCGGGCGGTATCTTGCCGGTGTGAACCAAAAGCCCCTTGGCATCGCGCCATGCCTCAAACCCGCCTTCGAGCGATTCGGCGGCAATGCCCTCGTGCCGCAGCCATGCGGCCACGCCTTGCGAGAGCTTTTTTCCCTGTTGGCAGACGACCGTCACTTGCTGGCCAGTGAATTCGCCAGCCCAGGTGGCGACAGCCTTGAAGTCACGCCGGGTTGAGCCCGGCAACAGGCGCGGATCGGCGTTGTAGTCATCATCGGTGCGGACATCGATGATTGCGGGCGCACCCGGCAGCCCAATCAGACGAGACAGCTGCGATACAGTGATAGCGGTTGTTGACGGCATGGCGTCCACCTCCTTGAAAGAGAAGCTTGGACGCGAACGTTGGGCTGACGCCTCACGGGGTCGTCGCGATGCACCCCTTACGATGATCGTGGATTTGTCACGCCCGCTTGTCAAGCATTCCCGTTCTCGCGGGAGCAATCGCTTTTGACAAATGACCGCGTCCAACTCTGTGGCGGGCATTTCTCCCCGTTAGCGGGCTGTTAACGGGGAGAAATGAGGTGACCGTAACGCTGGCGACCTGACGGCTCGTGCGACGGACCCTGGTCAGTGATTGTCCCTCGGCACGCCGCTTGTATGAGCCACATCCTGGTACTTCACCGCCGGCTTCAGCACCATGCCTTCGGAAAACTGGTCGACCATGCCGCGCTGGATTTCCTGCCACGGCGTCTGGTGCTTCGGATAGTGATAGCCGCCATTGTTCTGCAGCTCGGCGCGGCGCCGCGTGATCTCGTCGTCGCTGACGAGGATGTCGGCGGTACCCTTGCGCAGGTCGATGCGGACGCGATCGCCGGTCTTCAGCAGCGCCAGGCCGCCGCCGATGGCGGCTTCCGGCGAGGCGTTGAGGATCGACGGCGAGCCCGACGTGCCTGACTGACGACCGTCGCCGATACAGGCCAGCGCGTGGATGCCCTTTTTGATCAGATAGGCAGGCGGCTGCATGTTGACGACTTCGGCGCCGCCGGGATAGCCGATCGGGCCGGCGCCGCGCATGAACAGGATGGTGTGCTCGTCTATGCCCTGTGCCGGGTCGTCGATGCGGGCGTGATAATCCTCGGGGCCGTCGAAGACCATGGCGTTGCCCTCGAACGCTTCCGGGTCCTTCGGGTTCGACAGATAGCGTTCGCGGAATTCGGGCGAGATGCCACTGGTCTTCATGATCGCCGAATCGAACAGATTGCCCTTGAGGTTGATGAAGCCGGCATTGGCTTTCAGCGGCTCGGCAACCGTGCGGATGACGTCGAGGTTCTCGTTGACGGCGGCGGTGCAATTGTCGCCGATGGTCTTGCCGTTAGCGGTCATGGCTTCCGGATAGGGCAGCATGCCGCCCTTCATCAGTTCGGCGATCACAGCCGGCACGCCGCCGGCATGGTGATAGTCCTCGCCGAGATATTCGCCGGTCGGCTGCAGATTGACGATGAGCGGAATGTTGAGGCCAACCTTCTGCCAATCGTTGTTGTCGAGCGGCACGCCGAGGTGGCGGGCGATGGCGTTGAGGTGGATCGGCGCATTGGTCGAGCCGCCGATCGCCGAGTTGACGACGATGGCGTTCTCGAAGGCCTTGCGGGTCATGATGTCGGAGGGCTTCAGATCCTCATGCACCATGTCGACGATGCGCTTTCCAGTCTCATAGGCGATCTGGCCGCGTTCGCGATAGGGGGCGGGGATTGCGGCCGAGCCCGGCAATTGCATGCCGAGCGCCTCGGCCAACGAATTCATCGTGGTAGCGGTGCCCATCGTGTTGCAATAGCCGGTCGACGGCGCCGAGGAGGCGACGATGTCCATGAACTCGTCATAGCCGATCTCGCCGGCCGACAGGCGCTGGCGCGATTCCCAGACGATGGTGCCGGAGCCGGTGCGCTTGCCCTTGTGCCAGCCGTTGAGCATCGGGCCGACCGAAAGCGCGATAGCCGGAATGTTGACGGTAGCCGCGGCCATCAGCATGGCCGGCGTCGTCTTGTCGCAGCCGATGGTGAGCACCACGCCGTCGAGCGGATAGCCGTAGAGCACCTCGACCAGGCTGAGATAGGCAAGGTTGCGGTCGAGCGCAGCTGTCGGCCGCTTGCCGGTTTCCTGGATCGGGTGGCAAGGAAACTCGAAAGGAATGCCGCCCATCGAGACGATGCCCTCGCGCACGCGCTTGGCCAGTTCGATGTGATGGCGGTTGCAGGGCGACAGGTCCGAGCCGGTCTGGGCGATGCCGATCAGCGGCTTGCCGGACATCAGTTCGGCCCGCGTCAGCCCGTAATTCAGGTAGCGCTCCAGATAAAGTGCTGTCATGCCCGGATTGTCGGGATTGTCGAACCACTCTTGCGAGCGAAATTTTTTCTTGCTGGTGGGGGCGCCTGCCATCGTGGTCTCCGTATTTGTATGACAAATCGATATGACAACGCGCGGGAGCAGGCAAGGGCACGCGCCATCCGAATCCGCACTTTGGTGCGATAGACACACATCTGCCTCCGCGCCAGAGGGGATCGTGGTTTGTCAGCCCGCTATCCCGGAAAAGTTCGAGCATGTCGTCGCGGACCCCACCCGACCCTTGCGGCCACCTCCCCTCAAGGGGCCGACTTGGGGAGGGACATCCGCATCACTCAAACACGATGCTCGGCACTGCAGCCTCGGCCGCGCCGCGCTCTTCATTGACGCGGTGCCAGACCTTGGCGGCGATGTCGCGATAGATTTTCGCCTCGGCGCTATCGGGCTTGGAGACCACCACCGGCGTGCCGGCATCGGAGCTTTCGCGGATGCCCATCTCGAGCGGCACTTCGCCAAGGAAGGTGACGCCGAGGCGCTCTGCCTCACGGCGCGCGCCGCCATGGCCGAAGATGTCGTAGCGTTTCCCCGTATCGGGGGCGAGAAAATAGCTCATGTTTTCGACGATGCCCAAAAGCGGCACGTCGACCTTTCTGAACATGTTGAGGCCTTTGCGCGCATCGATCAGGGCCAGGTCCTGTGGCGTCGAGACGATGACGGCGCCGGCCAGCGGCACCTGTTGGGCCATGGTCAGCTGGGCGTCGCCGGTGCCGGGCGGCATGTCGACGACGAGCACGTCGAGCGGTCCCCATTCGACCTCGCGCAGCATTTGCGTCAATGCCGACATCACCATCGGCCCGCGCCAGATCATCGGCGTCTCCTCATCGACGAGGAAGCCCATCGACATGACCTTGAGGCCATAGTTCTGCATCGGCTTCAGGATCTTGCCATCGACGGTCTGCGGCCGGCCATGAATGTTGAGCAGGCGTGGCATCGACGGGCCATAAATATCGGCATCGAGCACGCCGACCCGCAACCCGTTGGCGGCAAGGCCAAGAGCGATATTGACGGCGGTGGTCGACTTGCCGACGCCGCCCTTGCCGGAAGCAACAGCGATGATGGCGTCGATGCCTGGTACGCCGCGCTTGCCCTGGCTGTGCGATGCCGGCGCCTGCGGCGCTGGACGAGCAGGTGCGGCCGGCGGAGCGGGCCTCTGAGCCGGTCTTTGCGGAACCGGCGCCTCCATGCCGCCGCCCTTCTTTTCCGCCGTCAGCGCGACCACGGCGCCGGCGACACCGGGGATCGCCTTGACGACACGCTCGGCGGCCGCACGCAGCGGCTCCATCTCCTGGGCACGCGCAGCGGGAACGGTGATCGAGAAGAACACCTTGGCATCGGCAATGAAAATCTCGGAAACCATGCCGAGGTCGACGATATTGCCGGTGAAATCCGGCCCGTTGACCGTCTTCAGGCGTTCGATGACGATTTCCTTGGTGACGGACATCAGATCTTCCTTATGCAAGCTCGCGCCTGAGATAGTGCAGTTTCCGGAGAGAACCAAGTCGTGGAGCAACAGCCGGCCTGGTGTGCCCCGGAAAACGGACCGACGCAGTCGGATTTGCCTGATCGACGGTCGCCAACCATCCGCTACGACCTATCTGAGGGAGCAGCATGAGCACGACATCAAGGGAAGGAGACGATCATGCTCGCAAACAGCAACGCAACGGCCAATCTCGCAGTGAAGGACTTGGCCAAGGCCAGGGCTTTCTACGAAGGGACGCTCGGCCTGAAAGAGGTGCACAATGAAGGTGGCGAACTGATCGTCTATAAAAGCGGCGATACCAGCATCAACGTGTACCGTTCGAATTTCGCTGGGACCAACAAGGCGACGGCTGTGACCTGGACGGTCGGCGACGAGCTCGGCAAAATCGTTGAGGCGTTGAAATCGAAGGGCGTGGCCTTCGAGCATTACGACATGCCCGGCCTGACGCTGGAGGGTGACGTTCATGTCGGTCAGGGCATGAAGGTCGCATGGTTCAAGGATCCGGACGGCAACATCCTGAACCTTGTGGACAGGTAGATACGGCGTTCACGCACCGCCGCCGCGCAGTGCTGCGGTGCTCTCACCTTGCCAGGCCGACCGCGAGGTAGGTGAGGGCCGCAATCACCGCGGTTGCCGGCAGGGTGATAATCCAGGCAACCACGATGTTGCCGGCAATGCCCCAGCGAACGGCTGAGACGCGGCGTGCGGCGCCGACGCCAATGATGGCGCCGGTGATCGTGTGTGTGGTCGATACCGGAATACCGAGCCAGGTGGCGGCGAACAGGGTGATCGCACCGCCGGTCTCGGCGCAGAAACCCTGCATCGGGTTCAGCCGGGTGATCTTCGATCCCATTGTGTGGACGATGCGCCAGCCGCCGAGCAACGTGCCCAGCGCCAGCGCCGACTGACAGGTGATGACGACCCACAGCGGCACGTAAAAATTCGCGCCGAGCATGCCTTGCGAATAAAGCAGCACGGCGATGATGCCCATGGTCTTCTGCGCGTCGTTGCCGCCATGGCCGAGCGAATAGAGCGAGGCGGAAAAGAACTGCATGACGCGGAAG
This sequence comes from Mesorhizobium sp. M1403, assembly GCF_040317695.1. Classification (NCBI taxonomy): domain Bacteria; kingdom Pseudomonadati; phylum Pseudomonadota; class Alphaproteobacteria; order Hyphomicrobiales; family Phyllobacteriaceae; genus Mesorhizobium; species Mesorhizobium sp. M1403. The sequence continues at coordinate 180,377 of NZ_JAMYKY010000005.1, read as the reverse complement.
GTGCTGTCGACGGCGAACGGCGTCTGCCGCACGAACAGCCAGGAGACCGCGAGGATCAAGACGAGCGCCAGCAGAAAGCCTGCCGCCGGCGACAGCACGATGGCCGCCGTCGTCTTGCCCAATCCGGCCCAGACGATGGCGCCGGTGCCGGCCTTGGCAACGCCGGCGCCGACCAAACCGCCGATCAGCGCGTGCGAGCTGCTGGACGGGATACCGACGAGCCAGGTGACGATATTCCAGACGATGGCGCCGACAAGTGCTGCGAAGATCACTGCCGGCGTGACGATGCTGGCGTCGATGATGCCGGTTCCCAGCGTCTCCGCCACGTGAAGACCGAAGAACATGAAGGCGATGAAATTGAAGAAAGCCGCCCAGAACACCGCATAATGCGGCCTCAGCACGCGGGTGGAGACGATTGTCGCGATGGAGTTGGCGGCATCGTGCAGGCCGTTGAGGAAATCGAAGAACAGTGCGACGGCGACAAGGCCGACCAGCACCGGAAAGGCTATCGCGGCTTCCACTATACGTTCTCGATGACGATGCCGCTGATTTCGTTGGCGACGTCCTCGAAGCGGTCGACCACCTTTTCCAGCTGGCCGTAGATCTCGCTGCCGATCAGATAGGCCATCGGATCGCTGCGGCCGTGCCGCTTGAACAGGTCCTTCAGGCCCTGTTCGTGCAGGTCGTCGGCCCGGCCTTCGGCGCGCATGACCTCCTCGGCGATGGCGTTGAGGCGCACCGTATGCGCCCCGACCTTGCCGAGCAGTGGGATCGCCTCGGCCACCAACTTGGCGGCCTCGACGATGACGGCCCCCATTTCCTGCATCAGCGGGTCGAATTCCTTCTTTTCGAACAACCTTACCGTCTTGACGGTCTTGTGCATCATGTCGATGGCATCATCCATCGACTGGATCAGGTCCTTGATGTCGCCGCGATCGAAGGGCGTGATGAAGGAGCGGCGCACGGCCAGCAGAACTTCCGCGGTGATCTGATCGGCTTCGTCCTCGAGATCGATGATCGTCTGACACCAGCGGTCGATGTCGTTGCCCTGCAAAAGCTGCTGCAGTGCCTCAGCGCCGCCGACCACAGTGCGGGAATGCCGCTCGAACAGGTCGAAGAAGCGATCTTCGCGCGGCAAAAGCTTGCGGAACCAGCCCAGCATGTTTCGGTCTCCCGTCGTGTCCAGTCCACGACCCCATCCCATCCACATAGCGCCGCGTTCCATCGCGGGAAACAGTAAGCCGGCTGAAAGATGTGGATGCGGGCGATTTGCACAGGCGGCTTGCGGCCGAAGGCGATTTCCCCGACCTTGCGCGCTAAGATCGGACATAGCGTCCGTGACAGGCTCCCGACGGCATGATCGACAAGCTGGAATTCTTCATAGCACTCGCCAGGGAAGAACATTTCGGCCGCGCGGCGGAGGTGTGCGGCGTCACCCAACCGACGCTTTCGGCCGGCATCAAGCAGCTGGAGGGCCAGCTCGGCGTGATGCTGGTGCTGCGCGGCTCGCGCTTCCAGGGGCTGACGCCGGAAGGCAAGCAGGTGCTGGTGTGGGCGCGCCGCATCGTCGGCGATAGCAGGACCATGCGCGAGGAGATGCGGGCGGCACGCCACGGCCTGTCAGGACGCATCCGCATCGCCGCGATCCCGACGGCCCTCGCCATGGTGGCGCGATTGACGACGCCGTTTCGGGCAAAGCATCCCGGCGTCACCTTCTCGGTGCTGTCGCGGACATCGATCGAGGTGCTGTCGCTGCTCGGCAATTTCGACATCGACGCCGGCATCACCTATCTCGACAACGAGCCGCTCGGACGCGTCACCAGCGTGCCGCTCTACGACGAGCGCTACCAGTTGATCACCGCTGTCGGGAACCCCTATTTCGACCGCGACAAAGTGACATGGGCGGAACTCTCCCAGCTGCCGCTCTGCCTGCTGACGCCGGACATGCAGAACCGCCGCATCATCGACCAGCATCTGGCCGAAGCCGGCGTGCAGGTGCGGCCGACACTGGAATCCAACTCGATGATCGTGCTGTTCTCGCATATCCGCACCGGCAAATGGTCGTCCATCATGCCGCTTAACCTTGCGGAAACGTTCGGCTTTTCCGAGCCGATCCGGGCTATCCCGATCGTCGAGCCGGATGCCAGCCACACCGTCGGGCTGGTGGCGGCGCCGCGCGAACCGCACACGCCGCTGGTCTCGGCGCTGTTGGACGAGGCAATGGCGCTGGCGGACGATTTCCGCGCCCACCGCTAGGCTAGACAATGCTGGTGACGGCGAACGATAGAAAATTTCTATCGAGCAACGGATCGGCTTTATTGATTTAGCGGGTTTCCTCTGATTTCCTAAGCACTTAGCGGAAGACAGCCACGACCAGGGAGGGCGCTGCATGACGATGCAGCCTGCAAGTACCGAGATCGCATCGCGCACGTCGGCGATCATCCACGAGCTGAAAGGCCTCGAAGGCTCGCTGTTGCCGATCCTGCACGGCATACAGGAAGAGTTCGGCTATGTGCCGCAGGACGCGCTGCCGGTGATTGCCGAGGCGCTGAACATCTCCAGGGCCGAGGTGCATGGCGTCGTCACCTTCTATCACGATTATCGCAGCCAGCCCGCCGGCCGCCATGTGCTGAAGCTCTGCCAGGCGGAAGCCTGCCAGTCGATGGGCTCGGATGCGATTGCCGCCAAGCTCAAATCAATGCTGGGCATCGGTTTCCACGAGACAACCCGCGACGGTTCGGTGACGCTGGAGCCGGTCTATTGCCTTGGCCTTTGCGCCTGCTCGCCATCGGCGATGCTGGACGGCGAGGTGTTCGGGCGGCTCGACGACGAAAAGCTCAATGAGATCGTTGCCGAGGTGCGCTCATGATCCCGCGCATCTATATTCCTGGCGATTCCGGCGCGCTGGCGCTGGGTGCGGAAAGGGTCGCCAAGGCGGTTCGGGCGGAGTTGGCCGAGCGCGGCATCGAGGCCAAGATCGTGCGCAACGGCTCGCGCGGCGCCTATTTCCTCGAGCCGATGGTCGAAGTGGCGACAGCCACTGGCCGCGTCGCCTATGGGCCGGTGAAGCCATCCGACGTCAAAAGCCTGTTCGACTGCGGCTTCCTCACCGGCGGCCACCACAAGCGCTGGCTTGGCGCGCCGGACAAGATCCCGTTCCTGGCCAGGCAGACGCGGCTGACCTTTGCGCGCTGCGGCGTCACCGATCCGCTGTCGCTCGATCACTACAAGGCGCATGGCGGGCTGAACGGCCTGCAGAATGCAGTGGCGACGACACCGGCCGACATCGTCAAGCAGGTGACCGAATCCGGGCTGCGCGGTCGTGGCGGCGCCGGCTTCCCGACCGGCATCAAATGGAAGACGGTCCTCGATACGTCGGCCGACCGCAAATACATCGTCTGCAATGCCGATGAAGGCGATTCCGGTACGTTCGCCGACCGCATGATCATGGAAGGCGACCCCTTCGTGCTGATCGAAGGCATGGCGATCGCCGGCATCGCCACCGGCGCGACCAAGGGCTTCATCTATATCCGCTCGGAATATCCGCATGCGGTGGCGGTGATGCAGAAGGCCGTCGAGATCGCCCGCAGGGCCGGCGTGCTCGGCGTCAATGTGCTCGGGTCACCCAATTCATTCGACATGGAAGTGCGCGTCGGCGCCGGCGCCTATGTCTGCGGCGAGGAGACCGCCCTGCTCGACAGCCTCGAAGGCAAGCGCGGGCAGGTGCGGGCCAAACCGCCGCTGCCAGCGCATAAGGGCCTGTTCGGCAAGCCGACGGTAATCAACAATGTCATCTCGCTGGCCTCGGTGCCGGTGATCATGGACAAGGGCGCCGCCTTCTACAAGGATTTCGGCATGGGCCGTTCGCGCGGCACCATCCCGATCCAGATTGCCGGCAACGTCAAATATCCTGGTCTCTACGAGGCGGCGTTCGGCATGACGCTGGGTGAGATCGTCGACGATATCGGCGGCGGCGCGGCGACCGGGCGTCCGGTCAAGGCGGTGCAGGTGGGTGGCCCGCTCGGCGCCTATTTCCCGCGCGCCCTGTTCGACACGCCGTTCGACTACGAAGCATTTGCCGCCAAGGACGGGCTGATCGGCCATGCCGGCATCGTCGTTTTCGACGACAGTGCCGACATGCTGAAGCAGGCACGCTTCGCCATGGAATTCTGCGCCATCGAGAGCTGCGGTAAGTGCACGCCCTGTCGCATCGGCTCGACGCGCGGCGTCGAGGTGCTGGACCGGCTCGCTGAGAACATCGAACCGGAAAAGCAGATCGCGCTGGTCACCGACCTTTGCAACACGATGAAGTTCGGCTCGCTTTGCGCTCTCGGCGGCTTCACCCCATATCCGGTGATGAGTGCACTCAACCATTTCCCGGACGACTTTCGGCCGACGCCGGTCGCCGAAGCAGCGGAATAGGAGCGGACAGGCATGAACGCGGCATTCGACATCAAATCGCTGGTCCAGGAAATCGACTACGGCACACCCGCCTCCGAAGCGGAACAGCAGGTGACGCTGACCGTCGATGGCAAGCCGGTGACGGTGCCGGCGGGTACCTCGATCATGCGCGCTTCGATGGAAGCGGGCGTTGAAATCCCGAAACTCTGCGCCACCGACATGCTGGACTCGTTCGGCTCCTGCCGGGTCTGCCTCGTCGAGATCGACGGGCGCGGCGGCACGCCGGCCTCGTGCACGACGCCGGTTGGCGAAGGCATGGTCGTGCATACCCAGAGCGACCGGCTGAACGCCATTCGTCGCGGCGTGATGGAGCTCTATGTCTCTGACCATCCGGCTGCGTGGGGCGAGACGGCCGGCACCGGCGCCAGCGAGTTCGACAAGGTCGTCAGGACGGTCGGCCTGACCGAGAACCGCTATGGCGTGGACGGCCGCAACCACGTCGAGCAAGAAAACGGCGTGGCGCCCGGCCATGGCTCGCTGACCATCGACTACATCGCCCGCGATGAATCGAACCCCTATTTCACCTATGATCCGGCGCAATGCATCGTCTGCTCGCGCTGCGTGCGCGCCTGCGAAGAGGTGCAAGGCACGTTCGCGCTGACCATCGAGGGCCGCGGCTTCGAATCCAGGGTCTCGGCCGGCATGCACGAGGCGTTCGTCGATTCCGAATGCGTGTCGTGCGGGGCCTGCGTGCAGGCCTGCCCGACCGATGCGCTGAGGGAGAAAACCGTGCTGGCGAAAGGCCTGCCCGAGCGCTCGACCGTCACCACCTGCGCCTATTGCGGCGTCGGCTGCTCATTCAAGGCCGAGGTCAAGGGCGACGAGGTCATTCGCATGATGCCCTACAAGGCAGGCAAGGCCAACCACGGCCACTCCTGCGTCAAGGGCCGCTTCGCCTATGGCTATGCGACACACAAGGACCGTATCCTGAAGCCGATGATCCGCGAGCGGGTCAGCGATCCGTGGCGCGAAGTGTCGTGGGAAGAGGCGCTCACCCATACGGCGAATGAATTCCGCCGCATCCAGTACCAGTACGGCCGCACGTCGATCGGCGGCATCACCTCGTCGCGCTGCACCAACGAGGAGACCTACCTCGTCCAGAAGCTGGTCCGGCAGGGCTTCCGCAACAACAATGTCGATACCTGCGCCCGCGTCTGCCATTCGCCGACCGGCTATGGCCTGGGCCAGACCTTCGGTACCTCCGCCGGCACGCAGGATTTCGATTCGATCGAGCAGACGGACGTCATCCTGCTGATCGGCGCCAATCCGACCGATGCGCATCCGGTGTTCGCCTCGCGCATGAAAAAGCGCATGCGCCAGGGCGCCAAGCTGATCGTGCTCGATCCGCGCCGCACCGATATCGTGCGCTCGGCCCATGTCGAAGCGCAGTTCCATCTGCCGCTGAAGCCGGGCACCAACGTCGCCATGCTGACCGCACTTGCCCATGTCATCGTCACCGAAGGCCTGTTCGACGAGGCGTTCATCCGCGAGCGCTGCGACTGGGACGAGTTCCAGGACTGGGCATCGTTCGTGGCACTGCCGGAAAACAGCCCGGAGGTCGTCGGTCAGCTCGCCAATGTCGATCCCGACGACATACGCGGCGCGGCGCGGCTCTATGCGCGCGGCGGCAACGGCGCGATCTATTACGGCCTCGGCGTGACCGAGCACAGCCAGGGCTCGACCACCGTCATCGCCATTGCCAACCTCGCCATGGCGACCGGCAATATCGGCCGGCCGGGCGTCGGCGTGAATCCGCTGCGCGGCCAGAACAATGTGCAGGGCTCCTGCGACATGGGTTCGTTCCCGCACGAACTTCCCGGCTACCGCCACATTTCGGGCGACGCGGTGCGCGCCATCTATGAGAGCCTGTGGGGCGTCAAGCTCGACGACGAGCCCGGCCTGCGCATCCCCAATATGCTGGACGCGGCCGTCGACGGCTCGTTCAAGGGGCTCTATGTACAGGGCGAGGACATCCTGCAGTCGGACCCCGACACCAAGCATGTCGCCGCGGGTCTCGCCGCGATGGAATGTGTCGTTGTGCACGACCTCTTCCTCAACGAGACGGCCAACTACGCGCATGTGTTCCTGCCCGGCTCGACCTTCCTCGAGAAGGACGGCACCTTCACCAATGCCGAGCGCCGCATCAACATGGTGCGCAAGGTGATGGAGCCGAAATGCGGCTATGCCGACTGGGAGACGACGCAGGAGCTCGCCAAGGCGCTCGGCCTCGGCTGGAACTACACGCATCCCTCCGAGATCATGGACGAGATCGCCAAGACGACGCCGAGCTTCTCCGGCGTTTCCTTCGACCTTCTCGACCGGGTGGGCTCGGTGCAGTGGCCCTGCAACGAGAAGTCGCCGGAAGGCACGCCGATCATGCATATTGGCGGCTTCGTGCGCGGCAAGGGCAAGTTCATCCGCACCGAATATGTCGCGACCGACGAGAGGACCGGGCCGCGCTTCCCGCTGCTGCTGACCACCGGCCGCATCCTGTCGCAGTATAATGTCGGCGCGCAGACCAGGCGCACCGACAACGTCGTGTGGCACAGCGAGGATCGGCTGGAGATCCATCCGCATGATGCCGAAAATCGCGGCCTGCGCGATGGCGACTGGGTGCGGCTGACCAGCCGCTCGGGCGAGACGACGCTGCGCGCGCTGATCACCGACCGGGTGTCGCCGGGCGTCGTCTATACGACCTTCCACCATCCCGACACCCAGGCCAACGTCATCACCACCGACTTCTCCGACTGGGCGACCAACTGCCCGGAATACAAGGTGACCGCGGTGCAGGTGGGTGCATCCAACGGCCCGTCGGAATGGCAGCGCGACTATGACGAGCAGGCAAAGCAAAGCCGCCGCATCGCCTCGCTGCAAGCAGCGGAGTAGCGTTTTGGCGTCGTGCCGGAGCACCCCCCTCTGGCCTACCGGCCATCTCCCCCTCAAGGGGGGAGATTGGATGTCATCTCGGCTTTCGCCAATCACCAGCGTCGAAGGGTGCCTTACGTCTGAACTGCCAATCTCCCCCCTTGAGGGGGAGATGGCCGGTAGGCCAGAGGGGGGTGCCGCGTGATGCCCAAACGTCGTGCTGTCACCCAGATCAGCCGCCTCGCGCGCCGCGCCGGCGGCACCGCGGCCGCCAACCGCATGGTGCCGGAAGAGACGCCGGTAGCATTCTCCTTTGCCGGCACCACGCATGCGGTGATGATGGCAAGCCCGGCCGATTTCGAGGATTTCGCGCTCGGCTTCTCGCTGACCGAAGGCATCATTGCCTCGCCAGACGAAATCGAAGCCATCGAGGTCGAGGATCACGGCGCCGGCATCGATATCCAGATCCGGCTGAAGGACCAGGCCAACACCCGTTTCGAGGCGCGTCGCAGACGGCTCGCCGGCCCGGTCGGCTGCGGGCTGTGCGGCATCGAATCGATCGAGGAAGCGATGCGCTCGGTCGATCCGGTCGGTGCGTCGAAACTTACACTTCAGGCCGATGACATCGTCCGCTCGGTCAAGCTTTTGTCGAAGGTGCAGCCGCTGCACGCCGAGACCGGCGCGGTCCACGCCGCCGGTTTTTACCTCCCCGGCAAGGGCATCGTCATGGCGCGCGAGGATGTCGGCCGTCACAATGCGCTGGACAAGCTGGCCGGCGCGCTGGCCAAAGCCGGTATCGACGGCAGGTCGGGGGCCGTCGTCGTGACGTCGCGCGTTTCGGTCGAGATGGTGCAGAAGACCGCGGCGATCGGTGCTGCCTTCATCATCGCCGTCTCGGCGCCGACGGCACTTGCCATCCGCACCGCAGACGACGCCGGCATGACGCTGGTGGCGCTGGTGCGCGGCGATGATTTCGATATTTTCACCCATCCTGACCGCGTGGTTTCCGGAGTTGCCAAGCATGTCGCATGACGAAGGCCACCTCATGAGCACCAGCGAAAAGCTGGTTCGCATGGCCAACCAGATCGCTGCCTTTTTCCACTCCAAGCCGCGCGAGCAAGGCATTGCCGGCGTCGCCGAGCACATCAACAAGTTCTGGGAGCCGAGGATGCGCCGGCAATTGTTCGAGATGCTCGACAGCGGCGGCGAAGGCTTCAACGAGCTTGTCGTCGCGGCCGCCCCACACATCAAGCGGCCGGGCGCGCCGGAGGGCGCAGGTTTTAGCGTCGGCGGAGCGAGCACCGAGACTACGGCTGCGTCACAGAAGTAGGCGCCGCGGGCCTACATTCACACCCTCTAAGGTTTCATCTGCCGCAAGTCTCGCGGCTCTGCTATGATCGGCGATAACAAATCGTCGGGTCGGGCGGACAAACCTCGTGAGGCCGATCGAAACTCGATACGCGCTCAGCGGCGACGTGCGGATCGCCTATCAGGTGGTCGGCCAGGGATCGCTCGATCTCGTCTTCGTGCCGGGTTTCATTTCCAATCTCGACCTGCACTGGGAAGACGAAGGCTACAGCCGGCTGTTGGCGTTCCTTGCGGAACACCGCAGTCATACATCGTCTCTTATGCAAGGTGGCGGCAGCCGGGGCAGCGCAAGCCTCCATGACTACGGAGAGGGAAACCCCTACTCGCTCTCACCCTCCAGCGCCGGCACCGACACACCGGCAAGCTCCGCCGCCAGCAGCCGCGCGGCACCGGCGCGCGCGATCCGCAGCATCAGCGCCTTGCGCGTCGCCGCCGCCATGCGGTGCTCGGGCGCATCGCGCAGGACCTCGGCGCCATAGCCATCGGAGAGAATGAAGCCGCACTCTTCCGGAAAGATCTCCGCGGGCACGCCGGGATGGGTGGCGAAGAAGAAGCGGTCGGAATGCAGCCGGTAGTCCGGCCATTTGCGGTCGACCCTGAAATCCTCGATCGAGGATTTGATCTCGATGATCCAGATATCGCCCTGGCGGGTCAGCGCTACGAGATCGGCGCGGCGCCCGGTGGCCAGCGACAGTTCGGGCAAGACATGCGCGCCCATCTGCTTGAGCAGCCGCTGCACGCCACGCCTGACCAGCATGGCACGCTCCGACTGGCGACCGTCGAGAAGGGGGTTGAGGGGTAGAGGTGAGATGATAGGCATGGCCGCACCATGTCAGATTTTGTTCACGGTTTGAACCCGGTTTTTTGGGGCTATTATCTGGTTGACAACCCCCTCTAACTAACCGGCATCATGCCCTCCAGAGCAATGATCCTCGTCTTTGCACAGCGTTCGCGGATGGCTTTGAGGCGGCCGTATTCCGGAGAGTCGTACCATGCGAGGAGCGAGGCCATGTCGGGAAATTCGACGATGACAAGGCGATGAGGCTCCCAATCGCCTTCCAGCACTTTGGTGGCTCCGCCACGAGCGATGTACCTTCCCCCGTAGCGGGCTTCGGTTGCAGGCACGTCCCGGCGGTATTCCTCGAAAACGGCGGCGTCGGTTATGTCGACATCGGCAATGAGATATGCGGCCATTGACCTTACTCCCCTTGGGAAAGGCAATTGAAACAGGTCTATTAGCGGTCCCGCAACTAAGCCAGCGGTACTACGCCTCGGAAACGACTCGCGTTCTCCCGGATTGGGGCGCTTAACTGTCTTGGTGGGGGCAGCTCTGGGAGGAGACGAACCATGCCGATGTATCTCACGCGATTCAGCTACAGGCCCGAAACCTGGGCGCGCTTGATGGATAATCCCGAGGACAGACGCGAGGCTGCCCGTTCCTACATCGAGTCGGTCGGCGGAAAGCTGCACGGGTTCTGGTATGCCTTCGGAGAGTACGATGGCTGGAACCTATGGGAGGCGCCGGACAACGTGTCCATGGCCTCTGTCATGCTCGCCATCGGTGCGGGAGGCGCGCTCAGCTCGTACGAGACCACCGTCCTGTTAAGTGTCGAAGAGACGATGGACGCGCTTGGGAAAGCGAAGTCGATCCGGTATCGCCCACCGGGATCATGACGGCCGCCCGTGCTTTGCGGAGTGTCGAGGCTGGTAACGCTTGCTCTCGGACGGCGCACGTTCCTAAACTTTTGCGCAAAAGAGTCCGCTGCACCCTCTTGGCAGCGCCGGCAGCTTGCGCTTTCAATGTCGGCCACGGGATTTTTACGAGGAGCATTAGATGACGGACGATGACGGACGTAAATCGGCGACACCGGAGGAAATCCGCTCGGCCGTTAGAGGATGGGCGGTGCTTGGGGCAATCATCGTTGCCGTGTTTGGTGCCGCATACGTCATGATCGATAGTTGAATGGCCGACGATCCTGGTCGCCCCGATGGACTGCCTGAAAAGATCGGCACGGTCCTTGGTGCATTGGTGGTGATCGGCACGTTCGGGCTTCTGGCCTGGACCGTGCTTCGCGGCGTTCTTTATTGAACCCGGCCTATTGAACCAGGCTTGTCAGGATTATCTCCTGCAGCGGCCGCGTCTCAGGCCGGATCAGGCCGATCTCCTCGTAGTAACGGATGGTCTTGGCCGGCAGGCCAGAGCGCCGGGCAGCGTCACCGACATTCATGGTGATTTCCCCGTCTCGGGGTTCTTGTTCTTGGCCCATTGATTTTGCAGCATAATCCTGCGGGGGCTGTTGCCGAAATGCCATAGTCGCAGGTTTACCAGCACGCAAGCCCAAGGATATAGGCATCGCCCGCTTGGCAAGCAAAGCAAATGCCAGCATGAATGAAGATGAAAAAAGCGGCCGACTCGAGCCGCTGTTGTTTGGGCAGGCATCGGACCTTTTCATGCGCATGAAGTCACTTGCAATCGTCGCGGCCCTGGCGCTGTCGACGGCTGTCGCCGGTTGCAGCACCATCGGCTCGCAGATCTTCACCAACAACTATGGCGCGGTGACCGATGCCGGCTATCATCTGCCGCGCATCCCGATCGAAAAGGTGCCGTTCAAATACCGCCGGCAGATCGTCGACTACGACACCAGGGAAAAGCCGGGCACCATCATCGTCGATACGCAGAACAAGTTCCTCTATTTCGTCATGGGCGACGGCGAAGCGATGCGCTACGGCATCGGCGTCGGCCGTGAAGGTTTCGAATGGCACGGCACCGCCCGTATCGCACTAAAGCGCGAATGGCCGACCTGGACGCCGCCTTCGCAGATGATCAGGCGACAGCCGGAGCTGGCCAAGTTTGCCGGCGGCATGGAGCCGGGGTTGAAGAACCCGCTCGGCGCGCGCGCCATGTACCTGTTCAACAAGGGCGGCGATATGGGCTACCGCCTGCATGGCAGCCCGGAATGGAATTCCATCGGCAAGGCGATGTCGTCGGGCTGCATCCGGCTGATGAACCAGGACATTATCGACCTCTACGACCGCACCTCGGTCGGCGCCAAGGTCATTGTGCTGTAAGACCATGATCCCGAAAAGCGGGACCCGGTTTTCGGACAAGATCATGGTCAAACAAGAAGAGCTTTATACGCGGACCGTCTAGGCAACAACACAGACGTCGCAAACAGAAAACCGGGCACTTTGGCCCGGTTTTTTGTTGTCTATCGACGTTGACGATGGAACGGCGCGTCAGGAGACCTGTTCGACGTGCTGCACTTCCGGCACAAAGTGCCGGAGCAGGTTCTGGATGCCGTGCTTCAGCGTCGCCGTCGACGACGGGCAGCCGGCGCAGGCGCCTTTCATGTGCAGGAACACGGTGCCGTTCTCGAAGCCGCGGAAGGTGATGTCGCCGCCGTCCTGGGCCACCGCCGGGCGCACCCGCGTGTCGAGCAGCTCCTTGATGGTGACGACCAGCTCCTCGTCGGCCTTGTCGTAGAATTCGCCGGTCTGGCTGGTCTCGGCGGCCGGGCCGGCCTTGGCCATCACCGGGGCACCGGACATGAAGTGCTCCATGATGGCGCCGAGGATAGCCGGCTTCAGATGCTGCCAGTCGGGGCCGTCCTTGGTCACGGTGATGAAATCATAGCCGAAGAAGACGCCGGTGACGCCGGGGATCTCGAACAGCCGGCCGGCCAGCGGCGAAGCCGTCGCGGCACTGTCGGCATCGCGGAAATCGGCGGTGCCTTCTTGCAGCACTTCCTTGCCGGGCAGGAATTTCAGCGTTGTCGGGTTTGGCGTCGACTCGGTCTGGATGAACATGGCCATCTCCGTGCCCGTTTCGGGCAGCTAGTTTGGAATAATTCTAATTAGGCTTTATCCGCCCGACATTCAAGCGAAAGGCATCGCGGGGAACGGCTGGCTGGTGGAATGTTTTGCTAGCTCGCTGAAACAATTGGAGATGTGTTGAGATTCAGGTCAGGCCGAGCCGAAAATGATGGTTTCCGAGAACCGGAGCGGAGCGTACTTTTGGTACGTGAGCACCGGAAGCGCAGGAAGCCGCCATTTGTAGGCCGGCCTCACCTGAATATCGGCACATCTCAGGCGAGGCTGTCGATCTCCTCGTCCGACAGGTTCTGCGGCACCACAGTCACTGGAATCGGAAAGGCGGCGCCCTTGCCGGCAACCGCGCCGACCAGCGGCCCAGGCCCTTCCTTGCCAGCGCCTGCCGCCAGCACCAGGATGGCGATGTCCTGGTCTTCCTCGATCAGCTTGTGGATCTCTTCCGTCGGCTTGCCTTCGCGCACCACCAGTTCCGGCTCGATGCCGAGCTTCTGGCGCACCTTGTTGGCGTAACTGTCGAGCGCGGCGCGCGCCGTGGCGGTCGCCTCCTCGCGCATGATCTTCTCGACGCCCAGCCAGTGCTGGAAATCATCCGGCTCGATGACATAGAGCAGCACCAACACGCCGCCCGTGCTTTGCGCCCGCTTCGAGGCGTAGGCGACGGCGCGCTCGCATTCCGGCGTGTCGTCGATGATCGCCAGGAACTTGCGGCGATGACCGGCTTCGCGGCTGAGGCGTTTGGAGACCATATTCACCCTGCTCGATGGTTTCGGCCGCAATCTGCCACCGCCACAGCCCGCCCGCAAGCGACCGGCGGCTGTGGCGATATTGGTGCAGCTTAAAGCGCGTCGCGTTCGACCAGCCTCATGCGACGCGCTTCAGGTTCTTGTTTTATGCATGTCGTTATCGCAAAACCGCTGCACACTTTTGCGCGACATAAATTAGCCTTGCAGCAGGCCGATAATGTCGCGCACGGTCTTCATCGTCGCTTCGGCCAATGTGCCGGCACGCTCGCCGCCATCCCGCAGCACCGCGTCGACATAGGCGCGGTCGCCGGAGATGCGGCGCATCTCGCCGGCGATCGGCGCCAGCTTTTCCACCGCGAGATCGGCCAGCGCCGGCTTGAACACCGAAAACTGCTGGCCGCCGAATTCCTTCAGCACCGCCTCTTTCGATATTTCGGCGAGGCCGGCATAGATGCCGACGAGGTTTTCCGCTTCCGGCCGGCCGGCAAGCCCGTCCAGTTCGCCGGGCAAAGCCTCCGGGTCCGTCTTGGCCTTGCGGATCTTCTTCGAGATGGCGTCGGCATCGTCAGTCAGGTTGATGCGCGACAGGTCCGACGGGTCGGACTTCGACATCTTTTTCGAACCGTCGCGCAGCGACATGATGCGCGCCGCCGGGCCGCCGATGACCGGCTCGGTCAGCGGGAAATAGCCGTTCACCGTCTCTTCGCCGACCTGCATCTCGACGCCGACGCCAAGCGCCGCGATGCGGTCCGAAAAGTCGTTGTTGAATTTCTGCGCAATATCGCGGGTCAGCTCCAGATGCTGCTTCTGGTCGTCGCCGACCGGCACATGGGTGGCGCGGTAGACGAGGATATCGGCGGCCATCAGGGAGGGATAGGCGAGCAGGCCGAGCGAGGCGTTCTCGCGGTCCTTGCCGGCCTTGTCCTTGAACTGCGTCATGCGGTTCATCCAGCCGATGCGCGCCACGCAGTTGAAGATCCAGGCAAGCTCGGCGTGCTGCATCACCCGCGACTGGTTGAAGACGATGTGCTTGGTCGGATCGATGCCGGAGGCGAGAAACGCCGCGGTGATCGAACGCGTCTGGTCCTGAAGATCCTCATAGACGAGCTGCGCGGTCAGCGAATGCAGGTCGACGACGCAATAGATGCAGTCGGAGGTGTCCTGCAGGGCGACGAATTTCTTGATGGCGCCGAGATAATTGCCGAGGTGCAGATTGCCGGTTGGCTGGACACCGGAAAAGACGAGTGGCTTGAAGGCGAGCTGGTTGAGGTCGGGCATGGTGTTTCCCTGGCTTGTGGAGGGCCGTTTCGCGCGCGGCGAAAGTCTTGCGACGGCGCGCTTATGGACGAGAGCGAGAAGACGATCAAGAGGGGTGTTGGCTAGGCCGCGCAGGGCTTTGACCGTGGCCGAGCAAGACGCCACAGAAGGCTGTTTGAAGGGGATGGCGCCGACCAGAATCAAAAACCCGCCTTGCGGCGGGGTCGTCGGTGCGAATCAGCACCATACGCAAATCAGTAGCATAGCTGCCGGCACAAAGCAAGAACAAAATTGGCGCTGACGAATTTTCCGCCTCACGAATCCGGAGATTGCTCGTTGACCGGCTGGGAGCCCTTCCGCCCGATATTGCGTCGGATCATGCCGAAATCGGCACCCCCGGTGGCAAACGCAGTGACGAAGTAAAGCAGCGCCCCGCCAGCGACCAGCGCAAGCAGCGTTACCGCCTTGATCACCAGCGGCGAGCCGGAGGCGAGACTTGCGGCGAACCAGTGTTCGGCAAAATAGAGGGCCGCGGCCATCACCGCTGCCGACAGCACCAGCCGCGGAATGCGTTTCATCAGCGGCACGTCGCGGCCCCAATGGCCGCGCCGGATCAGCACGGCCAGCAGCATCGCCGCATTGACCCAGCCGGCGACGGCGGAGGCAACCGCGATGCCGGGCGCGCCCATGGTCGGAAACAGCGTCAGCGCCGTCGTAATGTTAACCGCCACCGAGATGGCGGCGAAAATCATCGGCGTGCGCGTGTCCTCGCGGGCGAAATAGCCTGGGGTGAAGGCCTTGATCAGCACGAAGGCCGGCAGACCGAGGCCGAAGATCGCCAGGATTGCCGCGACCGTCGGCGTCGAATTGTTGGCGGCGAAGGCGCCGCGCTCATAGACCAGCCGCACGATCGGCTCGGACATGACCAGCAGGGCGGCCGCCGCCGGCAAGGTCATGAACAGGGTGAACTCGACCGAGCGGTTCTGCAGATTGGCCGCCTCGACCAGATTGCCTGACTTCAGCGCCCGCGACAGTTCCGGCAAAAGCACGATGGCGACGGCGACGCCGACGACGCCCAGCGGCAGCTGGTAAACGCGGTCGGCATAGGCCAGCGACGACACCGCGCTGTCCTGCGCCGACGCGATCGCCGTGCCAATCAGCTGGTTGATCTGGGTGATGCCGCCGGTGATCGCCGCCGGCAGTGCCAGGATCAGCAGCCGCTTGACGCTGGGCGTCATCTTCGGCCGGCGGAAGCCGATCGAAATGCCGGCATGGCGCACCGCCGCCCAGACGATCGCCAGCTGCACCAAGCCGGCCGCCAGTACGCCCCAGGCCAGCCCGAAACCGACGGTGCGGGCGTCCGAACCCTTGTACCAGGCATAGGCAAGCACGGCGATGAGGATGATGTTGAGGAACACCGGCGCCACCGCGGCGGCGAAATAGCGGCGCAGCGAATTCAGCATGCCGGCCATCATGGCGCCGAGCGACATGCAGATCAGGTAAGGGAACATGACGGTCGCCAGTGCCACCGTCATCTCGAATTTTCCGGGCGTGTCGGCAAAGCCCGGCGCCACCAGGTAGCGCACGATCAGCGGCATCGCCAGTTCCATGGCGATGGTCAGCGCCAGAAGCGCGGTGAACAAGACGCCGAACACCTCTTCGGAAAAACGCTTGGCGCCGTCGGTGCCGTGCGTCTCGATCTCTTTGGCGAACAGCGGCACGAAGGCGGCGTTGAAGGCGCCTTCGGCGAACAGCCGGCGAAAGGTGTTGGGAAACTGGAAGGCGGCGTTGAAGGCGTCGGCGATCGGCCCGGTGCCGAGTGCGGCAGCCATCAGCATCTCGCGGCCAAAGCCGAGGGCGCGGCTCATCAGCGTGCCGGAAGCGACCGTGGCGAATTTCTTGACAAGGCTCATGCGCTTGAAGACTGCCTGTGGGATTGGGGCAAATGGAAGGTAACAGTCACTCGGCGGCCGTTTTGGTCTTGCCGCGCTCGGACGCCGTGCCCTCGAGCACCGCGATCAGCCTGTTGCGGATGGTCGCCGTACGCGACGGGCTGTCGATCTTCTGGCCGGTGAGATCGGTGACGTAGAACGTGTCGATGACCTTTTCGCCGAAGGTGGTGATGTGGGCCGAGGCGATGTCGAGCGACAGGTCCGACAACATGCCGGTGATCTCCGACAGAAGGCCCGGCCTGTCCAGTCCTTCGACCTCGATCACCGAGAACCGGTTCGACAGGGTGTTGCGGATCTCGGCGCGTGGCGGGATGCGGAAGACCTTGGCGCCGCGCCGTGGCTTGGTGCGCTTCTCGATCATTTCGGGCAGCCAGCTCTTGCCCGACAGCACGTCCTCGATCAGCCGGCCGACGCGCTCGGCACGGCGACGCTCGTCCTCGTCGCGGTCGAACTCCCTCGAGATCAGGATGGTGTCGAGCGCGCGGCCGTCCGAAGTGGTGAATATCTGCGCGTCGACGATGTTGCCGCCGGCCGCAGCACAGGCGCCGGCAATCACCGAGAGCAGGCGCGGATGGTCCTGCGCCAGCACCGTGATCTCGGTCACCGCCTCGAACTGGTGGGTCTTGACCATGGTGGCGAGCTTCTTGCCGGCGTGATCGGCCTCGCGGATGAATTCGGCATGGCGCAGCTGGTCGGGAAGATCGACCGCCAGCAGATAGTTCTCGTAGTGCTGGCCGACATAACGCTTGCGGGCCTTTTCCGGCCAGTCGGCAAGCGCCTCGGCCAGTTGCTCGCGCGCCGCCGCCGTCCGCTTGGCGCGCGACACCTCCGAAAACCCGCCGGTCAACAAAAGCTCGGTCTCGTAGTAGAGCGTGCGCAGCAACTGGCCTTTCCAGCCGTTCCAGACACCAGGCCCGACGCCTCTGATATCGCAGACGGTAAGCACTAAAAGCATTTTCAGCCGTTCGACCGACTGCACGATGGCGGCAAAATCCTCGATCGTCTTGCGGTCGTTGAGATCGCGGGTCTGCGCCGTCATCGACATGACGAGGTGGTTCTCGACCAGCCAGGCGACCGTTTCGGTGTCGGCCGGCGAGAGCCCCATATGCGGGCAGATGCGCCGGGCGATCCTGGCGCCGGCTTGCGAATGGTCCTCCGGCCTGCCCTTGGCGATGTCGTGCAGCAGCACGGCGACGTAGAGCGCCTCGCGGCTCTTCTTCAGCCCCGGCATCAGCGCGTGGGAAAGCGGATGCACTTTTTCGCCGTCGCCGCGCTCGATCTCGGCCAGCACGCCGATGCAGCGGATCAAATGCTCGTCCACGGTGTAGTGGTGATACATCGAGAACTGCATCATGGCGACGATCTTGCCGAAGTCCGGGATCAGCTTGGCAAGCAGTCCGGCCTCGTTCATTCGCCGCAGATTGAGCTCGGCGTTGCGGTCCGAGGTCAAGATGTCGAGGAACAGCCGGTTGGCCTCCTCGTCGCGCCTGAGCGCCTTGCCGACGAGGCCGAGAGAGCGGGTCAAAAGCTTCAGCGCATCGGGGTGGAATTCCAGGCCGTGCTTGTCGGCAAACCAGAACAGCCTGAGCAGGTTGACCGGATCGCGCTCGAACACCTCGTCGTCGGCAATGTTGATGCGGTGGTTGTCGACGATGAAATCGGCCGTGCCGGCGAGCTTGCGCTTGCGCCGCGAGAAGGTGAGGAAGATGCGGTTGAAGCCCGGCACATGCTTGGCCTGCTCCTCTTCCAGCGCGGCGCAGAAAATGCGGGTCAGGTCGCCGACATCCTTGGCGACGAGGAAGTAGTGCTTCATGAAGCGCTCGACCGCCGACAGGCCGGGATGGGTGGTGTAGCCGAGCCGCTCAGTGATGTCGCGCTGGATGTCGAAATGCAGCCGCTCCTCCGCCTTGCCGGTGAGGAAATGCATGTGGCAGCGCACCGCCCACAGGAAGTCCTCGGCCTTCTGGAATTCCCTGTATTCGGCGTCGGTGAAGACGCCCTTGTCGACCAGTTCCTCGCCGGTGCGCACCCGGTAGAAATATTTGGCGATCCAGAACAGCGTCTGCAGGTCGCGCAGGCCGCCCTTGCCGTCCTTGACGTTGGGTTCGACCAGGTAGCGGCTCTCGCCGGCCTTGGCGTGGCGCTCGTCGCGTTCGGCGAGCTTGGCCTGGACATATTCGGGGCCGGTGGTGCGCACCACCTCGTGGTCGAAGCGCTGCAGAAGCTCGTCATAGAGCTTTTGCTCGCCCCACAGGAAGCGCGCCTCCAGGATCGAGGTGCGGATGGTGATGTCGGTGCGCGACAGCCTGAGGCACTCGTCGATGTTGCGCGTCGCGTGGCCGACCTTCAGCCCGAGGTCCCACAGCATGTAGAGCATATATTCGACGATCTGCTCGCCCCACGGCGTCTGCTTGTAGGGCAGCAGGAACAGGAGATCGATGTCGGACCCCGGCGCCAGCGTGCCGCGGCCATAGCCGCCGACGGCGACGACCGCCATGCGCTCGGCCGACGATGGGTTTTTCACGCGGTAGACATGGGTGGCAGCGAAATCGTAGAGCGCACGGATGATCTCATCCATCAGATGCGACAGCCGGGCGGCGCAGGCGGTGCCGCTGCCGTCGTCCATCAGCATGCGTTCGGCGACAGTGCGCCCGTCGGCGAGCCGGCTTTTGAGCAGCTTGAGGACGCCGCCGCGCGCGGCCTTGCCGGAGCCGTCGCCTGCCGTGGCCGCGGTCAGTTCGGTCATCTCGCGGCGCAAGGCTTCGCCGTCGATCAGTTCCTCGAGCTTCAGGGATATTCTTGCCATAAATGCCTTTCGGCCTCGCCGTTTCGGCGGCGTCTATAGCGCGTTTTCGCGGCGCTGG
The DNA here is from genome assembly GCF_040317695.1 of Mesorhizobium sp. M1403. Lineage (NCBI taxonomy): Bacteria > Pseudomonadati > Pseudomonadota > Alphaproteobacteria > Hyphomicrobiales > Phyllobacteriaceae > Mesorhizobium > Mesorhizobium sp. M1403. The sequence continues at coordinate 161,036 of NZ_JAMYKY010000005.1, read as the reverse complement.
GTATGGGGCGGACGGACGCGTTCTCGCCAGCGGTGGAACAGGACGATCGTCTCATGCCCGCAGCCGGTTGGGTTTGGGCTTGGCCACCAAAAATCGAAATGAGCCCTTGACCTTCCAGTTACTGGAAGCACTACCTCCGCCGCAACATCGAAACACAGAGGCTTTCGGCATGACGCATTCCGACCACGATCATCACAGCCATGGCAGCTGCTGCTCGGCAAAGAGCGCCTCCCCTGCCGCGGACGCCGTCGTCCGCGATCCGGTCTGCGGCATGACCGTCGATGCGGCCGCCGGCAAGCCGACCGCCGAGCATGGCGGCCATCGCTATCATTTCTGCAGCGAAAGCTGCCGTTCGAAATTCGTCGCCGAACCTGAAAAATATCTGACCGCCACCGATCCCGTCTGCGGCATGAGCGTCGATCGCGCCACGGCCAAGCACTTTTTGCGCCACGAGGGCCAAGGCTTCTATTTCTGCTCCGCCGGCTGCAAGGCGAAGTTCGAGGCCGAGCCGGCAAAATATCTCGGCGACAAGCCGGCGCCGCAGGCGATGCCCAAGGGCACGCAATACACCTGCCCGATGCATCCTGAAATCATCCGCGACAAGCCCGGCTCCTGCCCGATCTGCGGCATGGCGCTGGAGCCGATGGGCGTGCCGACCGGCGACGAGGGGCCTAACCCCGAACTGGTCGATTTCACCAGGCGCTTCTGGGTGAGCGCGGTGCTGTCCGTGCCGTTGCTGGTCATCGCCATGGCACCGATGCTCGGCCTGACATTCCAGGCCTTCATCGACGACCGCGCGAAGGTCTGGCTGGAGCTGGCGCTGGCGAGCCCCGTGGTGCTGTGGGCGGCATTCCCGTTCTTCCACCGCGGCTGGGATTCGATCCTCAATCGCAGCCCCAATATGTGGACGCTGATTTCGCTCGGCGTCGGTGCCGCCTATCTCTACAGTGTCGTCGCCACACTGTTTCCGGGCCTCTTTCCGCACCAGTTCCGCGGCCATGATGGCACCGTGCCGGTCTATTTCGAGGCGGCGGCAGTGATCGTTGCGCTGGTGTTCCTCGGCCAGGTGCTGGAATTGCGTGCCCGTGAGAAAACCGGCTCGGCGATCCGCGCGCTGCTCGACCTGGCGCCGAAGACGGCGCGGCTGATCGGCGCGGACGGTTCCGAAAACGACGTGCCGCTCGAAACGGTCAAAGCCGGCCACCGCTTGCGCATCCGCCCCGGCGACGCCGTGCCGGTCGACGGCATTGTGCTCGAAGGACGCTCCTCCATCGACGAATCGATGATCACGGGCGAGCCGCTGCCGGTCGAAAAGACCGAAGGCGACAACCTCACCGGCGGCACGCTCAACAAGAATGGCTCACTGGTCATGCGCGCCGAAAAGATCGGCGCCGAGACGACACTGGCGCGGATCGTCGAGCTTGTCGCCAAGGCGCAGCGTTCACGCGCGCCGATCCAGGGGTTGGCCGACCGCGTCTCGTTCTACTTCGTCCCGGCCGTCGTGCTGGTCGCGATCATTGCGTTTATCGCCTGGGCGATCGTCGGACCGGAACCCAGCCTGGTGTTTGCCATCGTCGCGGCGGTCTCGGTACTGATTATCGCCTGTCCATGTGCGCTGGGCCTTGCGACCCCAATGTCGATCATGACCGCTACCGGGCGCGGCGCGCATGCCGGCGTGCTGATCAAGGAAGCGGCGGCGCTCGAGCGCTTTGCCTCGGTCGACACGCTGATCGTCGACAAGACGGGAACGCTGACCGAAGGCCGGCCGCGACTGACCGACGTCGTTGCCGTCGAAGGCATGGCGCAAGACGAGTTGCTGGCGCTCGCCGCCGGGCTGGAAAAAGGCTCGGAGCATCCGCTGGCCGAGGCGATCGTTGACGGCGCCCGCGGACGCGGGGTGAAGGTCCCCGACGCGAGCGGTTTCGAGGCTGGCACCGGCAAGGGTGTTTCCGGCACGGTTTCGGGACAGAAGGTGGCGCTTGGCAATGCCGCGATGATGGCCGATCTCGGCATCGATACGGCATCGGTCCTGGCCAGTGCCGAGGCGCTGCAGTCCGACGGCAAGACCGCGATGTTCGTCGCTGTCGCAGGCAAGCTCGCCGGCCTCGTCGCCGTCGCCGACCCGATCAAGGCGACCACCGCCGAGGCGATCAAGGCGCTGCATGACAGCGGGCTGAAGATCGTCATGGCGACCGGCGACAATGAGCGCACCGCCAAGGCCATCGCCGCCAAGCTCGGCATCGACGCGGTGCATGCCGGGCTTTTGCCCGAACAGAAGAACGCGCTGGTCGAGGAGTTGCGCGCCGGCGGTGCCGGCGTCGCCATGGCCGGCGATGGCGTCAACGATGCGCCGGCACTTGCCGCCGCCGATGTCGGCATCGCCATGGGCACCGGCGCCGATGTTGCGGTCGAAAGTGCGGGGATTACGCTGGTCAAGGGCGATCTCAACGGTATCGTCAGGGCCAGGACGCTGGCCCGCGCGACGATCCGCAACATCCGCCAGAACCTGTTTTTCGCTTTTCTCTACAATGTGCTTGGCGTGCCGGTGGCTGCCGGCGTGCTTTATCCGCTCACCGGCACGCTGTTGTCGCCGATGATTGCGGCGGCGGCGATGAGCCTGTCTTCGGTTTCGGTCATCGCCAACGCATTGCGGCTCAGGACATTGAAACTCTGAGTAAAACTTCCAGATACACCCTGTTCAAAAAAGGAGACGATGAATGACCTTGGCCAAGAAGATCGTGCTGCTGATGATGGCGGCGGGAATGCTGCTTGCTGTTTTCCTCGAAAGCGTTCCTGCACAAGCCGAGGAGATGAAGCACGACATGGGCGCCATGGGCGCGCAGAGCCCCTCGACCGAGGGCTACAAGGCGGCGATGGACAAGATGCATACCGACATGATGGCGATCGAATATTCCGGCAATGCCGATGTCGATTTCGCCCGCGGCATGATCCCGCATCACCAGGCTGCCATCGACATGGCCAAGGTCGAGCTCGCCAATGGCAAGGATCCGGAAATCCGCAAGCTGGCCGAAGCGGTGATCGCGGCGCAGGAAGCCGAGATCAAGCAGATGCAGGACTGGCTCGCCGCCCATCCGGTGAAGTAGGCGTCACGCTGTCGAGGAATCCAGGCGAGAGGCTTCACCTGGATTTCTGCTTCACCTGGATTTCGCTTGGCGGCTATGGTGCTATCCGGGCCTCGGACTGGAGCATGCCATGCCATCGACGATACGAACGACCACCCTGCCCTGCGGCGAAGCCGTGCCGGTGCTCGGCCAGGGCACCTGGAAGATGGGCGAAGACGGCCGCCGCCGTGGCGACGAGGCCAATGCCCTGAAGCTCGGGCTGGATCTCGGCATGACGCTGATCGACACCGCCGAAATGTATGCCAGCGGCGGTGCCGAGGAGGTGGTGGCGGAGGCCATCGCTGGTCGCCGCGACGAGGTTTTCCTGGTGTCCAAAGTGCTGCCGTCCAATGCCTCGCGCGCCGGCGTGAAACGGGCCTGCGAGAACAGCCTGAGGCATCTCGCCACCGACCGCATCGATCTTTATTTGCTGCATTGGCCGGGCAGCGTGCCCTTGACGGAAACGGTCGAGGCATTCGAAGCGTTGAAGGCAGCCGGCAAGATCCGCCATTGGGGCGTCAGCAATTTCGATACCGGCGAGATGGAAGAGCTGGTCCGATTGCCGGCCGGCGGCAACGTCCAGACCAATCAGGTGCTCTACAATCTGTCGCAGCGCGGCGTCGAGTTCGACCTCGCCCCGTGGAGCCGGCAACGCGGTATGCCGCTGATGGCCTATTCGCCGGTCGATCAGGGGGTATTGGCGCGCAATGCCAGGTTAGATGCCATCGCCGCTCGCCACGGTGCGACGCCGGCGCAGATCGCGCTTGCCTGGGTGATGGCGCAGGACGGGGTGATCGCGATTCCCAAAGCTAGCCGCCCGGAGCATATCCGGCAGAATGTCGCGGCGTTGGACATCGAGCTCACGAGCGAAGATTTCGCCGAAATTGACCGCGCCTTCCCACCGCCGAGGCGGAAGTCGGGCCTGGCGATGATTTGAGGGGGGTGGGGCGGAAGGCAAGCCAAAGCAGCGTTCCGTCACACCCCCCTCTGTCCTGCCGGACATCTCCCCCTCAAGGGGGGAGATTGGATCTCGCATCGGCTTTCGCCAACTTCGAACGTCGAAGGAAAAAGCGCTGTCAGCGAAACTGCCAATCTCCCCCCTTGAGGGGGAGATGTCCGGCAGGACAGAGGGGGGCGCCGTAGAGCGCTATCGGACGAGCACTACTTCCCCACCATCCCCTTCAGCCGGTACAGCGCTTCCAGCGCCTCGCGTGGCGTCATCTCGTCGGGATTGATCTCCGCTAGCGCTTCACCCAGCCCATCACTCCTGGCCGGCTTCGACGCTTCCCGCTTCGCCGCCACGGAAAACAGCGGCAGGTCGTCGACCAGGCGGTTGGCCTTGCCCGAGACCTCTCCGGCTTCAAGCTGGTGCAGCACTTCTTTGGCCCGGCCGACGACGGCTTCCGGCAGGCCGGCCAGCCGCGCTACCTGGACGCCGTAGGAACGGTCGGCGGCACCCTTGCCGACCTCGTGCAGGAAGACCACGTCGCCCTCCCATTCCTTGACCCGCATGGTGACGTTGGAGAGCCGCGGCAGTTTTCCGGCCAACGCCGTCATCTCGTGGAAATGCGTGGCGAAGATCGCCCGGCAGCGGTTTTTCTCGTGCAAATATTCGACCGCCGCCCAGGCGATCGAGAGGCCGTCGAAGGTGGCGGTGCCGCGGCCGATCTCGTCGAGGATGACCAGTGCGCGTTCGCCGGCCTGGTTGAGGATCGCCGCTGTCTCGACCATCTCGACCATGAAGGTCGAGCGGCCGCGCGCCAGATCGTCGGAGGCGCCGACCCGCGAAAACAGCCGGTCGACGACGCCGATATGGGCTGATGCCGCCGGCACGAAGGAGCCGGTCTGGGCAAGGATGGCGATCAGCGCGTTTTGCCTGAGAAAGGTCGACTTGCCGCCCATATTGGGGCCGGTCAGCAGCCAGATCGCGCCGGCCTTGGCATCGCCTTGCGGCGACAGATCGCAGTCATTGGCGACGAACGGGCCTTCGCCGGAACGCCGCAGCGCCTGTTCGACCACCGGATGGCGTCCACCCGAAATCTCGAAGGCAAGACTCGCATCGACCAGCGGCCGGCACCAGGCCTCGCTTTCGGAAAGCAAGGCAAGTGCGGCCGAAACGTCGAGCACGGCAAGCGCTTCGGCGCCGGTGCGGATCGTGTCGGCCTGGCGGACGACTTCCGCCGTCAGCGTCTCGAAAGCGGCAAGCTCGATCGCCAGCGCCCGGTCGGCGGCATTGGCGATCTTCGATTCCAGCTCGGCGAGTTCCGTGGTGGTAAAGCGCATGGCGTTGGCCATGGTCTGGCGGTGGATGAAGCGCGCCTTGGCGCCGTCGCTGCCGGTCATCAGCGCATGGTGGTTGGCGGTGACTTCGATGTAGTATCCCAGCACATTGTTGTGCCTGATCTTCAGCGAGCGGATGCCGGTCTCGTCGATCAGCGAACGCTCCAGCCCGGCGATCACTTTTCGCGACTCGTCGCGCAGCGCCCGCATTTCGTCGAGCTCGGCGTGGTAGCCGCCACGGACAAAGCCGCCGTCGCGCTTCAGCAGCGGCAGCTCGTCGCTGAGCGCCTGCGTCAGATGCGCCGCCAGCGCGCCGGGCAGTGCCTTGATGGCCGCTAGCGCCGCCGCCAGTTCGGCGGGCAAGGCGGTTTGCCCGAACAGTCCGGCGATGGCGCCGGCCGCTTCGAAACCGGCGCGCAGCGCGCCGAGATCGCGCGGACCGCCGCGGTTGAGCGCCAGCCTGGACAGCGCGCGCGGCATGTCGGCGACGCTCTTCAGGCTGGCCCGCACCGCCTGGCAGAGGCGCGTCTCGGAGCGGAAGAACGACACCGAATCCAGCCTTGCAGCGATTGCCGCCGGGTCGGTCAGCGGCGCCATCAGCCGGTCAGCGAGCAGCCTTGCGCCGCCACCGGTCACCGTGCGGTCGATCGCCTTGAACAGCGACCCCTCGCGGCTGCCGGACAGCGTGCGCAGCAGCTCCAGATTGGCGCGCGTCGCCGGGTCGATGAACAGTGTCGATCCCTGCTCCTCGCGCTCCGGCCGCGACAGCGGCGGCCGCTCCGCTTTCTGCGTCTTCTCGACATACGCGATGACGCCTGAGATCGCCGACAGCTCGGCACGCGAAAACGAGCCGAAACTGTCAGGCGTCGCCACCTCGAAGAAGCGGGCGATGCGGCCGGCGGCCGAAGCCGAATTGAACAGCGACGGCGGCTGCGGGCTGGCGACGCGGCCGAGCACGTCGAACACCGGTTTCAGCTCCGGGTCGTAAAACACCGGTTCGGCGACGATCAGCTCGCGCGGATCGACACGGAAGACGTCGGCGAGCAGCCGGTCGGCGGTGGTTTCAGCGACGCGGAAGACACCGGTCGAGATCTCGATCCAGGCCAACGCGAAGGAATGCTCGGCGCCGCCCTTGACCCGTCCCAGCGCCATCAGAAAACTCGATTCCGACGGCGCCAGCAGTTTGTCCTCGGTGATGGTGCCTGGCGTCACCAGCCGCACAACATCGCGGCGCACCACCGATTTGCCGCCGCGCTTCCTGGCCTCGGCTGGATCCTCGATCTGCTCGCAGACGGCGACGCGGAACCCCTGGCCGATCAGCTTCTGCAAATAATCGTCGGCGGCGTGCACCGCCACGCCGCACATCGGGATGTCGAGCCCCTGGTGCTTGCCGCGCTTGGTCAGCACGATGCCGAGCGCCCGGCTTGCCTTCTCGGCATCGTCGAAGAACAGCTCGTAGAAATCGCCCATGCGGTAGAACAGCAGCGAATCCGGGTTCGCCGCCTTGATCTCGATGTACTGCTCCATCATCGGCGTCGCCGGCGCGAAGGCCGGCGTGGCGTTGTCGCTTCGAATGGGCGTCTCGTCGTTCAAAAAGCTGCTTCCAAAAGTTTCCAAGCCATGCTTGGCGGTTTACAGCGGCGAAGTGTAGCCTTAATCCCGAACCTTCCACAAAAGAAAGCATGCGCACCCATCTCAAGCGGTGCCGTACGGGCGAGGAAACCAAGAGTACCATGGCCAAGAAAACCGAAAGCAACGGGCCCTCAGTCAGCGCCCAGGAGGCGCTGGAATTCCACGCCATGGGCCGTCCGGGCAAGCTGGAGATCGTCGCCACAAAACCGATGGCGACGCAGCGCGATCTCAGCCTCGCCTATTCGCCGGGCGTCGCGGTGCCGGTTCTCGCCATCGCCGAGGACCCGAGCCGCGCCTTCGACTACACGGTTCGCGGCAACATGGTCGCCGTCATCTCCAACGGCACCGCTATCCTCGGCCTCGGCAATCTCGGCGCGCTGGCCTCGAAGCCGGTGATGGAAGGCAAGGCGGTGCTGTTCAAGCGCTTCGCCGATGTCGATTCCATCGACCTCGAGGTCGACACCGAGGATGCCGACGAATTCATCAACTGCGTGCGCTTTCTCGGCCCCTCCTTCGGCGGCATCAACCTCGAGGACATCAAGGCACCGGAATGCTTCATCATCGAGCAGCGGCTGCGCGAATTGATGGACATACCGGTGTTCCATGACGACCAGCACGGCACCGCCATCATCTCGGCCGCCGGGCTGATTAACGCGCTGGAAATCACCGGCCGCGACATGAAGACCACGAAAATGGTCTGCAATGGCGCCGGTGCTGCCGGCATCGCCTGCATCGAATTGATGAAGGCGATGGGCTTTGCGCCTGAGAATATCATCCTTTGCGACACCAAAGGCGTCGTCTTCCAGGGCCGCACCGAAGGCATGAACCAGTGGAAATCGGCGCATGCCGTCAAAACCGGCGCGCGCTCGCTGGCCGAGGCGCTGGACGGCGCCGACGTGTTCCTCGGCCTCTCGGCCAAGGGCACGCTGACCACCAGGATGGTGCAGTCGATGGCCAAGAACCCGATCATCTTCGCCATGGCCAATCCCGACCCCGAGATCACGCCGGAGGAGGTAGCCGAGATCCGCACCGACGCCATCATGGCGACGGGACGGTCCGACTATCCCAACCAGGTCAACAACGTGCTTGGCTTCCCCTACATTTTCCGCGGCGCGCTCGATGTGCGGGCGACCACCATCAACGACGACATGAAGATCGCCGCCGCCCGGGCGCTGGCGGAGCTGGCGCGCCAGGACGTGCCCGACGACGTCGCCGCCGCCTATCAGGGCAACCGGCCGAAATTCGGCCCCAACTACATCATCCCGGTGCCGTTCGACCCGCGGCTGATCTCGGCGATCCCGATCGCGGTCGCCAAGGCGGCGATGGACTCCGGCGTCGCGCGCAAGCCGATCCTCGATCTCGACCGCTACGCGCAGGAGCTTTCCGCCCGCCGCGACCCGATCGCCTCGACGCTGCAGCGCATCTACGACCGCGTGCGCCGCCAGCCCAAGCGCATCGTCTTTGCCGAGGGCGAGGAGGAGCAGGTGATGCGCGCCGCCGTCTCTTATGTGAACCAGCGGCTCGGCACCGCCATCCTGCTCGGCCGCGACGACATCATCAAGGAAAACGCCCGGAATGCCGGCATCGACCTCGGCAAGCAAGGCATCGAGATCATCAATGCGCGGCTGTCGCGGCGCAACTCCGTCTACACCGATTATCTCTACGAGCGCATGCAGCGCAAAGGCTTCCTGTTCCGCGACTGCCAGCGGCTGATCAACAACGACCGCAACCATTTCGCCGCCTGCATGGTGGCGCTGGGCGATGCCGACGGCATCGTCACCGGCGTTACCCGCAACTATTCGACGGCGCTCGACGACATCCGCCGCGTCATCGACGCAAGGCCCGGCCATTGCGTCATCGGCGTGTCGATCGTGCTCGCGCGGGGTCGCACCGTGCTTGTCGCCGACACCGCCGTGCACGACATGCCGAATGCCGAACAGATCGCCGACATCGCCGAGGAGGCCGCCGGCTTCGCCCGCCGCATGGGCTACGAGCCGAGGCTCGCCATGCTCGCCTATTCCACCTTCGGCCATCCGCAAGGCGAGCGCTCCGAGCGCGTCCAGGAAGCGGTGCGCATCCTCGACAAGCGCCGCGTCGATTTTGAGTATGACGGCGAGATGGCCGCCGACGTGGCGCTCAACGCCCGCGCCATGGCGCAGTATCCGTTCATCAGGCTGACCGGTCCGGCCAATGTGCTGATCATGCCGGCTTTCCACTCGGCCTCGATCTCGACCAAGATGCTGCAGGAGCTCGGCGGCTCGACCGTCATCGGCCCGCTGCTGGTCGGCCTGAACAAGCCGGTCCAGATTGTTTCGCTCAACGCCAAGGACTCAGATATCGTGAATATGGCGGCGATCGCGGCGTATAGCGCGGGGGCTTGAGGAGCGGGCAGCAGCAGCGCCTCTCCCTTCGCCCCTTGTGGGAGCAGGTGGCCGAGCGAAGCGAGGTCGGATGAGGGGTGTTCCAGCTTGGCGCCGGCAGCACTCCGTCCAACACCCTCAACCGTCTCGGCGCTGCGCGCCGATCCACCTTCTCCCGCAAGGGGAGAAGGAAGAGGCGCGCCCCTACAGCAACCCCGCCTGCTCGGCCTCTCGGCGCAGATTCTGGCGTGGCCTTGGGCCGATCTGCTGGATGACCAGCCCGGCGGCCAGCGAGCCGAGATCACCGCACTGCTTCAGGCCGCGGCCTTGCGTGTAGCCGTAGAGGAAGCCGGCGGCGTAGAGGTCGCCGGCGCCTGTCGTGTCGACCAGCTCGCGGATCCCGGTCGCCTCGATCGTGACGGTCTCGTCGCGGCGCACGATGACCGAGCCCTTTTCCGAACGGGTGACAATGGCGATCTTGCAGTCCCTGCGGATCTGCGCCAGCGCCTCGTCGAAGGACGCGGTCTGGTAGAGCGACTTGATCTCGTGGCTGTTGGCAAAGACGATATCCACGGTGCCCGAGCGCATCAGGTCGAGGAATTCGTCGCGGTAGCGGTCGACGCAGAACGAGTCCGACAATGTCATCGACACTTCGCGCCCGGCGGCATGGGCGAACTTCGCCGTCTGCCGGAACGCTTCCTTGGCGCGCGGCGGGTCCCACAGATAGCCCTCGAAATAGGTGACGGCGGCGCCCGACGCCTTGTCGGCCTCAACATCCTCCGGGCCGAGCTCGACGCAGGCGCCGAGATAGGTGTTCATCGAGCGCTCGCCGTCCGGCGTGACGAAGATCATCGAGCGCGCCGTCGGCGGTTCGCCATCGAGCGGCCTGGTGTCGAAGGCGACGCCCTGGGCATGCATGTCATGCGCGTAGATTTTGCCGAGCGCGTCGTTGGAGACCTTGCCGAAGAAAGCGGCGCGACCGCCGAAGGAGGCGACGCCCGCCGCCGTGTTGCCGGCGCTGCCGCCCGAGGCTTCGATGGCCGGGCCCATGCGGCTGTAGAGCAGTTCGGCGCGCCGCGTGTCGATCAAATTCATCGCGCCCTTGATGATGCCGTTGGTCTCCAGGAACGCCTCGTCGCACTGGGCGATGATGTCGACGATGGCATTTCCGATACAAAGCACGTCATAGTCCGGCATCAATTCATGTCTCCGCCAAAAACCCACCGGCTTTCTGCCATGCCGGGCGCGGGCGGGTCTAGCGGTTTGATGCGGCTTTGCCTAGTCGACAATGCGGCGATCCGACGAATGTCAGCATAGCCACCATCGTTGGATGGCGGCCGAAGCATTTCTCGCGTGCCTGGCTTACAAGCATGGCTGAGATGAGCGATGCCCAGAGGTGCCCGCCGGCCATGTCAATGAAAACCGACACGAGGATCGAGCTGGTGCTGCTCGTCGTGTTGGCGGTGCTCTGGGGTGCATCCTACAGCTTCATCAAGATCGGCGTTGCGACGATCCCGCCGGTGACGCTGATCGCCGCGCGAACCCTGATCGCGGGTGGCATCCTGCTTGCCCTGATCCGCTGGCGCGGGCTGACCTTGCCGGGTGATGCCACAAGCTGGCGCCGGTTTGCATTCCAGGCATGCCTCAACAGCGTCGTGCCGTTCACGCTGATCGCTTGGGCCGAGCGCTCGCTGGATGCCGGGCTGGCCACGATCCTGAATGCGACCTCGCCGATCTTTACCTTCTTGCTGACCGCCCTCATCACCCGCCACGAACCGTCGACCATGCGCAAGCTGTTTGGCGTCGCGGCGGGAATAGCCGGAATATGCCTCGTTGTCGGCGCCCCGGCGCTTGGCGGCCTCGGACAGCAATTGTTACCGCAACTTGCCGTGATCGCGGCGACGATCTGCTATGCCGGCGCGGCCGTTTTCGGCCGCGGCTTCAGGGGGCTCGACCCGATGGTGCCGGCCGCCGGTTCGATGCTCTGCGGCGCCGCGATGCTGATCCCCTTGGGCCTTGCGTTCGACCAGCCATGGACCTTGGCGCCGTCGACAGCTTCGATCCTTGCGCTGCTCGGGCTTTCGGTGTTTTCAACCGCGCTGGCCTTTTGCATCTATTTCCGTCTCCTCCACACGCTGGGCTCCGTCGGCACCACCTCGCAAGCCTATCTGCGGGTGCCGATCGGCGTTGCTATCGGAGCCGTGTTCCTTGGCGAAAGCCTTGGTCCGAGCGCGTGGTGGGGAATGGCCCTGGTCGTCGTCGGCGTGGCGGCGATGACCATTCCCCAGGCGAAGGTCGCGCGCTAGGGCGCTTGCGGCCTGCGCTGTCGCCGCCTATTCCGGAGATCTCAGCCACGAGCACGTTTGACATGGAATTGGAAACGCCGTGATCCTCGACGCCGCCCGCGCCGCCTTGAGCCGGCTGTTCTCGCCCGAATTCCGTTCCGTGTTCGTGAAGACGCTGGGGCTGACCTTGCTGACGCTGGCGGCACTTTGGTTCGGGATCAAGGGCCTGTTCGACTGGCTGGCCTGGCCATGGATCGATGCATGGCTGCCCAGCCTGCCCTCCTGGGCCGGATGGCTGGGCGCCGTCGTCGCCGGCATCGGCCTTGCGCTGGGCTTGGCGCTGCTCATCGCGCCGGTGACGGCGATCATCGCTGGCCTGTTCCTCGACGACGTCGCCGAAGTCGTCGAGCGCACCGACTATCCCAACGATCCGCCCGGCCGCGTCGTGCCGGCGCTGCGCTCGCTGGTGCTGGCGATCAGGTTCTTCGGCGTCGTCATCCTCGGCAACATCGTCGCCCTGCTGCTTCTGCTGGTGCCAGGCATCAATATCGCCGCTTTCTTCGTCGTCAACGGTTATCTGCTCGGGCGCGAGTTCTTCGAGTTCGCCGCCATGCGTTTTCGCCCGGAGGCCGAGGCCAAGGCGCTGCGCAGGAAGCACGCGGTCACCGTGTTCCTGGCCGGGCTGGTTGTCGCCGCCTTCCTCGCCGTGCCGCTGCTCAACCTTCTGACGCCGCTGTTCGCCGCCGCCATGATGGTGCACCTGCACAAGGCGATCTCGGCGCGGGATGATGCTTAGCGCAGCAGAAAGCCGCGCCCCAGTTCGTCGTCGTCCTCGACAATGAATTCGGCCCGCCCTGAGTAGTAAGCGCGGCCGCCGACGCGGGCGATGATGGCGTCATGCGGCCCGGCTTTGGCCGTGCGTACGACCGCGCCGGAAAAGCGCGAGCCGGCGATGCTCTCGAACAGCCGTGTCCGGCCAATCTCGATCTGGCCCTTGGCGTGCATGGCCGCCAGCCGCGCGGTGACGCCCGAGCCGGTCGGCGAACGGTCAACCTCGGCCTCGGCGAAAACGCAGATGTTTTTGGTCGGCGTGTCGGAGAACGCATCCTGTCCGTCGGTCAGGATGGTGCCGTAGAGAAAGGCGAGATCGGCATGGTCGGGATGCGACAGCGGAAATTCGGCCTTGAGCTTATTGGTCAGCGCCGTCGCTGCATCGACGAAATCGCGCACCCGGTTCCTGCCGAATTCCAGCCCGAACTGGCGGCAGTCGGCCAGCGCATAGAAGGCGCCGCCATAGGCGATGTCGAAGCCGACTGCGCCGTAGCCCGGCAGCTCGATCCGCTGGTCGCGGGCAAACAGAAACGCCGGCACGCTTTCGAATGACACCGCACCGGCCTTGCCATCCCTTACCTCGACCGCAGCCGAAATCAGCCCGCATGGCGCCTCGATATTGACCGTCGTCATCGGCTCGCGTGGCGCCACCAGCCGCTCGTCGACGGCATAGCGGCCGAGCGCGACGATGGCGTGGCCGCACATCGTCGAATAGCCTTCATTGTGCATGAACAGCACCGCGAGGTCGGCGCCCGGCAGGTCAGGCTCCACCAGCAGCGCGCCATACATGTCGTAATGGCCGCGCGGCTCGAACATCAGGATCTTTCTGAGATGATCGAGATGGTCGCGCACATAGGCACGCCTTTCGAGAATCGTGCCCTTGGGAATGTCGGGGTAGCCGCCGGTGACGATCCGCAGTGGCTCGCCGCCGGTGTGCATGTCGACGACGGTGAGCGTCATTCGCCGGGGCCTACCTAGGCTGAAGATTTGGCAAACAGCGCCTGCAGCTTGCCGAACGGCATGGCGGCGCGGGTGAAGCCGAACGTGCCGTCCTGCTGGATCTCGCGCGCCGCGGTCTCCAGCATGCCGAAGGCGAAATTGGTGAGCCATGGGCCGAGCGAGACGCGCTTTACCCCCGCCATGGCTAGGTCGGCGATGGTGAAGCCAGGCCTGGCCATGACGTTGACCGGCCTGGTCAGCGCCGAGCAGACGGTCCGCACCGTCTCGATGTCGCTCAGCCCTGATGCATAGAGCACGTCGGCGCCGGCTTTCTCGAACGCCTGCAGCCGCTTGATCGTATCGTCGAGGTCGGGCTTGCCCCACAGGAAATTCTCGGCCCGCGCGGTGAAGACGAAATCGCGTTTCAGCGCCCGTGCCGCTTCCGCCGCCGCCGCGACGCGCTCGACCGCATGCGAAAAATCATAGATCGGCTTGTCGGGCTCGCCGGTATGGTCCTCGATCGAGCAGCCGGCGAGGCCAGCCGCCTCGGCGGCGAAGATCGTCTCGCCCGCACTTGTCGCGCTGTCGCCCTTGCCCTTTTCGAGATCCGCCGAAACCGGCAGCCCGGTCGCCGCCGACACTTCACGGCAATGGTGGATCATCGCCTCGAACGTCACCGCGCCATCGGGCAGGCCGCGCGAAAAGGCAAAACCGGCGCTGGTCGTCGCCAGCGCCTTGAAGCCGAACGAGGCCAAAAGCTTGGTCGTGCCGACGTCCCAGGAATTGGCCATGACGAAGATCGAGGCATGCAGGTCGCGAAAAATCTTGCCCTTATCCATGGATGCTCCCCTCCAGTGCAGAATGTGAGGCAAATTCTAGCCCGGCGGAACGCGCCGGGCAAACAAATGCGGTTGGCTCAGAAGCGTTTGGCGTTCTCTTCTGCCAATCGGTCCAGCGCGTCGGAATCCTTGACGTAGTGCGAAGCGTTTTTGTCCCAATGATAGGTGACGGAAATGTTGCGCGAAGACGCCGCTGGCGGCTGCTGGCCGTCGCAGCTTTCTTCGCCCGGTACCGTCGCGTCGGTCACCGTAACCTTGATGGCTGCATAGGGCTGGCCGTCAGCAATCGCCTGGAACGCCGCATTCTGCGTCCTTCGGTTGGTGCAGAGGTTTTCGTCGAACGTATAGATCATGTCGATCAGCTCGAACCTGTCGCTGCGGACCATGATCAGCGGCGTGATCCCATAGCCCTGACTCGAATTGAAATGCGTGCTCATGCTGATGATGGCGTCGTCACTAGGCCCGATCGGCAGCTTGCCCGGATCGCGAAGATAGGTGATGCGGTCGACAGCGACATTGACCGCGTCGAGCAGGGCCGGCTTGCCGGTGATGTCGTAGAGTGCCAGCACCGCATAGCCCTCGGCACTGTCAGGCGAGTCGCCGAGGTCGAACAGCATGGTCAGCCGCTCCTTGCCGCCGGCCTTGATGCCGAGCACGCCGGCGTTGGAAAGACCCGACGTCGCCGGCGGCGAGCCGTCGTAGTCCGGACCAGCGATGTGGCGCATCTCGATCGGCATCGAACCCCGGAAAAAGCCGTCCTTGTCCGCGGCCAGATCGGGAATGACCATCCTGGCGAGATCGAGATAGGTGACATCGCCGTGGCCGGGGACGGCGCTGCCGAGCTCCGGGAAGCTGACGGCCTCCGCTCTGCCCGTCCAAAGACAAGGCAGCAGCAGGCAGGCAAAGATGAAACGAAGCAGGGAGAAGGTCATGCGCGCGCTCGTTATGTCGGGCGCGCGCAAGCTAGAGCATTTTGCGGCCAAGGGGAAACACCTGGCGTTGCCTCACTATGTTGGCTTGGCTTGGCTCGCCAGGGTCTGCTGGAAAACCGGCACCAGGTGATCCATGGCGGCTGCGAGCCACGCGCCGAGTTCGTCGGGCAGAGTGTCGTGGATCCAGACCAGGCGGCTCCGGCCCTCGCCCTCGGCAAAGACCTGCATGGAAGTGTTATCGTGGGTGACCTCGTCGCCGAGCCATCCCCACACGATCCGCCGGCTCTGCTCGTCGCGAGCGATGAGCCGCTCTCGCACAATCTTGCCGTCGGCGAACATAAGGGCCCGCACGTCGCCCTCCTCCACCCGGCAGTCGACGAAAACGCCTGGGGCTATCCGTTGGGCGCCGCCGGCGAAGTCGCCGACCGTCGCCCATACGCTTTCCGGTGGAGCATCTACGATGATTTCCCTGACTATCGAAGCCATGTTCACTTTTCCTCCGCTGGTGGGTAGACCTGTCTGTCTACATATGGATATATACAGACCTGTCTGCTATATAGTCAAGGCATGTCCGCAGCCCGAATCAACGATCGTCCAGAAAGTCTTGCGCGCCGTCGTATCCTCGATACGGCGACCGCGCTGTTTTCTCTGGAGGGGGTGCGCGCAGTCGGCATCGACCGCATCATCGCCGAGGCCGGCGTTGCCAAGGCGACGTTCTATCATCACTTCGCGGCCAAGGACGATCTCGTCCGCGCCTACATCGAGGAGCTCAGCAAGGGGGGACGGGCGGCGATCGCGAAGCTTGACCGGCGGCCGCCTCGCCAGATGATCCTTGCCATATTCGATCTCATCGCCGACGCGGCGGATCAGCCGGGCTACCGCGGCTGCCCCTTCCAGAACGCCGCTGCCGAATACCCCGATCCCAGCAGCCCGGTTCGCCAGGCGATCGATAAGCATCGTCACTGGAAGTGGGGCATCCTAAGGGATCTGCTGATCGCGGACGCAAATCGCGATCCGGACCGCACTGCGGACGCGCTAACGGTGGCGGCCGACGGCCTCCTTGTCGTCAGTCATCTCGACAGGCCGGCCAATCTGCGCAGTCTCATACGCGACACGGTCGACCGAGTACTTGGAGCGTCACGCCCGGTCTGAGATCGAGCGCGTACAGCCTGCGCAAAGGCGATTAGTGGATCGGCACCAGCCCGGCCAGTTCACGCATGTCGTCGAACAGGATGCCGCCGGCTTCGCTCAGTCCGTCGCGGTCGGAAAGCGGGTCGCCGTGATAGGAATAGACGCGCATGCCGGCGGCGATGCCGGCTGCCGTCCCGGCGACGCTGTCCTCGATGACGATGCAATCGGCGGGCGCGAAGCCCATCGTCGCTGCCGCATGCAGGAAGAGGTCGGGGAACGGCTTGCCACGCGAGACCATGGTCGAGCTGAACAGCGCATGCTCAAACAGCGGCAGCAGCCCGGTCTGACCGAGTGTGATGTGCATTTTCGATACCCGTGCCGACGAGGCGACGCAGGTGGCGATGCCGGCGGCGTGCACGGTTTCGATGAACTCGCGAACGTAGGGGATGGCCTCGACGCCATGCGCGAACAGGTCCGGCAGGCCGGCGTTCCAGCGCTCGACAAAATCGGCGCCGAGGCTGACGCCGGTCGCCTCGACTTCCTTCTGCACCGAGACCATGCTGCGGCCGGAGAAATTCTTGCGGCAATATTCGAAGCTGGCCGGAAAGCCTGCCGCGCTCAGCCACTCGGCGAGGCGCCGGTTGGCCAAGTTCTCGGTGTCGACCAGAACCCCGTCGCAATCGAAGATGACGAGCTTGGGGATCTTCATTTCGCCGCGCTCATCAGGCCGTGCCGGTCGATCCGAAGCCACCGGAGCCGCGCGTTGTGCCGCCGGCCAATGTGCGCTCCTCGACGGTCGCCTGCGTCACCGGGGCGAAGACGATCTGGGCAATCCGCATGCCGCGCGTCACCGCGAAATCCTCGTCGCCGAGATTGATCAGCAGCACCTTGACCTCGCCGCGATAGTCGCTGTCGATGGTGCCGGGCGTGTTGAGGCAGGTGAGCCCGTGCTTGAAGGCGAGGCCCGAACGCGGCCGGACCTGGCCTTCGACGCCTTCGGGAATTTCCAGGACCAGGCCGGTCGGCACCAGCGCGCGCTTTCCCGGCAGGATCAAGAGCGGCCTGTCGTCCGGGACGGCGGCGCGCAGGTCCATGCCGGCGGCGCCCGAGCTCTCATAGGCGGGAAGCGGCAATCCCTCGCCATGCGGCAGCCTGACGAAGCCGACAGCCGGACCGATGACGGAGGTGGGATAAAGTGCTGCGCGCATAAGGCCGATCCTATCGTCGCGAACGCCGGTCCAGTCAACTCGGCGACAATGCTATCAACGGCTTTCTTTCAGCGCAGTTCCGCCTCAGCGCAGTTCCATCGGAACGATCGTGGTCTCCTTGATCTCTTCCATGACGAACGAGGCCGAAACGTCCGACAACGCCACCTTGGCGATCAACCGCTGGTAGAGCCGGTCATAGGCTTTGACGTCGGCGACACGGGCGCGCAAGACATAGTCGAGATCGCCGGACATGCGGTAGGCGCCGGTGATCTCGGCAAAGCCGGTCACCGCCGCCCGGAATTTTTGCAGCCAGTCGGGATCGTGATTCGAGGTGCGGATCAGGATGAACACGGAAAGGCCGAGCCCGAGCTTGTCGGCGTCGACCAGCGCCACGCGGCCGGTGATGACGCCGTCTTCCTCCAGCCGCTTGACCCGGCGCCAGCAGGCATTGCGCGACAGCGATATTCTTGCCGAGAGCTGGTCGACGGACAGCGTGCCGTCGCGCTGCAGCTCGGCCAGCAATCTCCGGTCTATTTCGTCGATTTCCGGCGTCATGTGGGATGTTTGTCCCAAAATTCAGCCTTTCACAAGGACAATTTGGGACCGATAAACCGAACACCCATGCCAGGATATTCATCGTCGGCTCTTCATGCTGGCAGGAGGGACCGACATGACCGCACGGCTCGCAAGACTTTTCACCTCTCACCCGGCTGCGGTCGGCGAGAGTTATTTCGGCCATATGGCTTTCGCCGCATGGTTCTCGTCGCGATTGTTCATGGCGGCTTTTGCCGCGCTCATTCATGCTTTCTTGCCGTTTCTGTTCGAGACCACGGCAAGCGGCATCATCCGTGAGCTCTACGAGCGGACGCATAACAGGGGACGTTAGGCGCTATGTGCCGGTGGGCCGCCTATCTCGGCGAAGCCGTCTTTCTCGAAGACATCGTCACGGCGCCCTGCCACTCGCTGATCGCCCAGAGCCACTGCGCCCAGGAAGCCAAATCGCCGACCAATGGCGATGGTTTTGGCTTGGCCTGGTATGGCGACCGACCGGAGCCCGGCCTCTATCGCGACATCCTGCCGGCCTGGTCGGACCCCAATCTGAAAAGCCTGTGCCGGCAGATCAAGTCAGGCCTGTTCCTCGCCCATATCCGGGCTTCGACCGGTGGCGCCACCAGCCGCATGAACTGTCATCCGTTCATTTCGGGCCGCTGGTCGTTCATGCACAATGGCCAGATCGGCGGCTTCGAAAAGATCCGTCGCGCGCTGGAGAATTCGCTCTCCGACGCCGCCTTCGACCAGCGTGAGGGCGCCACGGATTCGGAACTGTTCTTTCTGATGATGACCGAAGAGGACCTGGCAGGTGATCCGCAGGGCGCCGTATCGCGCGCCACCAGCCGCGTCATCGACGCCTCGCGCCGCGGCGGCTTCGAGCCGGCGCTGAAATTGACGGCGGCTTTTTCCGACGGACAATCGCTTTACGCGGTGCGCTATACGAGCGACGGCCACGCGCCGACGCTCTACACGTCCGCCTTCCGCAATGGCGGAGGCCGTTGCGTCGTGTCGGAACCCTTCGACCGCGACGGCAGCGACTGGCAGGCGATTCCGCCCTCGAGCTTCGTCACCATCGGCAGAGACGGCATGAGCATTCGTCCGTTTGTGCCCGCCGCGGCAAAGCTGGCGCTGGCCGTGTAGATTCCTCGCTACGCGTCGCAGGACAGCGCCGATTGCAGCAGGCAGCGCAATTCCGATCAAGCACCGCCTGTCCTCGAATGCTGAACTCGGCTTGAAGACGCGCCGTTGCCCGCCATTTGGTGAGGCTGGCGCCGCTGGCAAGCCGGAGTATTGGTCATGGACCTCGCCTTTTCCTCCGCCACAGAATTGGTTGCCGCCATTCGTGACCGCAAGATTTCCGCTGTGGAAGCGCTGGACGCGCATCTGGCGCAGATCGACAGGCACAATGAGGCGGTCAACGCCGTCGTAACCCTCGATCGGGAAGGTGCGCGGCAGCGCGCCGGCAAGGCCGACGAAGCGCAGGCGCGCGGCGAAGCCCTTGGGCCGCTGCACGGCGTGCCGTTCACACTGAAGGACACGCACGAAACCGCGGGCATGAGAACCACTGTCGGCTTCCCGGCCTTCGCCGACTATGCCGCGAGGGCAGACAGTCCAGTCGTTGCACGGCTGAAGGCGGCAGGCGGCATATTGGTGGGCAAGACGAACGTGGCGACAATGCTTAGTAACTGGCAGTCGAGCAATCCGCTGTTCGGCCGTACCGGCAATCCTTGGGACCTCCAGCGCACCGCCGGCGGCTCCAGTGGCGGTGCGGCGGCGGCGCTCAGCGCTGGAATGACGCCGTTCGAGGTCGGCACCGACATGCAGGATTCGATCCGGCTGCCCGCTGCCTTTTGCGGCGTCTACGGCCTCAAGCCGACCGAGCACCGCGTCTCGCTCGCCGGCGCCTTCCCCGATCCAGGCGGCGCGCCGCGCAGCGTCCGGCGGATCTCCTGCCTCGGACCGATGGCGCGCAGCGTCGAAGACCTGGTACTGATCTACCGCCTCATTGCCGGGCCGGATGGAAGCGACACCGACCTTGCGCCGGTACCGGTCGAAAGCATGCCGGAGTTGGATCTCAGGAATTTGCGCATCGCCATCGCGCCGTCCTTTCCGGGCTTTCCGGTGGCCGGCGAGATCAGCGCGGTGGTCGAAAGTCTGGCAAAAGAGCTTCAGGCCGCGGGCGCCATCGTCGAGGAAGCCAAATTGCCGGAGCTCGACCTGCACGACGACCTGGAGCAGGGCGGCGTCCTGATCGGCATGATGCTGGAGGCGGCGCAGCCCGAACCACCGGAGAAGCCGACGCCGGTCTCGCGCTGGTTCGAGGCGCTCGCCCGCCGCGACCGCTCCATCCTGGCGTGGGATCGGTTCTTCGACGGTTGCGACGCCTTGCTGTGCCCGGTCGCAATGGTCACCGCCTTCCCGCATTGCGAGCCGGGAACGCCGATCGAGGTCGACGATAGCGAGCAAAGCTACTGGATGCTGCCGGCCTATGGCGCGGTGTTCAACTACAGCGGCCATCCCGCACTGTCGCTGCCCCGCGGACAGGACAGCAATGGCCTGCCCATCGGACTACAGCTTGTTGGCAAACGCTGGTCGGAGTCGCGCCTGCTCGGGATCGCCAGGGCAATCGAGCCGCTGGCCGGCGGCTTTCGCCGCCCGCCCGGTTATTGAGTAAACCGCGCCAGCCCGTAGGGATCAAGCAGCGGATCGCGATCGCCGTCGAGGATCTCGCGGGCGGCGAACAGGCCGACGGCCGGTGCCAGCGTGATGCCGGAATGCATGACGGCGACGTAGACGCCGCCCCCGCCTTCGGCGCGGCCGATGATCGGAAAGCCGTCGACCGGCGTCGGCCGGTAGCCAATGGTGTGGAAATCGAGTTCCAGCCCATCTGCGCCGCGCAGCATGGCCTTCATCGCCGCAAACAGGTCGCGGGCGGTCGCCGCGGCATCCATGCCGGGATCGGCGCCGCCGAAATCCGAGCCGGCGATGATGCGGCCTTCCGCGGTCTGGCGCATATGCAGTCGGTCGCCGATCACCAGGCCGTTGAGCAGCTTTTGGTAGGGGCGCGAATGCACGATCAGGCCGGGCGGTGTCCCGATCGGCAGTTCTATCCCGGCTGTTGCCGCTAGTGCCGGAGAGCCGGCTCCGGCCGCGATCACCACCTCGTCGGCAACAATCCGCCCGGCGGATGTGTCGACACCGGAGACCTGGCCGTTGGCCCGCACAAGCGCGGTCGCGGTAACTCCTGTCAGCAGCCGCGCGCCGCGCCGTTCGGCGTCGGCCAGCAGTGCTTGCGTGGCGGCGACCGGCTCGGCGACACCTTCCTCGGCGACATAAAGGGCGAAATCGGGAAGTTCGGTCAGATTGGGCTCGATGCGCGCAGCTCCGGCACGGTCGATACGCTCGATGCCGTAGCCCCAGGCGGAGTGCTCGGCCGCATAGGCCTCAAGTTCGGGACGTGGCAGGTCCCAGCACAGGCCGCCGCACCATTGCAACGGGATGCCGGGCACCTCGTTCGCCAGTCGCGTCCATTCGGCCATCGACCGAATGCGCAGCCGGAAATAGGGCGCCGGATTGCCCCAGCTGGCATTGATCCAGGCAAAGGAATTCGGCGTCGCGACGCCGCCGGCGCCGCTGCCGGCAATGACCGTCACCTTTGCTCCGGCCTTGGTCAGGTGCCAAGCGATGGAGGCGCCCATGATGCCGGCGCCGGTGACAATCACTTCTTTCGCCTCTGTCATGCTTCACTCCTCGTTCCAACCCCACCACCGCGATGCCATTGCCCGTGGGTTCTGCCAAGAGCGCGCGGTATCAAATATGCTTCTTGACTTTAATACGTACGTACGTATTGTATCGATATGGCCAGACATTCACTTCGCGAAAAACTTCTCGACGCCGGTTTCAAAACCATCTGGAATTCCGGCTATTCGTCCGCCGGCGTACGCGACATCGTCGCCGCGGCCGATGCCCGCCCGGGGTCCTTCACCAATCATTTTGCCTCCAAGGAGGCGTTCACCGGCGAGGTGCTGGACCGCTATTTCGCCTATGTGAGCGGCTTGGTGGAGCAGGCCCTCGGCCGGGACGGCACGCCCCCGGTCGGGCGCTTGCGCCGCTATCTCGAAATCATCACGTCGAAGCTGGAGGCGCATGATTGGGCACGGGGCTGCATGATTGGCAATCTCAGCCTCGAGACGGCGGCTCACAGTGAGGCGCTGAGGCTGCAACTCGTCGCCATTTTCGAACGCTGGCGTAAGCCCTTTGCCGAATGCATCGCCGAAGGCCAGGCGGCCGGCGATATCACCGACGCGTTCGATGCCGAGGATCTCGCCGATTTCCTTTTGAGTTCCTGGCAAGGCGCGATGCTGCGCATGAAGGTGGAGCGCAGTCCCGAGCCGCTCGAGCGTTTCAAGAATATCGTCTTCAAAACAGTCTTCGCAAAAAGGAGCTGATCCGATGAACCCGAAACTCGAAAAGCAGCAATCCCGCACAATGTTGCCGCGCTCGCAAGTCGCGGTACTCGATTCCACCATCTCCTATGTCGAGGCAGGCACGGCTGGCCCGACGGTAATCTTCCTGCACGGCAACCCGACGTCATCCTACGTCTGGCGCGACATCATCCCGCATGTGGCGCCGTTCGGCCGCTGCATCGCACCCGACCTGATCGGCTATGGCCAGTCCGGCAAGCCGGACATCGACTATCGCTTCTTCGACCACGTCCGGTATCTCGATGCTTTCCTTGAGGCGCTTGGCGTCGCCGACATGGTGGTCGTCGCGCAGGACTGGGGCACCGCACTCGCCTTCCATCTCGCGGCCCGGCGGCCGCAGCGGATCCTCGGACTCGCCTTCATGGAATTCATCCGCCCCTTCGAGAGCTGGGACGATTTCCACCAGCGTCCGCAGGCGCGCGAATTGTTCAAGGCAATGCGCACGCCTGGCGTCGGTGAGAAGCTTGTCTTGGAAGACAACGTCTTCGTCGAAAGGGTGCTGCCGGCCGCTGTGCTGCGCACGATGAGCGATGAGGAAATGGCCGCCTACCGGGCGCCGTTCCCGACACCGCAATCGCGCAAGCCGATCCTGCGGCTGCCGCGCGAACTCCCGATCGAAGGCCAGCCTGCCGATGTCGCTGCCATCAATGAGCACGACCATCGGGCGCTCCGGGCTTCCTCCTACCCGAAGCTGCTTTTCTCAGGCGATCCCGGCGCCCTCGTCTCGCCGCAGGCGGCCCGGGAATTCGCGGCTGGCCTGAAGAACTGCCGGTTGATCGATCTCGGACCCGGCGCGCATTATCTGCAGGAGGACCATGCCGACAAGATCGGCGCCACAATTGCCGAGTGGATTCCCGAGGTGGCCTTCGAGAGCCATGCCGCCGAACCGGCCTGACGTCGGGACGTGAACCGGCGGCTGCGGCAGCCGGAGAGGTCGACAGCACTGCACTCCGCTGCTAGAAGCCCGGCCTCACACGGAAATCCTGAAAAATGTCCGAAATGATTACAGAAGCGGTATCGCGCCGCCGCACTTTCGCGATCATCGCGCACCCCGACGCCGGCAAGACCACGCTCACCGAAAAGTTGCTTTTGTTCGGCGGCGCGATCCAGCTTGCCGGCGAGGTCAAGGCCAAGAAGGACCGTATCCAGACCCGCTCCGACTGGATGAAGATCGAGCGCGAGCGCGGCATTTCGGTGGTCACCTCGGTGATGACCTTCGAATATGAGGACACTGTCTTCAACCTGCTCGACACGCCAGGCCACGAGGATTTCGCCGACGACACCTATCGCACGCTGTCGGCGGTCGACAGTGCGGTCATGGTCATCGACGCCGCCAAGGGCATCGAGCCGCGCACGCTGAAACTGTTCGAGGTCTGTCGGCTGCGCGACATCCCGATCATCACCTTCGTCAACAAGATGGACCGCGAAAGCCGCGACCCGTTCGATATCCTCGACGAGATCGAGCAGAAGTTGGCGCTGGACACAGCACCGATCACCTGGCCGATCGGCCGCGGCAAGACCTTTTCCGGCACCTACCATCTGGCGCTGAACGCGGTGCGCAAGGGCGACGCCGAAAAGGAGCGCACGCCGGTCCACGGCCCCGATTCCAACCGCGTTGCCGGCCTGCTGCCGGAGAACGAGCGCGAGGCTTTCATCGAAGAGCTGGAGCTGGCGCGCGAAGCCTGCCGCCCGCTCGACCTCGATGCCTTCCGCGAGGGCCATCTGACGCCGGTCTATTTCGGCTCGGCGCTGCGCAATTACGGCGTGCGCGACCTGATCGAGGCGCTCGGCGCCTATGGGCCGCCGCCGCGTGCGCAGGAGGCCGACAGCCGCAAGGTCGAGGCGACCGAGGACAAGATGACGTCCTTCGTCTTCAAGATCCAGGCCAATATGGACCCCAACCACCGCGACCGCATCGCCTTCGTCCGGGTCTGCTCCGGCAAGCTCGAGCGCGGCATGAAGGCCAAGCTGGTGCGCACGGGAAAGCCGATGAGCCTGTCGGCGCCGCAATTCTTCTTCGCCCGCACCCGCGTCACCGCCGACGAGGCGTTCGCCGGCGATGTCGTCGGCATCCCCAACCACGGCACGCTGCGCATCGGCGACACGCTGACCGAGGGCGAGGAGATCCTGTTTCGCGGCGTGCCGAATTTCGCGCCTGAAATCCTGCGCCGCGTTCGCCTCGGCGATGCCATGAAAGCCAAGAAGCTCAAGGAGGCGCTGCATCAGATGGCCGAGGAAGGCGTCGTGCAATTGTTCTCGCCGGAGGACGGCTCACCGGCCATCGTCGGCGTCGTCGGCGCCCTGCAGCTCGACGTGCTAAAGGAGCGGCTGAACTTCGAATACACGCTGCCGGTCGATTTCGAGATGTCGCGCTTTTCCGTCTGCCGCTGGATATCGGCCGACGACAGGGCCGAACTCCAGCGCTTCATCGAAGCGCATCGCGGCGACATCGCCCGCGACCTCGACAATGATCCAGTGTTCCTCGCCCAGCACGCCTTCTCGCTAAACTACGAAGCCGAACGCTGGAAGGCGATCCGCTTCGCGGCGGTGAAGGATTACCAGGTCCGCGACAGAGCGGCTTGATGCGGCGCTTTCCTTCTCCCCTTGCGGGAGAAGGTGTCGCCGAAGGCGACGGATGAGGGGTGTTCCAGGAAACACCAACGTCTCATTCCGTCCAACACCCCTCAACCGTCTCGGCGCCTTGCGCCGATCCACCTTCTCCCCTTACAGGGCCTTACAGGGGGAGAAGGGAAGATCGCGTTCGTTCACGCCTTGGCCGCCTCTTCGATCTTGGCGACGTCGATCTTGGTCATCTGCATCATCGCCTGCATCACGCGGCCGGCCTTTTCCCTGTCGGGGTCCAACAGCAGTTTGGGCAGCTGCTCGGGAACGACCTGCCAGGAGAGGCCGAATTTGTCCTTCAGCCAGCTGCACTGGCTGGGCTCGCCACCGCCCGCGATGAGCCTGTCCCAGAAATAGTCGACCTCTTCCTGCGTCTTGCAGTCGATGGAGAGCGAGACCGCCTCGGTGAACTTGAATTGCGGGCCGCCGTTGAGGGCCTGGAACGGAACGCCGTCGAGCTCGAATGAGACCATCAGCACCTTGCCCTCACGATCGCCGCTGCCCTTGGGCCAGCGCATCACGCTCAGCACCTTCGAATTCTTGAAGATGGAAACGTAGTGGTTCATGGCCTCCTCGGCCTGGTCGTCGAACCACAGGCAGGTGGTGATCTTTTGCATTCTCTTGCTCCTCGGGCTGGTTTGTTTGCTTTCGAAACGGCCGGCTGGTGATTGATGCCCCGCTCCTGCCGTCTGCCCAAGGACGCTCGAGCAAAACACGATCCGACAGCACCTCTGAC
Source organism: Mesorhizobium sp. M1403 (assembly GCF_040317695.1). Classification (NCBI taxonomy): domain Bacteria; kingdom Pseudomonadati; phylum Pseudomonadota; class Alphaproteobacteria; order Hyphomicrobiales; family Phyllobacteriaceae; genus Mesorhizobium; species Mesorhizobium sp. M1403. The sequence goes on along the minus strand of NZ_JAMYKY010000005.1, from coordinate 135,083 downwards.
TTTTTTGCGGTCTGGACCGGCTGCGTCTTTGGCTGGCCGTTCGTTCCGCTACCTGGCGCAGCGCAAAATTGTGGCCAGACCAGAGCGTGGCGTCTATAAGGCCTGCGGCTCAATTCCGGTTTTCCGCACCTTTGGGTGCGACGCAGACAGCAAGGACAGTTCAATGCCCGCCTACCGTTCCCGCACCACCACCCATGGCCGCAACATGGCCGGCGCCCGCGGCCTGTGGCGCGCCACCGGGATGAAGGATTCGGATTTCGGCAAGCCGATCATCGCCGTGGTCAATTCCTTCACCCAGTTCGTGCCGGGCCACGTCCATCTCAAGGACCTCGGCCAGCTGGTTGCCCGCGAGATCGAGAAGGCCGGCGGCGTTGCCAAAGAATTCAACACCATCGCCGTCGACGACGGCATCGCCATGGGCCATGACGGCATGCTGTATTCGCTGCCGTCGCGCGAATTGATCGCCGATTCCGTCGAATACATGGTCAACGCGCATTGCGCAGACGCCATGGTCTGCATCTCGAATTGCGACAAGATCACGCCGGGCATGCTGATGGCGTCGCTGCGCCTCAACATCCCGACTGTCTTCGTCTCCGGCGGACCGATGGAGGCCGGCAAGGTGGTGCTCGCCGGCAAGAGCCAGGCGCTCGACCTGGTCGACGCCATGGTCGCCGCCGCCGACGACAAGATCTCCGACGAGGACGTCAAGATCATCGAGCGCTCGGCCTGCCCGACCTGCGGCTCGTGCTCGGGCATGTTCACCGCCAATTCGATGAACTGCCTGACCGAGGCGCTCGGCCTCTCGCTACCCGGCAACGGCTCGACGTTGGCGACGCACGCCGACCGCAAGCGCCTGTTCGTCGAGGCCGGCCATCTGATCGTGGATCTCGCCCAGCGCTATTACGAGCAGGACGACGACACCGCGCTGCCGCGCAGCATCGCCTCGAAGGGCGCCTTCGAGAACGCCATGACGCTCGACATCGCCATGGGCGGTTCGACCAACACCGTGCTGCACATCCTTGCCGCAGCACATGAGGGCGAGGTCGACTTCACCATGGAGGACATCGACCGGCTGTCGCGGCGGGTACCGGTGCTTTGCAAGGTGGCTCCGGCCAAGGCCGACGTCCACATGGAGGATGTCCACCGCGCCGGCGGCATCATGGCGATCCTCGGCCAGCTGGATAGCGCCGGGCTGATCAACCGCGACCTGCCGACGGTGCACACCGCGAGCCTCGGCGAAGCGCTCGACCACTGGGATATCTCGCGCACCACCAGCCAGAATGTCCGCGATTTCTTCCTGGCGGCACCCGGCGGCGTGCCGACGCAAGTCGCGTTCAGCCAGGACCGCCGCTGGGATGATCTCGATCTCGACCGCGAGAAAGGTGTCATCCGCTCGGCCGAACATCCTTTCTCAAGGGATGGTGGCCTCGCCGTGCTGAAAGGCAATCTCGCATTCGACGGCTGCATCGTGAAGACTGCCGGCGTCGATGAATCGATCCTAAAATTCACCGGTCCGGCAAGAGTGTTCGAAAGCCAGGACGCCAGCGTCAAGGCGATCCTGTCGAACGAGGTCAAGGCCGGCGATGTCGTCGTCATCCGCTATGAAGGGCCGCGCGGCGGCCCCGGCATGCAGGAAATGCTCTATCCGACCAGCTATCTTAAATCGAAGGGTCTCGGCAAAGCCTGCGCACTGATCACCGACGGGCGTTTTTCCGGCGGCACCTCCGGCCTGTCGATCGGCCACGTCTCGCCGGAAGCGGCGGAAGGCGGGCTGATCGGGCTGGTCAGGGAAGGCGACACGATCGAGATCGACATCCCCAACCGCACCATCCGGCTGGCTGTCGACGACGCGGAACTCATCGCCCGTCGCGCGGCGATGGAGGCGAAGGGAACAGCCGCTTGGAAGCCCGAGGAAAAGCGCAAGCGCAAGGTAACGACGGCCTTGCGCGCCTATGCAGCAATGGCAACCAGTGCTGCCAAGGGTGCGGTGCGGTACGTGCCGGAATAGGCATCATTCTTCAACGAGGTGGCGATAAATGGATTTCGACCTTGTGGTGCGCGGCGGGACGCTGCCCGACGGCAGGATCGCCGATATCGGCATCGTCGGCGAGACGATCGCGGCGATCGAGCCCGAGCTCAACATCAGCGCCGGCACGGCGATCGATGCCCATGGCAATCTGGTCTCGCCGCCTTTCGTCGATCCGCATTTCCATATGGACGCCACGCTTTCGCTCGGCATTCCCCGCATCAATGTCTCGGGCACGTTGCTCGAAGGCATTTCTCTGTGGGGCGAGCTGAAGCCGCTTCTAACCCACGAGGCGGTGCGCGACCGTGCGCTTGCCTATTGCGACTGGGCGGTGTCGATGGGCCTGCTCGCCATCCGCACCCATGTCGATGTCTGCGACGATCGCCTGCTGGCGGTGGAAGCGCTGCTCGACGTGAAGAAGACGGTTGCGCCGTATATCGACCTGCAATTGGTCGCCTTCCCGCAGGACGGGTTTTACCGCTCGCCGACGGCGCGCGACAACACCACCCGTGCGCTCGACATGGGCGTCGATGTCGTCGGCGGCATCCCGCATTTCGAGCGCACCATGGCCGACGGTACGCGCTCCGTCACCGAGCTCTGCGAGATCGCGGCCGAGCGCGGCCTGATGGTCGACCTGCATTGCGACGAGACCGACGATCCGCTGTCGCGCCACGTCGAGCAGCTTGCCTATGAGACGCAGCGGCTTGGATTGCAGGGCAGAGTGGCCGGCTCGCACCTCACCTCGATGCATTCGATGGATAATTACTACGTCTCGAAGCTGTTGCCGCTGATCGCCGAGGCCGGCGTTTCGGCGATCCCCAATCCGCTGATCAACATCATGCTGCAGGGCCGCCACGACACCTTTCCCAAGCGCCGCGGCTTGACGCGGGTCAAGGAAATGCTGGCGCACGGGATCCGCGTCGGCTGGGGCCAGGATTGCGTGCTCGACCCCTGGTATTCGCTGGGCACCGCAGACATGCTCGACGTCGCCTTCATGGGCCTGCATGTCGCGCAGATGTCGAGCCCAGCCGAGATGGCGCGCTGTTTCGACATGGTCACCAACGTCAATGCCGCCATCATGGGTCTCGACCACCTTGGCCTGGCCGTCGGCAAGCGCGCCAGCCTGGTCGTTCTCGATGCCGGCAACCCGCTCGAGGCGCTGCGCCTGCGCCCCGAGCGGCTCTGCGTCATTGCCAAAGGCAAGGTGGTGGCCGAGCGGAGCCGGCAGGACACGCGGCTTTCGATCGCCGGAAGGCCCGGCACCGTGAATCGGCGCCACGCTTAGACCAGCCGATTTCCGGCGCTGGTCTTACCGAATTCTCGATTTTCGCCTCGTCACGGCCGCTGCTAGCGACTACGACGCGGGTCACCGTAGCCACGGCGAGGAACCGGTAACGGAATGGCGCAGCCCGCAGCCCAGAACTCGACGATCAGGAACGTGCTGCTGGCCGGCATCCTGCTGATGCTCGCCGGCGACTTCCTGTTTGCCTTGAACGACGCGATGGGCAAGTGGCTGGTCGCCAGTTTTTCCGTCGGCCAGGTCGTGCTGATCCGCTCGATCGGCGCCTTTTTCATACTCGGGCCGATGATTGCACATCAGGGTGCGGCCAAGCTGTTTCGCATGGAGCGGCCGGAGCTGCAGCTGCTGCGCGTGGTGATGACGACGCTCGACACGGCGCTGTTCTACGCGGCGGTCGTCTATCTGCCGCTCGCCGACGTGATGAGCTTCTACATGGCCGGGCCGATCTATGTCGCGGCGCTGTCGCACTTCTTGCTTGGCGAAAGGGTCGGCTGGCGCCGCTGGGCGGCTATCCTGGTCGGTTTCTGCGGCGTGCTGATCATGCTGAAGCCGTCTTCGGCCGCGTTCTCGCTGTCGTCGATGTTCGCGCTCGCCGGCAGCATTTCCTTTGCCTTCGCCATCATCCTCAACCGGCGACTGCGCGGCACCAGCGACACCTCGCTGGTCACCTGGCAAACCATCGGCACGCTGCTGGTCGGCGCTGCGTTGACCATCGGCAGTTGGAAGACGCCGTCCTCGCTCGATTTCGGCGCCATGCTACTTCTCGGCATTGTCTCCTGCGGCGCGCATCTGATGATCACTAGGGCATTGAAGCTTGCGCCTGCCTCGACCTTGGCGCCGCTGCATTACAGCCTGCTGTTGTGGGCAGTGGTCTTCGGCTCGGCCTTCTTCGGCGATGTGCCTGGGCCACGCATCCTGGTCGGCTCGGCCATTGTCGTGCTGGCCGGCCTGTTCATCTTCCACCGCCAGAAGGTGGTCGACACGGTGCCGCCCGAAAACGTGCCGAGGGGTGTGAACTAACCCTGGCGCACCGCCGCGAGATGCCGTGAAAATTCCGGCGTCTCCATCAGTGCCTTGCAGCGCGCGAAGCGGCCGTCGGCGTAGGCGCGGAAATCGTCGACCGGATTTTTGTTGGCAAGCTGGATCAAGCCCCACAGCGTCCACAACAGGTCGCACATCGCCTTGTAGATGACGATGCGGGCGCGCTCCGCCGGTCTCGGCTCGCCGCCGAAATAGGCCAGCATCATCTCCTCGTCCTGCGCGGCGTCGAATTGCCCTTCGACGCTGAGGTCGCCGAGATCCCAGAGCGGATCGTTCATCCCGGAATATTCCCAGTCGACGATCCACATCCTGTCGCCCGTATCGAGAAAGTTTTCGCAGAGCGGGTCGCAGTGGCAGGCGACGATCGGCAGAGGATGAGCCGCAAGTGCCGAGCGCACGGTTTCCGCCTCGCGGACCACATCGTGATAGCCGGCAGGCAGTGCGACATCCTTGCTCGACAGCACCTGCAGATAGTCGTCGATCATCGCAAATAGCTCGAAGCGAAAGGGGAACACCGCGCCGGATGTGTGCAGTTTGCGAAAGGCCTTGCCGGCGCGTGCCGGGCTGCCCGGTCGGGTCTTGAATTTTTCCGGCGACATCGTCTCGGCGCCGGCGATGAAGCGGGTCACCAGCACGCCGGTCTCGGCATCGACATGCAGCACTTCCGGGCTGACGCCGGCCTTCGCCGCTTCCCGCGCCGCCACTGCCTCGTTGGCGCGGTTGATGTATTCCTCGGTACCCTTGCCGGGGATACGCAGGCAGAAATCCTTACCCCTGAAGACGAGGTTGGTCAGGCCGCCGAGCCGTTCCAGCGGGCCGTCATAACCGGCCAGCATCGGAATGGCCGCAAGTGCGGCGCGTGCCTGGTCGTCCGCCATGGCTTTCGCTCCTTTTCCAGTCTTTATTGTCGCGACGACGGTTCCACAGTTTTCGCCGTTTGGCTATGATCGCGTCGCAGATCGATACCAGGCGACGGAAAGCGATGACGGACAGCAAACAGCAGAGCGCGCTCGCCGCAGCCTATGCGGCGAAGCGACCGGAAGACGTCGCGGCGCTCTACGACAGCTGGGCCGGCACCTATGACGCCGACATGTCGGCGGCCGGCTATCGCCATCCGACCATCTGCCTTGCCTTGCTGGCCCGCCATCTGCCGCGCGGCGCCGCTCCTCTCCTCGATGCTGGCGCAGGCACCGGGCTCATCGGCGAATGGCTTGCTATCACCGGTTATCCGCAGGTCGAGGCGCTCGACATTTCGGAAGGCATGCTGGCGCAAGCCGCGCGCAAAGGCGTCTATTCGGCCCTTCATTGCCTGGCGCTTGGCGCGCCGCTGCCTTTCGTGGACGATGCCTATGCCGGGATCATCTCAGCCGGCGTCTTCACGTCCGGCCATGTCGGGGCCGAGGGTCTGGACGAGCTGATCCGCATCTGCCGGCCGGGCGGGGTGATCGTGCTGACGGTGAAGAACACGCTGTGGGATGCGGGTTTTGCCGCGCGGATCGCCGAGCTCGAGGCGCAAGGCACCGTCACCCGCGCCGAGGAGACGCCGCCCTATGTCTCGATGCCAGGCGAGGCCGATACGGTGCCCAGCCGGGGGCTGGTGCTCATCGTGAACTGAGGCTGAAACCGGAAGGCTCTAGGCCTTCACCTTTGCTCCCGCCGGATCGTAAAGCGGCTCGAGGTGGATTTTAGCCGGCGTCCGTTCCATCGCCACCACCAGCTCGTAATCGCCGGAGGTGAGGAAATCATCGCCGACGCCATCGGCATTGCGCACATAGCCGTAGCCGATGTTCTTGCCGACGGTGTAGCCATAGCCGCCGCTGGTGAGATAACCGACGGCCTCGCCATTGCGCAGGATGGTCTCACGCCCGAGCAGCACGATATCCGGATCATCGACTGTGAAGCCGGCAAAACGTTTCCTGAGCGCCGCGCCGTCGAGCTTTTCAAGCGCCCGCCGGCCGAGGAAATCGGTGTTCTTCCTGAGCTTCACCGCCCAGCCGAGGCCGGCCTCCTGCGGCGTGTCGTTGGGCGTGATATCGGCGCCCCAGGCGCGGTAACCTTTTTCCAGCCGCAGCGATTCCAGCGCCCGATAGCCGACCGGGCGAATGTCGTGGACAGCGCCCGCCGTCATCAGTGCGTCGAAAACCTCGCCCGTCGCCGCGATCGGCGCATGCAGCTCCCAGCCGAGCTCGCCGACATAGGTGACGCGCAGTGCCCGAATGACGTGGCCGGCAATGGCGATCTCGCGAACATGGCCGAACGGAAAGGCGGCGTTCGAGACGTCGGCATCGGTCACCGCTGACAGCACGTCGCGGGCGCGCGGCCCCATCAGCGACAATGTGCCGAACTCCTCGGTGACGTCGGTCAGCGTCACGTCGAACTCGCTGCCGATATGATCGGCAATCCAGGAGAAATCATGCGTGCGGAAACCGGTGCCGGTGACGATGTAGAATTTCTCCTCATCGAGCCTCGCCACGGTCAAATCGGCCTCGATGCCGCCGCGCGTGTTGAGGAGCTGCGTGTAGGTCAGCCGGCCGACCGGCTTGGCAACGTCGTTGGCGCAGATCCAGTCCAGCGCCTTCAGCGCGTCGGCGCCGGTCATTTCGTATTTGGCGAAAGACGACTGGTCGAAAATGCCGATCTTTTCGCGCACGTGGCGGTGCTCGTCGCCGACGGGTGAAAACCAGTTCTGCCGGCCCATCGAATAGACGTCCTTCGGCTCGATGCCTTCCGGCGCGAACCAGTTCGGCCGCTCCCAGCCGAGTTTCGAGCCGAACACGGCGCGATGTTTTTGCAGCCGCTCGTATAAAGGCGAGACGATGCACGGCCGGCCGGTGACATATTCCTCGTGCGGGAAGCCGATCGTGTAGTGCTTGCCATAGGCTTCCAGCGTGCGGTCGCCGACCCATTGCCGGTCGCGGTTCAGGTCGGAGAAGCGGCGGATGTCGACCACCCACAGATCGAGCGGCGCCTCGCCGTCGACGACCCATTGCGCCAGCACCCAACCGGCGCCGCCGCCGGACGCAATGCCGAAGGCATTGAAGCCGGCGCCGACGAACATATTGGTGCATTCCGGCGCCACACCGAGGATGAAATTGCCGTCCGGCGTAAAGCTCTCCGGACCGTTGATCATCTGCTTGACGCCGACATTGGCGAGCGCCGGGACACGCTCGATCGCCTGGCTCATATGCTGCTCGAAATGATCGTAATCGTCGTCGAACAGCCGGAACTCCCAATCGTCCGGCACATCGCCGCCGGGTAGACCGGTCGTCCAGGCCTGCGGGTTCGGCTCGTAACCGCCCATCACCAACCCGCCGACCTCCTCCTTGAAATAGGTGCGGCGGTCGGGGTCGCGAATTGTCGGCGCGTCGGTCGCCAACCCCTCGATCCTATCGGTGATGATGTACTGGTGCTTCACTGGCTGCAGCGGCACGTTGACGCCGGCCAGCGCACCCACCTGCCGCGCCCATTGCCCGGCGCAGTTCACAACCTTGTCGCAGGCGATGTCGCCCCTGTTCGTCCTAACCTTGACGATCCGGCCGTTGGTCATTTCGAAGCCGGTGACCCGCACCTCCTCGAACAATTTTGCGCCGTGCATACGCGCGCCTTTGGCCAGCGACTGGGTGATGTCGGAAGGGCTTGCCTGCCCGTCGCTCGGCAGCCAGGAAGCGCCGACGAGGTCGCCGGTTTCCAGCAGCGGCCACATTTCCTTGACCTCGGTCGGCGACAGCAGATGCATGTCCATGCCGAAACTCTTTGCCGTCGTTGCCAGCCGCTTATACTCGGTCCAGCGGTCGGCATTGGTGGCTAGCCGCAGGCAGCCGGTCATCTTCCAGCCGGTGGCAAGGCCGGTTTCGGCTTCCAGCCCTTTGTAGAGATCGACCGAATATTTGAGCACGCGCGTGATCGACGCCGACGAGCGCAGCTGGCCGACCAGCCCAGCAGCATGCCAGGTCGAGCCCGAGGTCAGTTTGCCCTGTTCGAGCAGCACGATTTCGGCCTTGTGGTCGCGCGCCAGATGATAGGCCGTCGAACAGCCGATGATGCCACCGCCGATGACGACGATGCCGGCCTGGGCGGGCAAGGTCATGTCCGCGTCCCGTATTTTGTCCTGTAGTTTTCCAGGGCGTCTTCGAGCCGCGCCAGGTTTTCGTCGGTATAGGCGGCGTAGTCGACACCGGGGGCGTCGAGGTAAAGCTCGGAAACCATGCCCCACATCGCCTCGCGCAGCAGCGACGCGCATTGCATGGCGGCGTGCGAGCGCCGTATCGCTTCGTCCGGCTCCTTCATGAAGTAGGCGGTCAGGAAGGCGAAGGATTCCTCGTCGCTCATGCCGGCATTGGAAGCCGCGCCGGCAAGGTCGAACATCGCGGTGTTGAAGCCGGCATATTCGAAATCGATGAGCCATAGCCTGTGACCGTCATCGATTATGTTAGCCGGCAGAAGATCGTTGTGGCCGAAGACGATCGGCAGCAGTTTTTGCGCGCGCTCGAGCTCGTCCGCCAGCGTCAGCAGGCGTGGCAATTCGCCCAGCTTGCGGCTGCCGCCTTCCTCCAGCGTGCGCGCATAGTCGCGAATGACGTGGAATACCCAGAACATGAAGCCGGCGCCGGAGACATGACCGGGCATCTCCCGGTGGAAACCGCGCAGCAACGCGGCGACGCGGCCGAGATCGGCGCGCACGTCTTGCGCGACATAGGCCTTGGCGCCGAGATACTCCGTCACCATGACGCCGGGTCCGGTGTAGCGGACCGCCGGAGCGAAGCCTGCCGCGTGTGCTGCCCGCGCGGTCATCATCTCGCGCTCGCGAAAGACATGGTGGAACGGATAGTCCTGGCCGAGGCGAACGACATGCCGCCCGGCCGCGTCCTTGACCAGATAATTGGCATTGCTCAGGCCGCCCGGCAGCGGCGCAATGTCGATGCTGCCGGTCCAGCAAGGCAGCGCACGGATGCGGTCTTCGACAGTCACGATCTCGTCCAACATTGGGTCAATTTTCCACGCATGTCATGGCTGGCCAGCGATGACAATCGGACGGAGGAATGGAGGCAACACGAAGATCTCGTCGGTGCAGATCTCGGGATCGGTATCCCGCACCGCACCGACGAGCCCCTTTGTGCCGGGTTCTTCGACGCCGGCATCCGCCCCCGCGGATCCTAGATTTCGGTTCCCTCGCACCCGAGGATTTCCCAGGCGTTCAGGCAGGCGATTTTTCGTGCGGCTCAGCCGTCGGCCTCCGTTCCGGGCCTGTCACAGCGATAATGTCGCGCCAGGCTGGAGACGTTGTCAACGCGAAATTGTGGTGTTTTCTGCTTTTTTGCCCGAATTTTGCGAAATATCTTGGAGTAAGTGGCATTTATGCCGTAGAAACGGTCAATGGTGCAACAATTCGACCGGTTGGAACCGATGGGCCACTCGAAGCGGCATGGCGAAATCCTGCGCCTCCTCAAGGAGGAAGGCACCGTCACCATTGCCAGCCTGGCTGACCGGCTGGGCGTCTCGCTGGAGACGGTACGCCGCGATGTCAAGCCACTGACCAGCGATGGTTCCATCCTCAAGATGCATGGCGCCGTCGGCCTGCCGTCGATTGCCGGCGAAGCGCCGTTCGAGCGGCGCATGCGTGAGAACGCCGATGCCAAGCGGGCAATTGCCCGCATGGTCGCTGCCACTATCCGCGACGGCGAGTCGATCATGCTCGACACCGGCACGACCACGAGCTTCCTGGCCCGCGAGCTGCTCGGCCACCGGCGGCTGACGGTCGTCACCAATTCCTCCGACATCGCCCGCACGCTGGCCACCGTCAACGGCAACAAGGTCTATATGGCCGGCGGCGAGCTGCGCAGCGATTCCGGTGCTGCTTTCGGCGTCTCAGCCATCGAATTCGTCAGCCGCTTCTCCGTCAGCCACGCGGTGATTTCGACCGGCGCGGTCGATGCCATCACGGGTGTCATGGACTATGACCTCGAAGAGGCTGAGTTCGCCCGCATGGTGCTGTCGCGCGGCCAGCGTTCGCTTGTCGTCACCGACCACAGCAAATTCGGCCGGCAGGGTCTGGTTCAGGTCTGCGGCTTCGACGGCTTTTCCGAACTCGCGACCGACCGTCCGCCGCTGCATGACATCGCCGCCGCCCTTGCCCAGGCCGGCGCGCGGCTCAGCATTGCGGATGGCGGAAGCGAGGACTGAGCTCTATCGGGAGAACGGCACCAGCACCCACTTCCCAGCGCCGCCTCTGCCGTGTTTAGTCCGGCCATGGCTTTCACCATCCGCCAATTGCAGTTCTTCATCGCCGTCGCCGAGCAAGGCACGGTGTCGGGCGCCGCCCAGAATCTGTCGATCTCGCAATCCTCGGTCACCGAGGCGATCAAGGAGCTGGAGCACGATCTCGGCGTCGAGCTGTTCGAGCGCCACCCGCGCGGGCTGAACATCACCCACAAGGGCCACCAGTTCCTGCGCCATGCGAGGAAGATCCTTGCCGACGTTTCCGATGCGCGCCGCGCCTTCTTCGGCGAACAGATCGCGGCAAGCGGGCGGCTGCAACTTGGCGTCACCTCGCTGGTCGCCGGCTATGTGCTGTCGGATCTTCTTGCCCGCTACCGCCGCGCCTATCCGGGTGTCGAGGTCTCGGCGATCGAGGACAATGGCGACTATCTCGAGCACCTGTTGATCGGCGGCAAGCTCGACATTGCGGTCATGGTCACCTCGAACCTGCGCGACCGCACCGCGCTGCAGTCCGAAATCCTCGAAGTCTCGGCCTACCGGCTGTGGCTGCCGCTCGGCCATCCGTTGGCCGGTGCCGACATCATCGGCATCGGCGATATCGCCTCGGAACCGCTGATCATGCTGACCGTCGACGAGATCGAGGAGAATACCGGAAAGCTGCTGACGGCGATCGGCGCCAAACCGCACGTCGCATTCCGCACCCGCTCGGTCGAAGCGGTGCGCAGTCTCGTCGCCACCGGCGCCGGCGTGGCGCTGCTGCCGGACCTCGTCTACCGGCCATGGTCGCTGGAAGGCGACCGCATCGAATCGCGCGATATTTCGGGATCGTTGCCGGTCGTCCAGGTCGGCATGGTCTGGCGGCGCGGCTCCGGCCTGCCGCAGGCGGCGCGCGACTTCATCGGACTTGCCCAGTCGCAGCGCATGGTGCGCCAACGGCCCGAGAAGATCGGCCGGTGATGTATCGGAAAAACCGATATCGGCTTTCTGATAAATGAATTTGCGAAACCGGAAATTTCGCAGCACTTTTGAGCCAGGGAACAAAGCTGCCGCAGGAGCACGGCCCCTTAGAGCCGCGCATCCAACGTTTGAACGGGCGCATGACCTTTTCCGAAAACCGAAACCGGTTTCGAGGTCATGCAAAATGGGAGATCGACGATGAATTCATTGCTGAAATCATGCACTGCCTTGACGGTCGCGCTGACCTTCTCCGGCCAGGCCATCGCCCAGGTCAAGGAGCTGGGCAAGGGTGAAGGCGAGGTCAATATCGTCGCCTGGCCGGGCTATATCGAGCGCGGCGAAACCGACAAGGGCTATGATTGGGTCACCTCGTTCGAGAAGGAAACCGGCTGCAAGGTCAACGTCAAGACCGCCAACACCTCCGACGAGATGGTTTCGTTGATGAACGAAGGCGGTTTCGACCTTGTCACTGCCTCGGGCGACGCCTCGCTGCGCCTGGTTGCGGGCAAGCGCGTCCAGCCGATCAACACCGACCTCATCCCGAGCTGGAAGACGGTCGACGACCGGCTGAAGGATGCGCCCTGGTTCACCGTCGGCGGTGTCCATTACGGCGTGCCGTACCAATGGGGGCCGAATGTGCTGATGTACAACACCGAAGTGTTCAAGGAGGCGCCGAAGAGCTGGAACATCGTGTTCGAGGAAATGAAGCTACCCGACGGCAAGTCGAACAAGGGCCGCGTCCAGGCCTATGACGGGCCGATCCACATTGCTGATGCCGCCAACTACCTGATGGCCCACAAGCCGGAGCTCGGCATCAAGGATCCGTACGAACTGACTGAGGACCAGTACAAGGCTGCGCTCGACCTGCTGCGCGTCCAGCGTACGCTGGTCGGACGCTACTGGCATGACGCTGCCATCCAGGTCGACGATTTCCAGAACGAAGGCGTCGTCGCCTCCGGTTCATGGCCCTATCAGGTCAACACGCTGATCGCGGCCAAGAAGCCGGTCGCCTCGACCATTCCCGAGGAGGGCGTCACCGGCTGGGCCGACACCACCATGATGGAGGCCGATGCGGCCCACCCGAACTGCGCCTACATGTGGATTGAGCATTCGCTGTCGCCGAAAGTGCAGGGCGACGTCTCCGCCTGGTTCGGCTCGCTGCCGGTGGTGCCCGCCGCCTGCAAGGGCAACGAACTGCTCGGCGAAGAGGGCTGCAAGACCAACGGCTACGACAATTTCGACAAGATCAAGTTCTGGAAGACGCCGGTCTCGAAATGCGCCACCCAGAACGACCAGTGCGTGCCCTATTACCGCTGGGTGTCGGACTATATCGGCGTCATCGGCGGACGGTGAGTTCGTCTCACCTACGAAGCTCGGCGCTGCCCCTCACCCTTACCCTCTCCCCGTGAAGAACGGGGGGTCGCCAGCGTTGGAGCGCCTCCCTTCTCCCCGTCCACTACGGGAGAAGGTGCCGGCAGGCGGATGAGGGGCAGCGCTACCCTGAATTTGATGAGCCTGACAGATCAGGACAACCCATGACCTCCGCCGTTTCTTTCCAAAAAGTCTCCCGCCATTTCGGCAGCGTGCGTGCCGTCGACGCGGTCGATCTCGACATCGTGCCGGGCGAGTTCTTCGCCATGCTCGGGCCTTCCGGCTCGGGCAAGACGACGTGCCTGCGCCTCATCGCCGGGTTCGAGCAGCCGACGGCGGGCTCGATCTCGATCTTCGGCGAACGCGCCGAGGGCGTGCCGCCCTATCGCCGCAACGTCAACACCGTGTTCCAGGATTATGCGCTGTTCCCGCATCTCAACGTGCTCGACAACGTCGCCTATGGGCTGATGGTCAAGGGCGTCGGCAGACCGGAGCGGCAAAAAGCGGCGGAAGAAGCGCTGGCGCTGGTGCGGCTTCCCGGCTACGGCGCGCGTCGCCCTGGCCAGCTTTCCGGCGGCCAGCGCCAGCGCGTCGCGCTCGCCCGTGCGCTGGTCAACCAGCCCAAGGTGCTGTTGCTCGACGAGCCGCTCGGCGCGCTCGACCTCAAGCTTCGCGAGAACATGCAGGAGGAGTTGAAATCGCTGCAGAAGGCGCTCGGCATCACCTTCGTGTTCGTCACCCATGACCAGGGCGAGGCGCTGTCGATGGCCGATCGCGTCGCCGTCTTCAACGACGGCAAGATCATGCAGATCGGCACGCCGGAAGACATCTACCAGCGCCCCAAGACCCGCTTCGTCGCCGATTTCGTCGGCTCGTCCAACGTACTGCCGCCGGATTTCGTCCAGCGCTATGCCGGCCAGCATCGCTGGGGCAGCCTGCGCCCTGAATCCATTCGCATCGGCCGGGCGGCCAAGGGCGACGGCGTTGCGGCTCGCCTGGTGTCGACCAACTATCTCGGCGCGACGATAAGACTGGCGCTCGATGCCGAAGGCTTGCGGCTGCATGCCATCGTGCCGGCGGGTGCTGCCTTGCCCCGGGAAGGCGAGGCGGTGGTGCTCACCTTCAACCGCGAGCATTTGCATCTGATGGACGAGCTGGGATGAGCCTGGACGCCGCCATGCCGCGGGCCACGACCCCCGCCATCCTGCCGGGAAGCGGCGGCCTGCGCGGCGCGCTCTCCGACCTCTTCTGGCGCCGGCCCCAACTCCTGCTTCTGCTCATGCTGCTGCCGCCGGTTCTTTGGCTCGGCATCGTCTATATCGGCTCGCTGTTCGCGCTGCTTTTGCAGAGCTTCTTCTCGATCGACGAGTTCTCCGGCCTCATCAACCGCGAGTTCACGCTGAAGACTTATGGCGACCTGCTGCAGGCCGCCAATCTCGACATCATCCTGCGCACGGTGACGATGGCGGCGCTGGTGACGTTTGCGTCGGCGGTCATTGCCTTTCCCATCGCCTATTACGCGGCGCGCTATGCGCGCGGCCGTTGGAAGGCGTTGTTTTATCTCGGCGTCATGCTGCCGCTGTGGTCGAGCTACCTGGTCAAGATCTATGCCTGGAAGCTGATCCTCGCCAAGGAAGGCATCCTGACGTGGCTGCTGGCCAAATTGCATCTTCTGTGGCTGCTTGATGCCTGGCTGTCGCTGCCGATCGTCGGCGGCAACTCGCTGTCGGTATCGTCCACCGGCACCTTCATCGTCTTTGTCTATGTCTGGCTGCCGTTCATGATCCTGCCGGTGCAGGCGGCCCTCGAGCGCGTGCCGGGCAATCTGGTCGAGGCTTCTTCCGATCTCGGCGCGTCACCCGGCCAGACCTTCCGCAACGTGCTGTTCCCGCTGGCATTGCCGGGTATCGTCGCCGGTTCGATCTTCACCTTCTCGCTGACGCTCGGCGACTACATCATTCCGCAGATCATCGGCACCTCGCGGCTGTTCATCGGCCAGGCCGTCTATTCGCAGCAGGGCACCGCCGGCAACATCCCGCTCGCCGCCGCCTTCACTGTGGTGCCGATCGTCATCATGGGCTTCTATCTCTGGGGCGCCAAGCGCATGGGGGCCTTCGATGCGCTCTGACCGCGGCCAATCCGCGCCGATCGGCCTGAAGCTCGCTGCCACCGGGGGCCTGCTTTTCCTGCATTTGCCGATTCTGCTGATCTTCGTCTATGCCTTCACCACCGAGGAGAAGAGCTTCGTCTGGCCGCCGCCGGGCCTGACCACGCAATGGTTCGCCATCACCTGGAACCGCCCCGACGTCTGGCAGGCGCTGTCGCTGTCTGTACGGGTCGCGGCGATCTCGACCGCCATCGCGCTGGTCCTCGGCACGCTGTGCGCCGCCGCCGTGTCCCGCACAAAATTCTTCGGCCGCGAAACCATCTCGCTGCTGGTGATCCTGCCGATCGCGCTGCCCGGCATCATCACCGGCATCGCGCTGCGCTCGGCGTTCGCGCTGGCCGAAATCCCGTTCTCGTTCTGGACGATCGTGCTCGGCCACGCCACCTTCTGCGTGGTCGTCGTCTACAACAATGCGGTCGCCCGTTTCCGCCGCACGTCCGGCTCGATGATCGAGGCGTCGATGGACCTCGGCGCCGACGGTTTCCAGACCTTTCGGCATGTCGTGCTGCCCAACATCGCAACCGCGCTGCTGGCCGGCGGCATGCTGGCCTTTGCGCTGTCCTTCGACGAGGTCATCGTCACCACCTTCACCGCCGGCCAGCAGCAAACGGTGCCGATCTGGATGCTCGAAGAGTTGATCCGTCCGCGCCAGCGTCCGGTCACCAATGTCGTGGCGATGGTCGTGGTGCTGGTGACGCTGCTTCCCATCCTCGCTGCCTATTACCTGACCCGCGACGGCGACCAGATCGCCGGTTCGGGCAAATGATCTCGTTCATAAGGGAGAGACTTCCATGGACACGCAGATGCTGATCGGCTCGAAATTCGAAAAAGGCACCGAGACCGAGGAACCGATCCTCAACCCGAAGACCGGGGCGACCATCGTCAACCTGCCCGAGGCCAGCCCGGCGCAGATCGAGGCAGCAGTGCTTGCCGCGGAAAAAGCGTTCGTCACCTGGTCCCGCACAACACCGGCGCAGCGCGCCGGCTATCTCCTGAAGATCGCCGATCGCATCGAGGCCGCGGCAAAGGATTTCGCGACGCTCGAGGCGCTGAACTGCGGCAAGCCGATCAATGCCGTGCTCAATGACGAGATCCCGGCGATCGTCGACTGCTACCGCTTCTTTGCCGGTGCGGTCCGCTCGATGCCCGGCCAGGTCGCCGGCGAATACATTCCCGGCCACACCTCGATGGTCCGCCGCGACGCCATCGGCGTTGTCGCGTCGATCGCGCCGTGGAACTATCCGCTGATGATGATGGCCTGGAAGCTGGCGCCGGCGATTGCCGGCGGCAACACCGTCGTCTTCAAGCCGTCGGAACAGACGCCGCTGACCGCGCTGAAGCTGGCGAAAATCCTTGCCGATATCCTGCCGGAAGGCGTCGTCAACGTCGTGCTCGGCCGCGGCGACAGTGTCGGCAACACGCTGATCAACCACCCGAAGGTCAACATGATCTCGATCACCGGTGACGTCGCCACCGGCAAGAAGGTGCTGCAGGCCGCCGCCAAATCGGTCAAGCGCACACATCTCGAGCTCGGCGGCAAGGCGCCGGTCATCGTCTTCGATGACGCCGATCTCGGTGCGGTGGTCAACGGCCTGCGCGCCTTCGGCTATTACAATGCCGGCCAGGACTGCACCGCCGCCTGCCGCATCTACGCCGGCAAGAAGATCTACGACAAGCTTGTCGCCGACCTCTCCGCTGCGGTCTCGACCATCAAGTATGATCGCCCCGACGATACCGAGAACGAGATCGGCCCGCTGATTTCGCGTCGCCAGCGTGATCGCGTCTCGAGCTTCGTCGAGCGCGCCTCTGAGCTCAAGCACATCGAGATTACCACGGGCGGCAAGCCGGGCGAGGGCTCCGGCTTCTTCTACCAGCCGACCGTCGTCGCCGGCGCGCTGCAGGAAGACGAGATCGTGCGCCGCGAAGTGTTCGGCCCGGTGGTCTCGGTCACCCGTTTTTCCGAAGTCGACGAGGCGGTGAACTGGGCCAATGACTCTGACTATGGCCTGGCGTCATCGGTGTGGACCAAGGACGTTTCGCGCGCCATGGCGACGGCCGCCCGCCTGCAATATGGCTGCACCTGGATTAACACCCACTTCATGCTGACAAACGAGATGCCGCATGGCGGGTTGAAACAATCCGGCTACGGCAAGGACATGTCGCTCTATGCGCTGGAGGATTACACAGCCGTCCGCCACGTCATGATTGCGCACGGGTAGGGTCCAGATGCGGGAGAAGGTGGCCTGAAGGCCGGAAGTGGCGGCGCGACTATTCTTCCGCCTCGTCCGTCCCGTCCGCCGCCGGCGCCACCAGCAGCACGGTGGCGCCGAGGAGCGCGGCGATGAAGGAGCCGGCGAGGATGCCGACCTTGACCGCGTCCTGCAGAGCGACGTCGCTGGCGAAGGCGAGCAGGCCGATGAACAGGCTCATGGTGAAGCCGATGCCGCAGAGCAGCGAAATGCCGATCATGTGCAGCCAGCCGGCATTGACCGGCAGATCGGCGAAGCCGAGCCGGATGGCAAGCGCAGAAGACCCGAACACGCCGACCAGCTTGCCGGCGACGAGGCCGGCGGCGACGCCGAGCGTCAGCGGCTCGGCCAGGGCGGCAGCGCTGAGACCGCCGAGCGAGACGCCGGCGTTGGCAAAGCCGAAAATCGGGATGACGAAAAAGGCGACGACTTTGTGCAGGCCGTGTTCGAGCCGGTGCAGCGGCGAATGGTCGAGATCGTGGCCGCTGCCCGGCGATATCTTCAATGGAATGGTGAGGGCCAGCGCGACGCCGGCAAGCGTCGCATGGACGCCCGATTTGAGCACCAAAACCCACAGAACGATGCCGAGCAAGACGTACGGCAGCAACGTCAGCACCCGCAAGCGGTTGAGCACCACCAGCAGCGCGATGACGGCGAAGGCGGCGCCGAGATAGGCGAGCGACAGCCCGCTGGTATAAAACACCGCGATGATGAGCACGGCGCCGAGATCGTCGATGATGGCGAGCGCGGTGAGGAATATCTTCAGCGAGCCCGGCACGCGGCCGCCAAGCAGCGACAGCACGCCGAGCGCAAAGGCGATATCGGTGGCGGTCGGGATCGCCCAGCCGGACAGAGCGGCTTCATTGTTGCGGTTGATGGCGACGTAGACCAGTGCCGGCACCGCCATGCCGCCGGCGGCGGCGATGCCGGGCAGCACGCGGCGCGGCCAGGTCGAGAGCTGGCCGTCGAGCATCTCGCGCTTGATCTCGAGGCCGACCAGCAGGAAGAACACCGCCATCAGGCCGTCATTGATCCAGTGCGAGACGCTGAGCGGTCCGAGATAGGCGTGGAGGGCGGAGAAATAAGCCTCGCCCAGCGGCGAATTGGCGACGATCAGGGCCAGGGCCGCCGCAGCCATCAGGATGAGGCCGCCGGCCGCCTCGCTGTCGAGGAATTCGCGCAGCATGGAGACCAGCCGCTTTTCGTCCTGCATGTCGCCTCCGTCGTATCAGCGGCAAGGTCCGACACCGCCAAGCGATGATGCGCAAACAGCGCTGGCCGGGCAAGCCTGCAGTCAGAGCCTTTTAGCGCGGCGCGCGCTTGGCGAGGATACGCTGCAGCGTGCGGCGATGCATGTTCAGCCGGCGCGCGGTTTCCGAGACGTTGCGGTCGCACATTTCATAGACGCGCTGGATGTGCTCCCAGCGCACCCGGTCGGCCGACATCGGATTTTCGGGCGGTGCTGCGCGTTCGCCCGCCGTGCGGGTCAGGGCTGCAAAGATGTCGTCGGCGTCGGCCGGCTTCGACAGATAGTCGATAGCGCCGAGCTTCACCGCCGTCACCGCGGTGGCGATGTTGCCGTAGCCAGTGAGGATGATGGCGCGGGCATCGTCGCGCTTCTCGCGGATCGCGGCGACGACGTCGAGGCCGTTGCCGTCGGCCAGCCGCATGTCGACCACCGCATAGGCCGGCGGATTGGCGCGCGCCTTGGCAACCGCTTCCTCGACGCTCTCTGCCGTCTCGACGACAAAACCCCTGGTTTCCATGGCGCGGGCAAGCCGCGTCAGGAACGGCTTGTCGTCGTCGACGATCAGCAGCGAGGTGTCCTCGCCTTCGACCATTGCGCCAATCGTTTCGTCAGTACTCATCGTGCTGAAAATCCTGCTGCCTGATTTTTACGCAAATATAGTTTCGCAACGCTATTGTCCAATTTAGGCCGTGTCGAACATGATGGCCGAAGCCTGCTCGGGATTGAGGAAGACGCTGCGCGGCCACGATATCTGCACGATAGCGCCCTCGCCGGGCTCGCTCGAATTGCGGAAATCGAGCGTCGCGCCGGAGCGTTCGAGCAAGGTCTTGGCGATGAATAGGCCGAGGCCGAGGCCGCCGCCGGCTTCGGTGCCTTGTCGCGTTGACATATAGGGTTCGCCGATGCGGTCGATGATCTCGGGCGGAAAGCCCGGCCCGTCGTCGATGATCGTGAAGCTGACAACGGCCTCGTTCCAGCTCCAGCGCACGGTGACATTCTTGCGGGCGAAGTCGACGGCGTTCTCGACCAGATTGCCGAGGCCGTAGATGACGCCGGGATTGCGCCGGCCCACCGGTTCCGGGCCGATGCGCTCGCCCGGCCGAAGCTTGATCGAAATGCCGAAATCGCGGTGCGGCGCCGTCACCTCCTCGACCAGCGAGGTCAGCGGCAGGCGCGAGAGGTGCACCTCGCTCTCGGAGGAAAGGCTGGTCAGGCGCTTCAGGATTTCGCGGCAGCGCTCGCTCTGCGAACGCAGCAGCTTCACGTCCTCGCCATATTTCGGATCTTGGCCAAGCGCCTTCTCCATCTCCTTGGCGACAAGCGCGATCGTGGCGAGCGGCGTGCCGAGCTCGTGCGCGGCGGCGGCGGCGAGGCCGTCGAGCGCCGAGAGATGCTGCTCTCGCTGCAGCACCAGTTCGGTGGCGGCAAGCGCGTTGGCAAGCAGCCGCGCCTCCTCGGCCACCCGGAAGGCATAGATCGCGGTAAAGGCGATGGAGCAGAACACCGCCATCCACATGCCGGCGACATAGATGAACGGCATCGCCAATGGCGCGCCCTCATGCCAGGGCAGCGGCAGGTGGTAAAAGACCAGCAGCGTCGCCGCCACGATCACCAGCGCGCCGAGCATGGCGGTCAGCCGCAGCGGCAGCGACGTCGCCGAGACGACGACGGGCACGGTCATCAGCAGCGAAAACGGATTGGTGAGACCGCCGGTCATGTAGAGCAGGCCGGCAAGCTGCAGGCTGTCGAAGGTCAGGATGGCAAAGGCCGAGGGCGGGGTAAGCCGATGCGCCGCCGGATAGCGGAAGGTCAGCAAAAGGTTCATCCAGGCCGAACAAGCGATCAGCGCAAAACACATGCTGACCGGCAGCGGAAATTTCAGCCCGTAAGCGACGACAAGCACGGTCAGGCTCTGGCCGACGATGGCAAGCCAGCGCAACCTGATCAGCGTGTTGAGGCGCAGCCGCTGGCTTTGCTGGAAGTCGGGTGCGTGCAGGATGTTTATCATGGCCAATGATTATAGAGGGGAAACAGCCGGAGGTCTTTTCCGAAAAAGCGCCGAAGCTGGCCTTCCGTTCGGGATAACAGTCCGGGAATCATTAGGTACCGCGCGGTTTGGCGCGGCTCGTGGCGGCGGCGAGAAGCGGGTTCTCCGGCCAGACATGCCTGGGATAGCGGCCGCGCATGTCTGTCCGCACATCGGCCCAGGAGCCGCGCCAGAACCCGGGCAGGTCGCGCGTCGTCTGGATCGGCCGGTGCGCCGGTGACAACAATTCGAGCGTCAGCGGCACAGTGCCGTTGGCGATCGCGGGATGCCGGTCGAGGCCGAACAGCTCCTGCACGCGGATTGCCAGTACCGGCCATTCGCCTTCATAGCGGATCGGCAGCCGACTGCCCGACGGCGCGTCGAAATGGGTCGGCGCCAATGTGTCGATCTTGCGCTGCAATTCGTGCGGTACCAGCGTCATCAGGCCTTGCGAAAGCACGCTGGGATCGATCGCGGCAAAGGATGCGGCACCGGAAAGGAACGGCAGCAGCCAGTCGTCGAGGCGCTCGACGAGCGCCGCATCGGAGACATCGGGCCATGGCGCACCGAGGCCGCGATGCAGCCAGCCGAGCCGCTGCCGCAACGTCTCCGCTTCCCTGCTCCACGGCAGCAGCGACAGGCCGTGTTCGCGCAAGGCGTCGAGAATGGCGCTGTCTGCGTCGGCACCGGTCGGCGCCGGCAGCATGCGTTCGGACAACGTGATGGCGCCGAGCCGAACCGTTTCGCGCACCCGCACCGCGCGCCTATCGCGGTCGAAGCTCACCTCGCGGCGAGTCTCGATCTTTTCCGCCAGCGCGGTGCGGATGTCGGCCTCGTCGAGCGCCGCCGCCGCGGTGATGCGGGCGTTCTGCGCCTTACCCTGCAGATCGGCGACGACGAGCCAGGTCTCGCCGGCCAGCGGGTCGGAGGCGTCGAGCATGGCGCCGGAGCCGTTGGCAAGCACGAAGCGGCCACGCTCGCCGCGCGCTTTAGCGACCCGGTCCGGCCAGGCATGGATGAGGAGGGCGCCGGCGGTGCTGCCCTCTCCCTTGAGGGGAGGGTCGATCCGCGTAGCGGACCGGGGTGGGGTCGGTTCGCGCACGCCATCGGCGACCCCGCCGCGTCTCCCTCGTCTCGCTGCGCTCGGCTCGCTCGCCGACCCTCCCGTCGAGGGGGAGGGTGAAGCCTGCTTTGCCAACCTCTCGGCCAGCTGCCGGGCAGCGGTGGCACGCGGCGATCTTTCGGCATGAAAGCGCATCAGCCGCCGTTCGAGATCGGCACCATCGCCGCCAAGGCCGCGCTCGGTGAGCAGCATGGCCAGCATCGCCGCCTCGAGCGCCTGGCCGGTCCTTGCCGCCTCGGCGACCATGTGGGCGAGCCGGACCGGCAGAGCCAGCTTGCGCATCGCGGCACCGGCCTCCGTCAAGCGCCCTGCCGCATCGACGGCATCGAGCGCGCGCAGCAGCGCCCTTGCCTCGTTGAGCGCCGGAGCCGGCGGGGGGTCGAGGAAGGACAGGCTCGTCGGATCGGCAACGCCGAACGCCGCGCAATCGAGCAACAGGCCGGAGAGATCGGCTTCGAGGATTTCCGGTGGCGTGAAGGCCGGCAGTGCCGCTGTCTGCTCGGCCCGCCACAGCCGGATAGCGACGCCCGGCTGTGTGCGCCCGGCCCGGCCGGCGCGCTGGTCGGCGGAAGCGCGGGAAGCACGCACCGTCTCCAGCCGCGTCAGGCCGCTGGCCGGCTCATAGCGCGGCAGCCGCGACAGGCCGGAATCGATGACGACGCGCACGCCGTCGATGGTGATGGAGGTTTCGGCGATCGACGTCGCCAGCACGACCTTGCGACGGCCGGGCGGCGCCGGCTTGATCGCTGCGTCCTGCGTCCTGTTGTCGAGCATGCCGTAGAGCGGCACGATGTCGGTGTCGGCGCCGACCTTGCCCGCCAGCCGCTCGGCGGTGCGCTCGATCTCGCGCTGGCCGGGCAGGAAGACAAGCACGCTACCCTCCTCCCCGGCAAGCGCCGAGCGGATCACCCTGGCCATGGCATCCTCGATGGTGACGCCGGCCGGCCGCTCGTCATAGCGGATGTCGACCGGAAAGGCGCGGCCTGCGCTCTCGATCACCGGCGCGCCGGAAAGCAATTTTGCGACACGCGCGCCATCGAGCGTCGCTGACATGACCAGCAATCTGAGGTCGGGCCTCAGCGCACCCTGCACGTCGAGCGCCAGCGCCAGCCCGAAATCACCGTCGAGCGAACGTTCGTGGAACTCGTCGAACAACACCGCCGAGACACCAGGCAGCTCGGGATCGTCGAGGATCATGCGGGACAACACGCCTTCGGTGACGACGACGATCCTGGTCTTCGCGGAAGTCCGGTTTTCCATGCGCATGGCATAGCCGACGGTTTCACCGGGCTCTTCGCCAAGCAGTTCGGCCATGCGGCGGGCGGCAGCGCGGGCGGCGAGGCGGCGCGGCTCGAGCAGGATGATCTTTCCGGCGCCGAGCCATTGCGCATCGAGCAGCGTCAGCGGAACCAGCGTCGTCTTGCCGGCGCCGGGCGGAGCCACCAGCACGGCGCTGTTACCATGGCTCAGCGCTTCATTGAGCGCCGGCAAGACCGCGGAGACCGGCAGGTCCGGCAAAGGTTTTGTCGTCATTGTCCTATGATGTGCAGCCAGTTGGCAGCGATCGCATATCAGCGGTGGCGGTCGCCGCGCAAGCTTGGTACCAGCTCAAAGTCGGGTCCGCGCAAACGGGTTCCAGCGCACCGTGCCGAGCCGCACCTCCTCGCGCACCATCGTCAGCAGACCGGAACCGCCGACCACGGCAAGCCCGACCAGCGACAGAAAATCCGGATATTCCCTGAAGAACAGCGCGCCTAGAACCACCGCCCAGACGATCTGCGAATAATGCGTTGGCGCGATGCGGTTGGCCGGTGCGTATTTGACCGCCAACAGATGCAGCAGCTGGCCGCCGGCGGTGAAGGCGCCGGCCAGCACCAGCCAAGCCCATTGCCTGCCATCCGGCAGCGAGAACGAGGTGGCCGCCGCACCGACGCCGTTGAAGAGCAGGCCGTAGCCGATCAGCACGCCGAGCATCGTCGTGCGCTTTTCCTGCGCGGCAAGCGAACGCATCAGGATGACATTGGTGGCGGCCAGGAAGGCGATGATGAACGCCGCCAGATGACCAAGATGCAACTCGCGAAACCCCGGCCTGACGACCAGCATGACCCCGGCAAAGCCCGCGACCACCGCCAGCCACCGCCATGGGCCGACCTTCTCCTTGAGGACCAGCGTGGCCAGGATGGTGACGAACAGCGGCGCCAGGAAGATCAGCGCATAAACTTCTGCCAGCGGGATGGTGGTGAAGGCGTAGACGCTGAGCACGCCGGAGGCGATGCCGGCCCAGGCGCGGGCCTGCACCGCCCAGGGCCGGGTCGTGCGCCAGAAATCGCGCCAGCGTTCGCCTGGCGGCCTGGCAAAGAGCAGAAAGCAGCCGGCAAACAATGTCGAGAAGAAGCCGATCTCGAAGACGTTGAACTGCCCACCCAGGCTTTTGACAACCGCGTCGCTGCACGAATAGCTTGCATAGGCGATGAGAGCGAGCAGAATTCCGTTGGGCACGTTTTTCCAGTTCCGGGAGAGATGAGAGTGAAGATATTGGCGCTTGGCGCGCATCCGGACGACATCGAGATCTTCATGTTCGGTACGATGGCCGCCTATGCCGCGCAAGGCGCAGAACTCTTTTTTGCCATAGCCACGGATGGCGCCAGGGGCGGCTATGGCGATCCGGCCGCGCTTGTCCGCACGCGCCGCAAAGAGGCGACAGTGGCGGTCGGTCTGCTTGGCGTGACGCCGCGCTTCCTCGACTTTCCCGATGGCGCGCTGGTGGCGGACGCCGCCCTGATCGGGGCGCTGAGAGCACTGATCGGCGAGATAGGGCCGGATCTGGCGATTACCCATGCGCCGAACGACTATCATGGCGACCACCGCGCGCTGTCGGACGGCGTGCGCATCGCCGCGTCATTCTCGGTGCCGGTACTGCATGCCGACACGCTCGGCGGCACCGGGTTTTCGCCGACGCATTACGTCGATACCTCCAGGCATTTCGATCTCAAGGCGGAGGCGATCCGGGCGCATCAGTCGCAGGATCCCGAGCGTTTCGTCAATGCGGCGCGCACGCTGAACGCCTTTCGCGCCGGCCAGTGCAACGGCCCAGCCGGAGCGTTCGCGGAGGCCTTCCGCTTCGAGCCGGTCTTCCCCTTCGCCGACATCCGCGCCCTGCTGCCGCCGCCCCCAGCGATCCGTCCGGTGACGGTCAGCAACAAGACGGTGACCTAGGCGGGCGCCGCAACTCCGACATTGCTCCCCGATTCGACATGCTGCGGTGCAGCAACGAATTCGCTTGCCTTGTTTAGTAAAAATTGCATCACTAAACAAATTACTAAACATCCGACGTGTTGCCGCGCCGTTGTGTTTAGGCCCCGGAGGAGGGGTTTAGCGGGCTCTTGAAACCGTCATCCGGACGCGTTTCGCAAATGGGAGGAAGGCATGAAATCGACCTTGAAACTGGCGTTGGGACTGGCATCGACACTCCTCGCGTCGACAGCCGTTTCGAACGTCGCGCAGGCAGAAGATCTGACGCTTTGCTGGGCAGCCTGGGACCCGGCTAACGCGCTCGTGGAATTGTCCAAGGACTTCACCAAGGAAACCGGCATCGGCATGAAATTCGAATTCGTGCCGTGGACCAACTATGCCGACCGCTTTCTCAACGAGCTGAATTCGCACGGCAAGCTGTGCGACATGATCATCGGCGACAGCCAGTGGATCGGCGGCGCCGCCGAGAACGGCCATTACGTCAAGCTGAACGACTTCTTCGACAAGGAGAAGATCAGCATGGACGATTTCGTGCCGGCGACTGTCGTCGGCTACTCGGAATGGCCGAAGAACTCGCCGAATTACTGGGCGCTGCCGGCTATGGGCGACGTCGTCGGCTGGACCTATCGCAAGGACTGGTTCTCCAAGCCGGAACTGCAGAAGGAATTCAAGGAGAAATACGGTTGGGATCTCGGCCCGCCGACAACCTTCGACCAGCTGAGGCAGATCGCCGAATTCTTCCAGAAGCGCGAGATCGACGGCAAGACCGTCTATGGCGCGTCGATCTACACCGAGCGCGGCTCGGAAGGTATCACCATGGGTGCCATGGACGTACTCTACAGCTTCGGCTTCCAGTATGAAAATCCGAAAAAGCCCTACGAGATGGAAGGTTTCGTCAACTCCGATAAATCGGTGAAGGGCTTGGAGTTCTACAAGGCGCTCTATGATTGCTGCACCCCCCCCGGCGCCTCGAACAGCTACATGGGCGAAGGCGTCGACGCCTTCAAATCCGGCCAGGTGGCGATGCACATGAACTTCGCCTTCACCTGGCCAGGCCTGCAGAAGGACGAAAATGTCGGCGGCGACAAGATCGGCTATTTCGTCAATCCCAAGGGTCCCGACGGCGACCAGTTCGCCCAGCTCGGCGGCCAGGGCATCTCGGTGGTCTCCTATTCCGACAAGCAGGAAGCCGCGCTCAAATACATCAAATGGTTCGCCAACAAGGACGTGCAGTCCAAATGGTGGTCGCTCGGCGGCTATTCCTGCCTCAACGCGGTCGTCAAGGACCCGGGCTTCCCGGCCAGCCAGCCTTATGCGCAGACCTTCCTCGACTCTATGGCCATCGTGAAGGATTTCTGGGCCGAGCCGAGCTACGCACCGCTGCTGCAGGCATCGCAGAAGCGCTTCCACGACTATGTCGTTGCCGGGCAAGGCTCGGCCAAGGACGCGCTCGACGGCCTCGTCAAGGACTGGACCGAGGTCTTCGAGGACGATGGCAAGATGTAATCGGATGTAACCGGCTCCTCCCGAGCCCATGACCGAACCGTCCCGTGCCGCCCTTGGCACGGGACACAGTTCAGATAAATTCCATTGTCGAGACGATCCAAGTGACCGAAGCAGGACTGACCATGCTCAATCGGACGGCGGACAGCGTTGCCCGGGCTACGCCTGTGCCGTTGGCCCGCAAGGTCCGGGGCATCAGCGACAAGGGCCTCGCCTGGCTGTTCATCTCGCCGACGATCCTGTTGCTTCTCGCCATCAATATCTTCCCGCTGTTCTGGGCGATCTACCTGTCCTTCACCAACTTTCGCGCCAATCGCCCCAACGAGGTGGTGAAGAACCTTGGGCTGGCCAACTACAAGCGCATCCTCGCGGACCAGGACATCTGGATCGCCATGCAGACGACGGCGCATTTCGTGTTCTGGACCATCCTGCTGCAGACGCTGATCGGCTTCACGCTGGCCTGGCTGATCGACCGTAAGTTTCGTGGCCACGCCTTCTGGACGACCATCATCCTGGTGCCGATGATGCTGTCGCCGGCGGTGGTCGGTAATTTCTGGCGCTTCCTCTACGAGCCACAGATCGGGCTGTTCGCCTACGCCGTTTCGTTCGTCACCGGCATTCCGGCAACCGAGATCAGCATGCTGTCCAACGTCTCGCTGGCGCCATGGTCGATCATCATCGTCGATACCTGGATGTGGACTCCCTACGTGATGCTGATCTGCCTCGCCGGCCTGCGCTCGATCCCCGAATACATCTACGAAGCGGCCGAGGTCGACCGCGCCTCCAACTGGCGGCAGTTCTGGTCGATCACGCTGCCGATGGCGCTGCCCTTCATCATGCTGGCGGTGTTGTTTCGCGGAATCGAGAACTTCAAGATGTTCGACATGGTCAATTTGCTCACCGGCGGCGGGCCGGGATCGACCACCGAAGTGGCCTCGATCACGCTGAAGCGGCAGGCCTTCGAAAGCTGGCGGACGGGCTATTCCTCGGCCTTCGCCATCATCCTGTTCGTCGCGGTGTTCGGCCTGGCGAACATCTACGTCAAGGCGCTCAACAAGGTGAAGCAGAGATGAGCCTGACGTCAGCCCATTCGGTCGTCGCACCCTCGGCCACGTCGAAGCGCGTCGCCGGCACGATTATCGTGGCCTACGCGCTGATCTCGATCGTACCGCTGCTGTGGATCTTCGCGACAAGCTTCAAGACGCCGCCGGATTCGATTGCCTATCCGCCGAAGATCCTGTTCCAGCCCAGCGTTGAGGGCTACTGTAACCTGTTCACGACGCGGACAAGGCAGACGCCGGAATACATCAACTCGCTGGGGCCGGCGACGGGCCTTTGCGACGAGACGGTGCGCAAGCGCAACATGGTGATCGCCGGCCCGTCGAACTTCATGCCGCGCTTCGTCAATTCGCTGATCATCGCCTTCGGCTCAACCTTTTGCGCAGTGTTCCTCGGCACGCTGTCGGCCTACGGTTTTTCGCGCTTCAAAGTGCCGCTCGCCGACGACCTTTTGTTCTTCATCCTGTCGACGCGGATGATGCCGCCGATCGCGGTCGCGATTCCCATCTACCTGATGTATCGCGAGCTTGGCCTGTCGGACACGGCTCTCGGCATGATCCTGCTCTATACGGCGGTTAACGTGTCGTTGGCAGTGTGGCTGCTGAAAGGCTTCATCGACGAGATCCCGCGCGAATATGAAGAAGCGGCGATGATCGACGGCTACACCAGGCTGCAGGCGTTCTGGCGCACGGTACTGCCGCAGGCGACCACCGGTATTGCCGCAACCGCCATTTTCTGTCTGATCTTTGCCTGGAACGAATATGCCTTCGCTGCGCTACTGACCTCGGGCACGGCGCAGACCGCGCCGCCCTTCATCCCGACCATCATCGGCGAAGGCGGCCAGGACTGGCCGGCGGTCGCGGCCGGCACAACGATCTTCCTGGTGCCGATCCTGGTCTTCACTATCCTGCTTCGCAAGCAATTGCTGCGCGGCATCACCTTTGGCGCGGTGCGCAAATGAACCTGACCGCAAAACGCAAATCGCGCTGGCCCGTTTGGGCCAGGCGCGGGCTGATGGAGAACGTCGCCACCGTGATCATCGCCATCGGCTTCCTGATGCTGTTCCAGCCCTTCGCACTGGCGCTCTACACCTATTCCTTCATCACCATGCTTGCCGGCACGGCGATGTTCATCATCGTCTCGAAATTTCCGGAGTAGACGATGGCCGAGATCAGGATCGAACATCTGAGGAAGGCTTTCGGCGATTTCGTCGCCGTGCAGGATTCCAACTTCGTCGTCGAGGACGGCGAGTTCTTCGTCATGCTGGGGCCGTCGGGCTGCGGCAAGACGACGACGCTTCGCATGATCGCCGGGCTCGAACTGCCGACCGGCGGCAAGATCCTGCTTGGCGGCGAGGACGTCACCATGCGGCGTGCCCGCGAGCGCGACATCGCCTTCGTCTTCCAGCTGTTCGCGCTCTATCCGCACATGAATGTGAGAAAGAACATCGGCTTTCCACTTCTGGCGCAAGGCATGCCAGGCGCTGAAATCCGGAGCCGAGTGGAAGAGACGGCGAAGCTCTTGCGGATCGACCATCTGCTCAACAAATCCGTCTCCGGGCTTGCCGGCGGCGACCGCCAGCGCGTGGCGCTCGGCCGCGCCATCGTGCGGCGGCCAAAGTGTTTCCTGATGGACGAGCCGCTCGGCACGCTCGACACCGAATTCCGCGACCTGATGGTCCATGAGCTGCGCGAATTGCACAACCGCATCCACGCCACCACCGTCTATGTCACGCACGACCAGATGGAAGCGATGTCGATGGCCGACAAGATCGCGGTGATGAACCATGGCGTCATCGAGCAGTTCGGCACGCCGCGTGAGATCTACGACCGGCCGGCGACGATGTTTGTCGCCGACTTCATCGGCTCGCCGCCGATGAATTTCCTCGGCTTCGGCGGCGGCCTTTCAAAGGGCGCCAGGGAAATTGTTGTGCAAGGCGCGAAGGTGGCCGTGCCGGAAGTGCGCGAGGATGTTGCGCCGGCCGAGATGGCGCTTGGCATCCGACCGGAGCACATCCGCTTCGACGACGCCTCGAAGCTGCGCGGCGCCATTTACGGCACCGAGTATCTCGGTACCACGCAGATCGTGGCGGTGGAGACGGCAGACGGCATCATCAAGGCCAGGGTGCCGGCCGAAATCCGGCTCAATCCGGGCGATCATGTCGGCCTGGCGCTGAGCAGCGCGCGGCTGTCGCTGTTCGCAAAAGGATCCGGCCGTGCGGTGCGCACCGAAATCCATGAGTCGGCCTCCCAGGGGAGAGCGCATCATGGCTGACGTTCACATCAAAGGCGTGACCAAGGTTTTTGGCGAGCATGTCGCCGTCGACAATCTCGACCTGCATATCGCCGACGGGGAATTCGTCGTGCTGCTCGGGCCGACTGGCGCCGGCAAGACGACGACGCTCAGGCTGATCGCTGGGCTGGAGCGGCCCGAAGCGGGCTCGATCCATATTGCCGGCCACGACACGACGACGCTGTCGCCGACCGAGCGCGACACCGCTTTCGTGTTCCAGCAATATTCGCTCTATCCGCATCTGTCGGTCTACGACAACCTCGCCTTTCCGCTACGCTCGCCGGCGCGCAAAATGCCGGAGGATCAGATCCGCCGCCGCGTCGAGGACGTGGCCAAGATGGTGCGCATCCACCACAAGCTGAATAATCGCTCGACCAAACTGTCGGGCGGCGAGATGCAGCGCGTCGCCATCGGCCGCGCTCTGGTGCGCAAACCGTCGATCTACCTGATGGACGAGCCGCTGTCGTCGCTCGACGCCAAGCTGCGCGCCGATCTCAGGCTCGAGCTGAAGCGCATCCAGGCCGAACTCGGCGCTACAATGCTCTACGTCACACACGACCAGATCGAAGCGATGACCATGGCCGACCGCATCGGCATCCTCGCCGACGGCGTGCTGGTGCAGATCGGTTCGCCGCGCACGATCTATTCTGAGCCGGCAAACCTTCACGTCGCGGCAAGGCTAGGCCAACCGGCCATCAATTTGTTGCCGGTCGGACTGCTGCCGGATGGCGGCGCGCCGGCGGGAACCAAGACGATCGGAGCGCGCACCGAACATCTTTCGATCGAGAAGGCGGCGAACGGCCATGCCGACGGCGTCGTCGATTGGGTCGAGCATCTCGGCGACCAGAACCATCTGCACGTGACGGTGGGGACCAAGAAGCTGGTGACGCTGACCGACCCCGACACCGACCTGGCGCAGGGCGACAAGATCATGATCCGCTATCGCTCGCCGCTGTATTTCGGCGCCGATGGGCGACGGCTGATGTGAGCGCTGCGCGAGTGTTTTCCTGGCACCTTTCAACCGGCAATTTCGGGCACCGGACTGGACCAATTCGATGAAGCATTTTTTCAATCGCAGGGATACGATCGTAACTGAGGCACTGGACGGCTTTCTCGGCACGACCGGCGCCGGCGATCTCGCTCGCCTCGACGGCTATCCCGAAATCAAGGTCGTCCTCCGTGCGGACTGGGATAAGAGCAAGGTCAGCATCATCTCCGGCGGCGGGGCCGGGCACGAACCCGCGCATGCCGGCTTCGTCGGCGTGGGCATGCTGACGGCGGCAGTATCAGGCGAGATCTTTGCTTCGCCGAGCGTGGAAGCAGTATTGGCCGCCATCCGCGCGGTAACCGGTCCCGCCGGGTGCCTGCTGATCGTCAAGAACTACACCGGTGATCGCCTCAACTTCGGCTTGGCAGCCGAGAAGGCGCGCGCCGAAGGCTTCCGCGTCGAGATGGTGATTGTCGCCGACGACATTGCCCTGCCTGATATTGCGCAGCCGCGTGGCGTTGCCGGCACCCTGTTCGTGCACAAGATCGCCGGCCATCTGTCGGAAACCGGCAACGATCTGGCGGCGGTTGCCGCGGCGGCGCGCGCCGCGGCAGCGGACATCGTATCACTCGGCATATCGCTGTCATCCTGCTCGATCCCCGGTCAGAGCCATGACGAAAGATTTGGCGCCGACGACGCCGAACTCGGCCTCGGCATTCATGGCGAACCGGGCGTTGAGCGGATTGCGGTGCAAAGTGCCGAAAGGCTGGTCGCGATCATGTCGGAGCGCCTTGCCGCACGGCTCGATCCCGCCAGCGACTACGCCTTGCTGATCAACAATCTCGGTTCGGTGCCACTGCTGGAGATGTTGCTCGTCGCCAATGCGGTGTTGACTTCACCGCTGGCACGAAAGGTGACGCTGACGATCGGGCCCGGGCAGCTTATGACGGCGCTCAACATGAACGGCTTTTCTCTGTCGCTGATCCGGCTCGATGCGCCGCGCGAAGCAGCGTTGCGGGCACCGGTCGGCCCTCACGCCTGGCTGCCGGCAAGAGCCGTTCGCCCGGTGAACGTCGTGCCGGTGGCCAAAACCGCCGGCCGGAGCAACGCGTCGAAAGCCAGCCAGGATGCACGCAGTGAACGGCTGGTGGTAGCGATCTGCGAACGGCTGATCTCGCTTGAAGGCGCGTTGAACGGACTGGATGCCAAGGTGGGAGACGGCGACACCGGATCAACTGTGGCGGCCGGCGCGCGGAGCGTGTTTAGCCGCCTTGAGACACTGCCGCTCGCCGACCCTGCCGCAACGCTCGCCACCGTGGGCGACATCCTGAGCGCCAGCATGGGCGGCTCCAGTGGCGTACTGCTGTCGATCTTCTTTACAGCCGCCGCGCAGGCGTTGGCGTCTGGCGCAACTTTTCCCAAGGCACTTCTCGCCGGCCTCGATCGGATGTCCTTCTATGGCGGAGCGAGGATCGGCGATCGCACGATGATCGATGCCCTGGAACCCGCCTTGAGGGCGCTGGATAGCGGCAGTCTGGAAGATGCGGCGGTCGCGGCGCAACGCGGCGCCGAGGCCACCGCTGCCATGCGCAGGGCCAAGGCTGGCCGGTCCGCCTATATTGGCAGCCAGCTCGACGGCGTGGTCGACCCCGGCGCCTTTGCCGTCGCCGAGGTCTTCAGTGCCCTCGCTGCGTTGCTCGAACCCGCTTGACTGGGGAAAAGAATGCTTCGATTGCCGGATATGCAATTTTCTCGTACTCCCGGCAGCGCAGGGGCCAGGAGCATGGGTGATATGGCGGCAGCGGATCTTTCCAGGCTGATCGAGGCGGCGGCAAACACCATCGCCGCCCATGCCGAAGAGCTGACCAGGCTCGACCAGGCGATCGGCGACGGCGACCATGGGCTCAACATGAAACGCGGCTTCGAGGCAGTGCGGGCCGAGGCCGGCGCGTTCGCGGCAAAGCCGTTGCCCGAGGCGCTGAAGGCGATCGGCACCAAACTGGTGATGACTGTCGGCGGAGCCTCCGGACCCCTGTTCGGCACGCTGTTCATGGCGCTCGGCAAGGAGATTTCCGCCGCGCCGGATCGCGCCAATCTGGCTGCGGCCTTCGGCAAGGCGATCGAAGCGGTAGCCGCCAGAGGCAAGTCGCAGGCCGGACAAAAGACCATGCTGGACGTGCTGCAGCCGGTGCATGAAGCGCTGGTGCAGGGAAAGACAGCAGGGGAAATCGTCGACATCGCCGACAATGCAGCCGACGCGACCGTGCCGATGAAGGCGTTGCGTGGGCGCGCCTCCTTCCTTGGCGACCGTTCGATCGGTCATATGGATGCCGGCGCACGCTCGACCGCGCTTCTGGTGCGGGCCGTAGCCGAGATAATCGAGAGGCGCGCATGAGCAATGTCGGCATCGTCATCGTATCGCATTCGCCGCTGGTCGCCGAAGGCACCGCCGATATGGTGCGGCAGATGGTCGGCGACGAAGTGCCGCTTGCATGGTGCGGCGGAAACGGCCATGGCGGGCTGGGAACCAATGTCGAGGCGATCATGGGCGCCATCGACAAGGCCTGGTCGGAGGCGGGTGTCGCCATCCTCGTCGATCTCGGCGGCGCCGAGACCAATAGCGAGATGGCGGTCGAGATGATCGGCGAACCACGCGCCCAGAAGATCATCGTCTGCAATGCGCCGATCGTCGAAGGTGCGGTGATGGCGGCGACCGAGGCTTCCGGCGGCGCCTCGCTCAGGGAAGTGGTGGCGACGGCGCACGAATTGTCGCCGTCGTGAACGAACGGGAATTTTGACAAGCATGTCCGCAGCAGCCGAAGCCAGCGTCCTGATCACCCATGAGGTGGGACTGCATGCACGTCCTTCGGTGAAGTTCACCAAGCTTGCCAAGACGTTTTCGGCCGATGTCGAAGTGGCGGTCGCAGCCAACGGGCCGTGGTACGACGCCAAGAGCATCGTCAAGGTGATGGCGGCGAAGGCGCCTAAAGGCACTGTGCTGCATATCCGAGCCAGAGGCGACGGCGCCGGCGAGGCGGTCGGCGCGCTGGTCGAGCTGGTGCGGCGCGATTTCGACGAAGGCAAGGACCATGCCCGAACCGCTTAGGCTGCAGGGCATTTCGGCATCGGCCGGCTATGCCGAGGGGCCGCTGTTCGACCTCGACCAGGCTGCTATGCGTTATGTCCGCAAGGCGAGTGCCGCGGACGAGAAGGCGGCGCTTGAGGCCGCCATCTCCATTGCCGCAGGCTGGCTCGCGACATTGATCGAAACCAGCGACAGCGAGGCGTCCGATATCCTCGAATTCCAGCTCGCCATGCTGGAGGACGATGCGCTGACCGCCCCGGCCCTTTCGCACATCGCCGAGGGCATGGCCGCTGATGTGGCTTGGCGGCAGGCACTCGACGCCGAAATCGCCGGCTACGAAACATCCGAGCAGGACTATTTCCGTGCCCGCGCCGCCGACATGCGCGATATACGCGACCAGGTGCTGCGCGCACTGACCGGGGGCGGCGACATTGCCGCGCCGGCGGGCGCGATCCTCTACGGCGAGGATATCGCACCGACGCGCTTCCTCGAAACCGACTGGAGTGCGGGCGGCGGCATTGCGCTGAAAGCCGGAAGTGCCGCAAGCCATGTCGCCATGCTGGCGCGCTCGCGCGGCGTGCCAATGATAGTAGCGCTGGGGCCGGCCGAACTCGGTGCTTCGCCGGCTCACCTTGCCGAAATCGCGCTGCTCGATGCCGAACATGGCGGCATCGTATTGGCGCCTTCGAAAGCGGAGATCGCCATATTCCGGCGATCGTCGTCGTCGTTCGCGGCGCATCGCGGCAAAGCGGCAGCCTATCTGACAAGGCCTGCGGCAACGAAGACCGGCATAGCGGTCCGGGTGCAGGTGAATATCGCCGATCCGTCCGATGTCGACAGCATCGATGCTGCGACGTGCGACGGCGTCGGGCTGATGCGGACCGAATTCCTGTTCGGCAAGACGCTGCCGGACGAGGAGACGCAATATCGCGCCTACCGCAAAGTGCTGGAATGGGCAGGCGACAGGCCGGTGACGATCCGAACCGTCGATGCTGGCGGCGATAAGCCTGTGCCGGGCCTGACCGTCGAGGAATGTAATCCATTCCTTGGCCTGCGCGGGATCAGGCTGTCGCTGGCGCGTCCGGAGGTCTTTCGCATACAGATCCGCGCCTTGCTACGTGCCGCCATGCACGGCAATCTGAAGGTGATGTTCCCGATGATCGCCGTCCCGGAAGAATATGAACGCGCGACGGCGCTGTTCGCGGAAGAGCAGGCTGACCTTTTCGCGCGCGGCATCGCGCACAAAATGCCGCCGCTTGGCATCATGGTCGAGGTGCCGTCGGTGGCCATCGTACCGGAGGTATTCGCCGAGGCCGCTTTCTTCTCGATCGGTTCAAATGATTTGACCCAATATGTGATGGCCGCCGCTCGCGACAACATTTCTGTCGCACATCTGAATTCCGTCAGGCACCCGGCCGTGCTCCGGCTGATCGCCTCCGTTGCCGCCTTCGGCCGCCAGCATAATATCCCGGTCAGCCTGTGTGGCGATGCCGGCGGCGACCCCGCCTCGATCCCGGCGCTGCTCGAAACCGGCCTGCGTGACCTCTCCGTCGCTCCCGCCCAACTCGCGATGGCCAAGGCGGCCATCGCGGACGTTTCGATCTAGGGCCCCGGCATGGCAGACAAGGCGTCGCAATCCGGCCCCGAAGAGGCTATCCGCGCCTACAAGACGATCCTGTCGCAGGTGATCGACCAGCGCCCATCCGGCATGCGCCAGCGCCTCGCCGACGCGCTCGGCAAGCACCGCAGCTTCGTCACGCAGATTTCCAGCCCGGCCTATTCGACGCCGATACCATCGAAGCATTTGCCGGCTATCTTCTCCGTCTGCCATTTCAGCCCGGCCGAACGTGATCATTTCCTTGAAGCATATCATCGGGCGCATCCGGGAAAGATGTCGCTGGCCGCAGGCATGCGCAAGACACGCCATGTCTCGCTGATCGTTCCCGATTTCGGCGACGATAAGCAGAATGCGGCGCTCGACCGGGCGGTCAATGATTTCATCCAGAAGATCACCAGCATCGCCGGCAAGGGCAGCTGACGCTGGGCTATTTCGGGAGGACAGCCATGAAGAAATTTCTGAATTCGGTCGACACGGTGCTGACCGAGAGCCTCGACGGCTTCGTTGCCGCGCATGCCGACATTCTGGCGCTTGGCGAGGAACACAAATTTGTCCGCCGCAAGCTGCTCAAATCGGGCAAGGTGGCGCTGATCTCCGGTGGCGGCTCGGGTCACGAGCCGCTGCATGGCGGGTTCGTCGGGCACGGCATGCTGGATGCCGCCTGCCCTGGCCAGGTGTTCACCTCGCCGACGCCGGACCAGATGATGGCGGCCGTGGAAGCCGTCAATACGGGCGCCGGCTGCCTGTTCATCGTCAAGAACTACGAGGGCGACGTGATGAATTTCGACATGGCCGCTGAAATGACAGAAGGCGTCATGCAAATCGTGACCAATGACGATGTCGCGGTCGAAAACTCGTCCTACACCACCGGCCGGCGCGGCGTCGCCGGCACGCTGGTGGTCGAGAAGATCGTCGGCGCGGCGGCCGAGCAAGGCATGGCACTGGAGCCGTTGAAGGCGCTCGGCGAGCGCGTCAACGGAGCGACGCGCTCGATGGGCGTGGCGCTGACCAGCTGCACCGTGCCGGCGGCGGGCAAGCCGACCTTCGACATCGGCGACGGCGAGATGGAGTTCGGCGTCGGCATCCATGGCGAGCCCGGAAGGCGGCGCGACACGTTGAAGAGCGCCGACGCTATCGTCGAGGAGATCTGTACCGCGATCCTCGGCGATCTGGGCGACAGCGCCAAAGGCCGGGCGCTGCTCTTCGTCAACGGCTTTGGCGGCACGCCGCTGATGGAGCTTTATCTGATGTACAACAGCGCCCGCAAAACCTTCGAGAAGCACGGCGTGACGGTGACCCGGTCGCTGGTTGGCTCCTATGTGACTTCGCTCGACATGGCCGGCTGCTCGATCACGCTGAGCATGTTCGACGACGAGGCGGCGGCGTTTTGGGATGCGCCTGTGCACACCGCCGCGCTGCGCTGGGGCATGTAGCGGCGGAGAATGCCTCAGAGATAGTCGGTGATAAGACCGACAGCAGCAGCGTGGTGCATCGCCAGACTGTTGTCCTCCTCACCCTAGGTAAGATAAGGGACTCAGCGGGTTTGGGGAGTTGGGGCATGCGTTACAATTGGGATCGGGCGCCGACAGGTTTCGAGCGTCATGGGAAAATGCTGGCAGCCGCCTTGCTGATCGCCGGCGGGGTTGGCCTTATGCTCACTGCGCTGCCGCTTTAGGAATCAACTCGAGTAGCAGACTACTTCTCAGCGGGTTATCTCAACGCGCCCGCCCTGTCACGGCGATGGAACGGCGGTCACGCCCTTCAAATCCCTGGCTGAAACGCTGCACGAGTACGACAAGCACGCCTGCTTTGCGGTCGGGGGTGAATGCGTAAGATTCCGACAGGCTGTAGGAAGTCGGGCAATTCCTCGAACCCGGCACCGCCTTGTCCTCATGCAGCAGCTTGATCGGCTTGCCGTCCTGACCCTGCAGCGTCAGGCGAAAGCCGAGCGCCTTGCCGGTCGTTTCGCCTTGCTGCGTCCCGTCGAAACTCGGTGAACAATCCGCCGTACTGTCGGCAAGGATCTGCTCGAGCTGGATGGTCGAGATGCCAAGCTCGTCATAGTTCGGCGAAAGCCATTTTTGCGAGACTTGCTCGAGGCGCGCAATGTCGTTGTAGGCGACCATGTCGTCGGGAAAGGTGAATTTGTCGAAGCCCGTCCGCTCGCCGCGCAGTGCGATGGCATATTTGGCCAGCAACGGCGCTGCCAGCTCGGCGGCCTGTGCCCTCGCCTGCGCAAGTGTCAGCGTCGAATCCTCCGTCTCGTCAACGATGAGGATCGGCTTGCCGCCGACGAACTCATCGGTGCGGGTGTCGATGATTTCGATCTCCGACCAGCCCGAATCCGAAGCACCGGCATCGAGCGTGCCGTACTGCTCGAAGGCGAAATAGTTGCCGTCGGGCGAAAAGCCGATGATGCGCCGTGCCGCCGCATCACCGGCCTGAGCAGCTGAAGCGAGTGCGAACGCCAGCGTCGCAACGACGGCAAATCCAAGCTCGTATCGCAGTTTCATCGCGCCCTGCCCCTATGTCGAAAATTCGGCCGATATCAGCCCCGCAGACCACGACGACCCTGGATTTGCGGCCGAATTGGAACGACGGCAAACGAAAAGCACAAATACATGGTTACAGAAAGCAGCATACGCTATTTCAAGGACAGCAAACATTCCTGGGGAGGAAGCTGGATGGCGTCACGCTACCACGAGGTCTATGACGGCTGGAAACGCGACCCGGAAAAATTCTGGGCCGATGCCGCCGGCGCAATCGACTGGTTCTCGCCCTTCGAGACCGTGTTCGATGCCAATGCCGGCGTCTATGGCCGGTGGTTCAATGGTGCCTCGTGCAACACCTGCTTCAATGCCGTCGATCGTCATGTGGCGGACGGCCGCGCCGACCAAATAGCGCTTGTTCATGACAGCGCGATTTCGGGCACAATCAAGAAATTCACCTATGCCGAGTTGAAGCGCGAGGTGGTCGCACTAACCTCGGTACTCAAGAATCGCGGCATCCAAAAAGGCGATCGCGTCATCATCTACATGCCGATGGTGCCGGAAGCAGCCTTCGCCATGCTTGCCTGCGCGCGGATCGGCGCCGTGCATTCAGTGGTCTTCGGCGGTTTTGCCTCACATGAGCTCGCCACGCGCATCGACGATGCCAAGCCGAAGCTGATCATCTCGGCGTCCTGCGGCCTGGAGCCCGGGCGTGTCGTTGCCTATAAGCCGCTGCTCGACAAGGCGATCGAGATGTCGCGGCACAAGCCCGAAGCCTGCCTCATCCTGCAGCGCGACCAATTGCGCTGCGAGCTCAGGGAAAACTACGACATCGACTATGCCGACGCTGTGGCGCGGGAGCGAGCCGCGGGTGCCAATGTCGACTGCGTTCCGGTGCTTGCCACCGATCCGCTCTACATCATCTACACGTCCGGCACGACCGGCCAGCCAAAGGGCATCGTGCGCGACAATGGCGGCCACATGGTCGCGTTGAAATGGTCGATGGAAAACGAGTTCGGTGTGAAACCCGGCGAAGTGTTCTGGGCGGCTTCGGACGTCGGCTGGGTGGTCGGCCATTCCTACATCGTCTACGGCCCGCTACTGCATGGCTGCACGACGGTGCTGTTCGAAGGCAAGCCGGTCGGCACGCCCGATGCCGGCACCTATTGGCGTGTGATCGCTGAGCATGGCGTCGTCGCGTTGTTCACCGCGCCAACCGCCTTCCGCGCCATCAAGGGACAGGACCCGAGGGGCGAGTTCGTCCCGAAACACGATCTGTCCCGGTTCCGCACGCTGTTCCTTGCCGGCGAGCGCGCCGATGCGGAAACCATCAAATGGGCCGAGCAGAAATTGAACGTGCCGGTGATCGACCACTGGTGGCAGACCGAGACCGGTTCGCCGATGACCATCAATCCCGCCGGACTGGGCCTGCTGCCTGTCAAATACGGCTCGCCCGGCATGCCGATGCCCGGCTACGACATTCGCGTGCTCGACGATGCCGGGCATGCGGTCAAGCGCGGCACACTGGGCAACGTTGTGGTCAAACTGCCATTACCGCCCGGCTGTCTGCCGACGCTGTGGAATGCCGACGAGCGGTTTCGCCAAGCCTATCTCGAGGAGTTCCCCGGCTTCTACAAAACGGCGGATGCCGGCATGATGGACGAGGACGGCTATCTCTATGTCATGGCCCGCACCGACGACATCATCAACGTCGCCGGCCACCGGCTGTCGACCGGCGCCATGGAGGAGGTGTTGGCCGCGCATCCCGACGTTGCCGAATGCGCCGTCGTCGGCATCGCCGATGCGATGAAAGGCCAGGTTCCGCTCGGCTTCGTCGTGCTGAATGCCGGCGTCGACCGCGACGCGGGCATCATCGAAAACGAGGTGGTCGCGCTGGTGCGCGAACGGATCGGCCCGGTCGCCGCCTTCAAGACGGTGGTGACGATCAAGCGCCTGCCGAAGACGCGCTCCGGCAAGATCCTGCGCGGCACCATGCAGAAGATCGCCGACAAGGAGGCATGGGCCATGCCGGCAACGATCGACGACCCGGCCATCCTCGACGAGATCACTGCTGCGCTGAACGGCCGTGGCATCGGCGTGTAGGAGGCCGAAGCCGAGTTGCGTCCGAAGCTCCGGTATGGAACGACCGGCGCCAGACATGGTATCCAGGCGCTGCGTCTTCATGTTGTTTCGGAATCGAGACGCCCCCACAGCCATGCGAGACGCCATTCGTGACCCTGTTCCAACGATCGAGAAAGCCCCCGACGGCGGCGCGCCAGCGGCTCGAGATGGATCTGCAGGACACGGTCGTCTATGCGATCGGCGACGTGCATGGCTGCTATAAGGAGCTTCGCTCCCTGGAGCAGAACATCCTGGTCGATTCTGCGTCTTTCGAAATGCGCAAGCTCATCATCATGCTCGGCGACTACGTCGATCGTGGCCCCCAGTCGGCGCGCGTGCTCGATCATCTGCTGGCGCCGCCACTCCAAGGCTTCCAGCGCATCTGCCTTGCCGGCAACCACGAAGTCGTGATGCTGAACTACCTCGACGGGATCATTTCGAGAGAGTCGTGGCTGGCGATAGGTGGCCTGCAAACGCTGTTTTCCTACGGCGTTGATCCGTCGCGCATGGCCGATCTCTACGGTTCAAGCGAGGAGGTCGACCGGCGCATTCGGGAGATCATTCCAGCCGGCCATGTCAGCTTCATGCGTGCGCTGCCGGTCATGGTCTATTCGGCCAAATTCGTGTTCGTACACGCCGGCATCAGGCCCGGCATCGAGCTGGCCGCGCAAGACGAGGACGACCTGCTCAACATCCGCTCGGAGTTCTTCGAAGCCGCGCATCTTCTCGAACGTTATGTCGTGCACGGGCATACGCCGGTCGACATTCCGAAGCTCGAGGGACGCCGGCTTGGCATAGACACCGGCGCCTTCCAAACCGGCCAGCTGGCCGCCCTCAGGATCGTCGACAACCGCGCGAGGCTGATATTTTCCTAGAGCGGGAAGGTCTCAAGCCGCCTGCTCATGAGTGGGTGTAAAGCGCTGGGTTTGTCTTGCTCGCTCGGACGCCAGCAGCGTCGCATATCCCAACCGTGATGGCTTAAAACACTGCGAGGTACTTCAGCAGCGAAATGATGCCAATAATGATCACGACAATCTGGGCAATCTGACGAGTGCGACCATCAAGCGGCAGCCGATTGACCAGATACAGCACCAGAATGATGACAAGGAAAGTGATCAGAATGCTGATCAACGGAGTGCCGGCCATTGTCCCTCACTGTATGAAACGTAGAAAAAAGCCAGCACACCGCGTCGTGTGAAGATTGCCCATGCTTGTTCGAGCCGTAGCACCTGACAAGTGATTCGAACAGCCTGGCTGGCGGTGTCGAAGGCTGTCTGGCACGCCACGGAACCTTAACCTCTTTAAATCGTTTTAAATCCGAGAAGGGATATCAACCATTCCTTCACAGGAGATTTATGAACAAGATATTATCCGGTTTGCTCGCGGCCACGTTGTCAGTTTCATTCGTGACGGCAGCCGGATCAGCCGACGCAGCTCAAATGCTTCTGCCGCAGGCACCTTCTGTTTCGTCCGATGTGGCGACGGTCGACTACAAGCCGTGGATGAAGCGGAAATTCAACCGCAATCGCAATTTTTCGCGCAACGATGGCGTGAACTGGAACGGTCATCGCGGCTATCGTGAATACCATCGCGGTTATCGCCGTCATGGTGACTACTGGTTTCCTCTGGCGGCCTTCGCTGCCGGCGCGGTGATCAGCGGCGTGATCATTAACAACAACCAGAACCCGGTCGATCGCGGCGATTCGCATGTACAGTGGTGCTACGACCGATACCGGAGCTATCGAGCTTCAGACGATACATTCCAGCCTAGCTATGGCCCTCGGCAGCAGTGTAATTCGCCGTACTGAAACGTAAGGTTTTTGACCGCATCAACAACCTCGCATCGCGCGGGGTTTTTCGTAGCGGCGCCAAGGCGGCGATGGAAAAGCGAAAGTAGCGTGGATCTCGGCTTGAGTGTCTATTCCAGACGGAATTCGACAGCGTGCGCTTCAGCCTCGGCAATGAGGCCGCCGTCGACGGCGGCTTCGAACGCTTTGGCAAAATACTGATCATCGGAAGTCTGGTGATCCTGGCCCGAAAGATCGATCGGATACGCGCCGATCACCCGGCCCGTAATTTTCTCGATTACTGTCACGGTCCGCTGCATTGGTTTCTTCTTCAATTAAACGGAACCTATAGCACAGAGAATAGGAACATCAGCGGCAGCCGCTCGCGAGCGGCTTCGCAACGTTCGAGCTACACCACCTGAGGGGACACGACCTTCAAGGCGATATTCGGAACAGCCGCTTGAAACGCATGCCAAGCACCAAACTATGCTGCTTTCGGCATCCGCGACGTGAACGTCGCTCTGGTAATGGCAATCGTCGTGCCAGTATTGCCCGTGACCGTGTCAATGCGTGCTTCAAGCTGTTTGACAAGCGCCTCCACGATCGCTGTCCCCAGTCCCGCACCTGGAATATCGCGAACGGGTTTGCCCCACCCGTTGTCCGATACGGTCAACTTCCAATCCTCAGCATCGGTCTCATAGGTCACCAAGATCAGCGCATCGACCTTTTCTGTCGAGAATGCATACTTGATGGCGTTGAGAACGAGCTCGGTCACGATCAGGCCAAGGCTGACCGCCTTCTGGGAGTCTATCCTTCCATTTTCCGCCATAACGTTTACAGCAATAGCCTGTGCTTCCCCGATCATCGAAGCGGCCAAACTGCTGCAAAGCTTCGACAGATAAGAACCAACCTCGATTTCGTCGGCACCGGTTGAGGCATGGAGATGCCGCTGCACTTCTGCTACCGACAGCACGCGTTGATGGGCATCCTTCAGGTGCTGCCGCGTTTCATCTGAGGTGACGGACCGAGCCTTCAGCAGCAAAATGCTGGCGATGATCTGCAAGCTGTTGGCGACCCGGTGCTCCATTTCGCGCAGCAGCACATCCTTCTGCCGCAGCAGGTCTTCGGTGCGGCCGAGAAGTTCTTCCTTTTCCCTTTCTATGGCGCGGCGCGCCGTGATGTCATTGAAGGCGAGCAGGATGGTCGCGGCTGAACTGTGGTCGTAAAGGACCTTCCGCGCGTTGAGCAGCATCGTGCGCCGGCCGATATCGGGGAAATCATGCTCGACCTCGAAGCCGTCCATGGCGGTCTTCTCGGGAATGATCGTCTCCAAGAGCAGGTGAAGCGCTGGAATGTCCCACTGGCCGTCGCCCAGCGCGTAGAGCAGCGAGCCGTGCGTCTGCTCGGGGTCGACCCTGAAGGTCTGATAGAAGGAGTGGTTGGCCGCCAGCACGCGAAAGTTCTCATCGAG
Organism: Mesorhizobium sp. M1403; assembly: GCF_040317695.1. NCBI lineage: Bacteria > Pseudomonadati > Pseudomonadota > Alphaproteobacteria > Hyphomicrobiales > Phyllobacteriaceae > Mesorhizobium > Mesorhizobium sp. M1403. Next base: position 91,693 of record NZ_JAMYKY010000005.1, on the reverse strand, counting down.
AACGAGGAAGGGTTCGACCATCGTATTGACGATGGCCTGCGCCAGCGTCTGCGCGTCTTCGATATTCGCAATGGGATGGAACATAGGCTTCGAGGCCAATCCAGGGGCTGTTTCCCCTTGATTTTCTTTCTACCGGGTCGCCAAGCACCTGTCGCGAATTGAATCGGCCTGACACGAGTGAGCGGCCGGTCCGTGCGCACAATTGTTTTAGGAATGGCCTTAGGACACCCGAGGCACTAACACCGGCTCGATGATTCCAGCACTCGACCTCCCGGAAAATACTCTCGAGCTCGACGATGATGCGCTGTTGGATGTCGTGCAGCGGCAGACGGTGCGCTATTTCTGGGAAGGCGCGCATCCCGTCAGCGGTCTTGCCCGCGACCGGCAAAAGACCACAGGTGATCCTGCCAACGATCTGGTGACGATCGGGGGGGCCGGTTTTGGCATTGCAGCCATCATCGTTGCGGTCGAGCGGGGATGGATCGACCGCACCGTGGCTTTGCTGCGATTGCACGGCATGCTCGATTTCTTGGAGAACTCCCCGCGCTACCACGGCGTTTTTCCGCATTTTATCAACGGGCGAACTGGTGCGACGATCCCGTTTCGTCGCAAGGACAACGGCGCTGATCTCGTCGAAACCACCTTCCTGTTTCAGGGTCTGATTTGCGCCCGTGAGTATTTCGCCGGGATGACAACTGGCGAAGTGCGCCTGCGCCAGCGCGTGGACGCGCTGTTGCTACAGGCCGAATGGAACTGGTTTACACGCGGCGCTCGGCAACTCATGTGGCATTGGAGCCCTAATTTTGGCTGGGCGATGGACAGCCCGATCAGGGGTTGGAACGAATGCCTGCTCACTTTCGTGCTGGCGGCGGGATCGGCGCGCCACCCTATTGATCCGGGAATCTATCACGAGGGTTTTGCTGTAGGACCTGGCTTTCGAAACGGGCGCGACCATGACGGGATCGTGCTGCCGTTGGGAATGAATTCTGGTGGCCCGCTCTTCTTTTCGCACTATTCTTTCTGCGGGCTCGATCCCCGGGGCCTAAGTGACCGCTACGCCGATTACTGGCAACAGAACGTCAGTCATACGCAGATCAATTATCGGCATTGCGTTCGCAATCCCCATAGCCATTTGGGATATGGACCGGACTGCTGGGGTCTGACCGCGAGCCATGGGCCGCGAGGATACGTCGCGCATGCACCCGACAGGGACTTTGGCGTGATCACTCCGTCTGCTGCCCTGTCGAGCTTTCCCTATGCCCCGGCGGAGGCGATGCGCGCACTGCGTGGCTTCCTGGGCAAGCCTCGAAAACGCATATGGGGCCGCTTCGGCTTTGTTGACGCGTTTTGCGAAAGCCGCAACTGGTACTCCCGAACCTATCTGGCGATCAATCAGGGGCCGATCATCGCGATGATCGAGAACCATCGTACAGGGCTGTTGTGGCGGCTTTTCATGAGGGCGCCGGAAGTGCGCAGAGGCTTGGAGAGGCTTAGCTTCATCAGCAAGCATCTCAGAATGTCAACACCCTAATAGATCTTTGCGACGCCGGGTGATTCCGCTTCGGTGCAAAAATGCTCGAAACGCGCGGACCGCACTCAGGCAGCCGCCTTTGTGCGCGCTTCCGATTTTTCCAGATAATAGCTCGAATATTTGTCGAAGAATTTTTCCGAGCCGCCGATCGCGCCATACTTGGCGAGTTTCTTCAGCTCGACCTTGTTCAGGACCGCGCCAATGATCTTCTTCGCGATATAGGGTTCCGAGCTCAGCATCGATTGCACCATCGCACGCGGCGTGCGTCCCCACTCGGTGACCAGCACGAAGCCGTCGACAAGCGGAGCGAAGGCCTTGGCGTCGACGACGGGCCCGAGCGGCGGCAGATCGACGATGATGTATTCGAAGGTTTCCTTGGCGTTGTCGATGAAACGTCGCATGCCGGCTGAAGACAGAAGCTCGCTGGTATGCGAAAACTGGCCACGCAGGACGGCCGGGATGATCGCCAGTTTGGTCTGCCGGTCGATCTTGCCGACCGACTGCCAGGTCTGCCCGCTCACCACCGCTTCCATCAAACCCTGCTCGGCCTCCATGCCGAGGCTGCGGCTGAGGCCGGGATTGCGCAAGTCGCCGTCGATCAGCAGCGTTTTCGATCCGTTGGCGGCAAGCAGCCCGGCAAGATTGGCCGCCACCGTCGACTTGCCTTCGCCGGGAAGCACCGAGACCACGCCGATGACCCGGCTGCCCTGGCCTTCTATCACGACGTCGAAGGCGATCTTTGCGTTGCGCAGCGTCTCGGAGAACATCGATGCCGGTGCATCGACGGTTACCCGCATGCGCGCACGTTTTTCGGCTGCCGACAATGTTTTGGAGGGCTGGGATTTGGACGACTTGGCGCTCTTGGATTCAACGACTTTGACGTCAGGCTGACCGCCATTGCGCTGGTCATCCTTGCCAGCCTTGCCGATGACCGGGAGATAGCCGAGGAATTTGAGGCCGACACGGTCGCGCACATCTTCGCCGGTCCTGAAGAAGCGTTCTCTGAATTCATTCAGGCCACCAACCCCGGCCCCCATCATTATGCCAAGCGCCAGCGAGAGCCCCAGCACGATGGCCGTGCGCGGGGTTGCGGCCGACTGTGGCATCGTCGCGTCCGAGATGACCCGGATCTTGCCGACTGGGAAGGATTGCTGTTGGGCAGCCTCCTCATAGCGGTTCAGGAATGTCTGGTAGAGCGTCGACAGCGCCGTGGCCTTTTGGTCCAGCTCACGCAGCTTGACCTGCGACTGGTTGTCGATGGAGCTCTTGCCAGCCGCCAAGGCGACATTTGCGCGGAGCGCGGTTTCGCGCGCCAGAGCGACCTCGTATTCGTTGCGGTAGCTTTCGGTCAGTTGCTTCAGCTCGCCGAAAATCTGCGCCGATATGTCGGCCTTCTCCTTGGCGAGCGCGACGGCCTGCGGATGTTGCGGGCCGAAATTGGCTTCGACGTCCTGCTGCCGCTTGGCGACGGTGAGATAGCGGTTCTTCAGCGTCGTGATGACGGAGCTGCTCGGCTGGTCGTTCGATATCGCGGCGTCCTTGAACGCATTGTCCGAGCCGCTTTCGACGATCGACTTGTACTGCTGATAGCGGGCGCCAGCACGTGCGGTATCGGCCTGCGCGACGATCAGCTGAGTGTTGAGATCGGACAATTGCTTGTCGCTGATCAGCTGGCCGTCATTGACGGCCAATCCATGTTCGGCCCTGAACTTTTCGACCGCGAGTGCGGCCGCCTGGGAGCTCTCACGAAGCTCGGTCAGCCGGCCTTGCAGCCAGACAGCCGCCCGCTCGGTCGCGTCGAAGCTGGCATCAAGCTGATCGGCGAGATAGGCGTCGGCATAGGCCTTGGTGATGGCGGTCGCAAGCGCCGGATCCGTCGCCTGAAAGGAGATGCTGATGACAAAGCTTCGGCCGATCCGCTCGGCATCGAGTTGGTTCTGCAGTTTGAAGATTGCGTAGTCGCGGGGCGACGACGATGCGGTGATCGCGTCACGCGTCGCGGCATCAAGCTGAGTGACATCGGTTGTGCTCGCGGCGCGCTTGGGGCGGACAGACTGGATGATACCGCGTACAAAGCTTGCGACCTTAGACAGGGCCGATGTCGGAGGGTTCATGAAAGCATCGTTCTGATCGAGCTTCAGCTTGTCGACGACCACCCCCGCCAGCCTGGCCGACTGTAGAATTTCGATCTGGCTCAGAACGGCGGAGTCGGTCTGCATGCTGACCGACGCCGCCGAAATATCGTCGACGACCTTGTTCAATCCTTCGTCGATCAGCACGCTGCTCGTCGCCACATAGGTAGGAGGCGTGGTCTGCAAATAGAGCACGCCGAGAAAGAGACCGATGATGGCGCAGGCGGCAACCACTTTCGCCTGCCGCGCGGCCATGCCAAGCAGACGCTCGATGTCGATGAAGTCTTCGGCGTTTGCCGCACTCGAAGTCGGCAATGGCGTCCTCTTGTCGACAGGAAAATTGGCATAGTTCATCTTCGGTCCAATTCTAGTTTGCAGGCGCTACCGCCTCGAAGATCGGCACATAGGGTGCAAACCCTGCGCCGGACAGTGCGCGTTACGCGCGGCGCAACGGCCTGTCCTGCGTCATCAGCCGCACCCACAATGCCTCGAAAAAATGGACATTATGCGGCTTCTTCCCGACGCTGATGCGACCGGACGAATTCCTGCAGCATCTCGAAGATCGGACCCTTCATGTCCTCACGCGCCAGCGCGAAAGCGACATTGGCCTGGATGAAGCCCTCCTTCGAACCGCAGTCGAACATGCGGCCGTTGAAAGGCTGGGCGAAGAAGGCCTGCGTCTGTGCGAGACGCACCATTGCGTCGGTCAGTTGGATCTCGTTGCCGGCGCCGCGTTGCTGGCTGCCCAGCAGCGAGAATATCTCGGGCTGCAGGATGTAGCGGCCGTTGATGTAGAAGTTCGACGGCGCGTTGGCCGGTGCCGGCTTTTCGACCATGGCCGTCACCTCGAAGCCGGTGCCGACATCCGCGCCGCGCCCGACAATGCCGTATTTGCTGGTCTCGGTCGGATCGCAACGCTCGACGGCGATAACGTTTGCGCCAGTCTGCGCATAAAGATCGGCGACTTCGGCAAGACACCCTCGCCCGCCAAAGGACACCATATCCGGCAACAGCAACGCGAAAGGTTCGTCGCCGATGACCTCTCGCGCGCACCAGACGGCGTGGCCGAGGCCTTGCGGCGACTGCTGACGGATGAAGCTCGTCGCGCCGGCGACGGGAAGCAGGCTCTCGAGCGATTCGAGCTGCGCCTTCTTGCCGCTCTGCTCCAGGGTTCCGATCAGTTCAGGATGCAGATCGAAATAGTCCTCGATCACCGCCTTGTTGCGGCCGGTGACGAAGACTATGTGCTCGATGCCGGCCTCGAATGCCTCGTCCACCGCATATTGCACCACAGGCTTGTCGACCACCGGCAGCATTTCCTTCGGCATGGATTTGGTCGCCGGCAGGAACCGCGTTCCAAGCCCCGCCACCGGTATGACTGCCTTCCTGACTTTTTTCATTGCATGTTCCTTCTGAGGAGATCGATTTCAACCCTGTCGCAGGCGGCGAAATTTGTCTTCATTCGCCTGCAGCCCTTTACCTCCCCGCCACCACGGCAAACTGTGCCGCTACCCTTCGCAGCCGGACGGCGATCGGCATGCTCATATGCCGAACCGCCGCCGGATCGCTGAGCGCCGTCCATATCGCCTTGAGCGGGGACCGCGCCTTGATGTGCTGAACCAGCGACAGGAATGATGCCGCCCGCCGCAGGCTGCGAGCGCGCCTGGCGAACGCCGCCGCGGCCGCAGCATCCATGGAATGGGTCGCGGCGAAGGTGGCATCGGCCCGGCGCATCGCCTCGACGTGATGAAGTTCGAGCACCCGGGAGATGGAACCGGTGCGAATGTGGTAAATATAGCCCGTGGTCGGCTCGACCACGCATTTGCCGCCTTTGGCCAGCGCACTGGCCAGGAGGATATAGTCTTCGCCAATGATCAGGCTTTCATCGTAACGAAGCCCGTTCTCGTTCAGGAACCGGCGCTGGAAGATCGGCTTGACGTAGCCGAGATTGAACCTCGATTCGAAGAGGACATTGCCGCCGATGAAATCCGCCAGCGAGATTTCACCGAGGCCTCCCAGATAGTCGGCCGGGAACATCGTCTCTTCGGCAACGCCATCTTCGCGAACGACCTGCAGATTATCGACCGCGATCTCGGCGCCGGCTTTCTCCGCGCGTTCGATCATGGTGCAGATTCGCCCGGGATAGACCGCGTCGTCCGAATCGAGAACCGCGACCCACCTGCCGCGGGCAAGCTCAAGGCCGGCGTTCCTGGCGCCGCCGGGGCCACGATTTTGCTCAAGCGCGACAACGCGTACGATATCTTCGGGGTAGGATCTCGCCAGGTCGAGCGTCCGGTCGCGCGACTTGTCGTCGACGACGATGACCTCGACGCTGACATTGCGCTGGGCGACGGCGCTGGCAATCGCCCGATCGATGGTCGCCTCGGCATTGTAGGCGGCAATCACGAAGCTCACGTCAGGCTGCACGCTTGCCCCCTTGCTGCGGCGAAGGCAGGCCGTATTGGCGGATTTCACGAACCCCGACGAGGCCGCTGACGACGCCGACATGCATAATGCCGCGAAGGACGCTGCGGTTCCGTCGGACGGGGTCGATGGCGACCGGAATTGCCGACAGGAAACTATAGCCGGCCTTTGCCGCGGCAATGCCGACCTGCTTGAGCCGGGAAAGGCCGCGCGCGTTGCGCCCCAGGAGGTGACCATGCGTCTGCCCGACGCGGAACCGGCGGCGGCCGAGCCAGTCGAATGCCGCCCTGGCAGGCGGCACCACTTCATCGACCCAAGCCTCTGGCGAAAAGGCGATACTGCCGCCGGCCTTGACCATCTGGTCGAAGAATTCCGTATCTTCGCCGCCGGTCTGGCCACGTGCCAGGCTGAAGCGCCGGCCGCGCAGGCTCTCAGCGCCAATTCTGAGCAGGACGTTGCAGGTGTAGCCGGTGCGGATCTCGCCGCGCACCCAGACCGGCGAGGTCGAGTGGAAATCGCCTTTGCGCATCCAGTCGGGCGCATCCGGCAGGTAACGGGCTTGCACCGGCCCGAGCACGGCCGCAGCACCAGTTGCTTCCACCGCCGCCACCAGTTCGGCAAGCCAGCCAGCGGTGGCCGTCTCGTCGTCGTCGATAAAGGCGACGAAATCCGCCGCACTGGCATCGAGGCAAGCGTTGCGCGCGATCGAAATGTTGCGGGCCGGGGCGTGCCGGTAGGTCACCGGCAGCTTCAACTCCCCCGCTAGCTTGGCGACCAGCGGCTCGGCCGTCGGCGTATCGTCGTTGTCCGCGATGATGACACCGACATCGAATCCCGCGGGCATATCCATGGCTGCTACGGAGCGGAGCGTGTCGACAAGCTCCGGCCGGCGAAATGTGCAGACGCAAATATCGATGCTTCGATTTTTCTTGACCGGGTCCATCACGCTACCCCCGCTGCGGTCGCGGTGCTAGCAGCTGCAGCCAGAAGCCGACCGACCAGCCGAAATGCATGACCATTGCCGAGACCCCGGCAAGCGCAATGTCGGGTTTGCGCTGACTGACCGCGGTCCAGAAGCCGTAGCCAAGGCAGACCGAGACCCATAGCAAAAGCGGCACGGCCGCCAGCCAGTGGACGAAGGAAAAGGCGGCGAGAAGAACCACGGGAAACACCAGAAGCGGCACCATCTGCCGGATCTTCGGGATCATGCGGTGCTTGAGAACGTTCTTCGCCCGGCCGCGGCCATAGCCGAGATACTGAAAATAGAGGCCCTTCAGCGAGGAGCGCGGGTAGTAGACCATTTGTGTCTTACCGGTCATCCAGATCCGGTAACCGGCCTGACGGAGCCGATAGTCGAGTTCGGCATCCTCATTGTGGCTGAACGTCTCGTCATAGCCGCCGACCGCGGTGAAGGCCGATATCCGGATCAGCGCATGGTGGCCATGATCGACCCATTCCCCCGCCGAAAGGTGCCGATGCTTGGAGCCGCCGGTGCCGAGCCTGGAATTCTGGGCCGCGGCCGCCGCCTTCTGCACCATGCCGCTGCCACTGGTCAGCATCGAGACGACGACCGAATGCGCCCCGGTGGCCTGCGCTTCTTCGACCAGCCGGTCGCAATAGTCGGCGGGATAGCCGCCATGCGCGTCGATGCGAATGAGATAGTCGACGCCCTCCCCGAACCTGGCAACGGCGAGATTGATCGCCGCGCTCTGCAAGCGCTTTTCATTGTGGAGCAGGACCACCCGCTGATCTTTTGCGGCGATATCCGCGACGATCGTCCTGGTGCCGTCCGTACTGCCGCCATCGGCAACGATGATCACGGCGCCCAGCCTCTTGGCCGCAGGGCGGAGCTCTCGAAGCAACGCGCCGATATGGGGCGCTTCGTTCAGGCACGGAACCACGATCATGCAGGATGGGAGCGTTTCGGTTTGCGTCATCGGCCGTCCTTCTATGCCAATGCTTCGGCAGCATATGGACCGGGCGCCGCGGCAAGGCCGCGGAGTTTTTCGACGAGCGCCCGGCAATCGGCGCGGTCGTAGCTCCAGGTGCGCGGATTGCGGGCGAGAACACGTGCCCTCAATGTCTCGAACCGATGCTGCTCCATGGTGCCGAGGGCAGCTTCGAGCGCCTCGGGCGTGGCTTCTGGCAAAAGAACGCCGATGCCTTGCCGATCGAGGAACCGGCCGGTCTCGGTGTTGCCCATCGAGATCGGCACGGCTCCGAAGCGGCAGCCCTCATAGAGACGGTTGGGCAGCAGCCATTCGGAATTCAGGCCCTGCTCAAAAAAGTCGATGGCCCAGGAAAAGTGAACCTCGCGGTAGATCGCCGCCATATCCTCCGGATTGCGATAGGGTCCGCCAAACGAGAGCCAGGGTTCCGATTCAACAAAACCGTGGAAATCGGGAAATTCGGACAACGCCGGGCGGCCTCTGAGGACGATTTCGAAGCGGCCGTCGAGGCGGCGCGAAAATTCGGCCAGAAGCTCCAGGGAGCGGCGGCAGCGGAGCGCCCCGAACCAGCCGATTCGCCAAGGCGGCGCAACAGGATTCTCCTCCGTCATGCGGTCATCCAGGGAAGCCGCGGCTGTCTCGAAATACTTGTTTTCGAGCAGTTCGACCGGCGCGGCAATCTGTCCGAACGGCTTGAAATAATTGGCGATGAAGGCCGGAGAGCTGGTCACCAGAAGCTTCACATCCCTGGCCAGGAAGCGTTCTGCGCCGCGCATCGCCCAGCCCAGCGGATCGTCGCGAAGCAGCAGACGATGGATGTCGAGGCACTCGTAGACAATCGGCACCGTTGCCTGGAAAGCCGACCTGGCCCGCCGGGCAAGCGCCAGCATTTCCAAATTGCGCGCGATAATGAGGTCGGGCCGTTGCATTGAACCCAGCTTGGAGCCGGTCGAGACCACCGCCTTCATGATCGCCGCCAGACGCTGGGCGAATCGGCCATCACGCGTCGGGCCGAGATCGATCGGCTGCAAGCCCTCGACATCAGCAACCGCGCTTGCCGTTCGACGAAAGCCCGCCAGCGTAACCTGGGCGCCGCCTGCCTTGAGCATTATGATCCGCCGGCGCACTGCCGGGTCGGAGACGTCGTGTACCAAGTACAAGACATGCAGCATGAAAACTCGACCGCTGTTGGCCCGCCCGCGACAATGCTAGTACAGCTCTTGCTGCATCGCAACATTTTTGGTTGCAGCGTAGCAAAGATCCACATTTTTTGTTGCACTGCAAAATCGATGGGTTAATCTCGCTCTGCTTGGGCCGCATGGACCGCGCGTTGGCCCTGCCATTGGGCTGCGCGCCAATAATCACGACGCGAGGACCATCCTTGGCGTGCAGCATTTTCGGCCAACCCGCACCTCGGCATCCGTCGACCGAACCGCGGGACTACTCACGAAATGAGGTCATTCAATGAAGATCACGGTTGAAAACACCGTCTGCCTGAATACCGGAGACGCAGCGATTCTCCTGGCGATTCGCCATGTTTTCAAGACGATCGTGCAGGACGATATCCAGTTCTACGTCTTCGACAGCCAGCCGGAGGTGGCGGCGAGGCTCTACACGAAGAAGGAGTATCCAGATCTCGAATTCCACAAGCTGCTGTCGGAATCGCTGTTCCGCTACAAATACGGCAGTGGGCTGAAGAACCTGTTCAAGCCGATCTACAATCGGCTCGTACTCAATGCCCTGCGGCGGTTCGGCATCCGCGGCGTTCTCGGGCGTTTGTTCAGCTCAAGCAATCGCCGTGGTCTCGAGATCTACAAAGACGCCGACCTCGTGGTCACGACAGGCGGAACCTATCTCGTCGAGACCTACAATCTGGAACGGCGCCTCAATCAATTCCGGATCGACGCGATTCTGGGCAAGGACCCGGTCTTCTTCACGCAATCGCTCGGCCCGTTCAACAAAAGTTACAATCGCCAGGAGTTGAGCCCGATCTTCGACCGGAGCCCGCTCATCCTGCTGCGCGATGAACGTTCGAGAGACCACATTGTGGACATGGTGAAAGACCCCGGCAAATGCCACGTCGTGGCCGACGCCGTCTTTGCGCTGGCCGATACCGACAGGATCGGAAGTTTTCTGGCCTCCGGCCAGTCGGCGACTGTCACCGGCCGCGTCGCCATTTCCGTCCGTCACTGGAACTATGTCAGCGACGGCGAGGGCGGCATGCGCCGCTACATCGACTCGATCCGCGAGATTGCGACCATCCTGGTCAGGGACCACGCCAAGCAGGTGACCTTCGTCTCTACCTGCCAGGGCGTGCCGGAATACGCCCATGACGATTCCAAGACGGCGCGGGCGATCGTTGCCGAACTCGATCCGGAGATCGCCAAGCATGTGAGCGTGGACGCTTCGTTCCACACGCCGGAGCAACTGATGGCCCTGGTGAAAGGCTTCGACTTCGTCGTCGCGACGCGCATGCACATGATGATCATGTCGCTCTGCGTCGGCACGCCGGTGCTGCCGATCGCCTATGAATTCAAGACCAAGGAACTCGCCAAGCGGATCGGCGTCGCCGACCTGCTGCTCGACATCGACACGGTGACGCCCGAGGAAGCGAGCGAGAAGCTCGGCAGACTTACCGCCAATCTCGACCTCTATCGCAGGACGAGCCTTCAGGCAGTGCTTGAGGAGCATGCGTCGGCGATGTCGGCAGGTGAGCTTTTGAGGCCGGTTATTGCCTGCCTAGCGGGCGTTGCGCATGGCGCTGGAAAGCGTGGTGAACAACGCACTGCGCGACTGGCGAAGGGCAAGCATGAGGATCAGGCCGATCGAATAATTGAGGGCAACCGCCAGGACCACCGCGAGCAGGTCTGACTGGCCGGTCAGCGATACGGGCAACTCCCGGTAGACGGACCAGGCAAGCAGCGACGACATGATGAAAAGCCCCTGCATGATCAGGAAGTCGGCTGCGGTCACCGGACCGACCCGATGGACAAGAACGGCAAGCACCGGGACGCGCAGCATATAGCCGCTGATCGCGTAGGCCGCGGCGACACCGACGGCGCCCCAGTGCAGGCCGATGATGAAGGCGGCGACCGTCGTCAGCGACGAGTAGATGCCCCAGTGGAACATGGTCTTGGTCTTGCCCTGGCAGATGAAGATCCATCCGGTGGTGCTTGAGACGGACTGGATCAGGCTGGCGATGCCCAGCCAGGCGAAGATCGGCGCCACCGCTGTCCAGCGCTCGCCGAAGAGAAGCCCGACGACCTGGTCCGACGTCAGCGTCAGCGCCGCGATGCCGGGCATGGTGATGGCCGCCAGCATCCAATTGGTCCGCACATAGATGTCGCGAAACCGCGCCTTGTCCTCATGGATGCGGCTCAGCAGCGGCACCATCACGCGTGTCAGCGGCTGGTTGATGTTCTGCAGCGGAAACAGCAGGAGCTTATAGGCGCGGTCATAGTAGCCGAGTTCGATCGCGCCCGAATATTTTCCGATCAGGATGTTGTCGAGATTGCGCGAGAAGAAGTTGGCCAGATTGAAGCCGGTCAGATTGGCGCCGAAGGACAATATGTCGGTATCGACCTTCAGGTCCGGCCGCGACGGCGTCCAGCGCGCCACCTGCCATGCCGCGGCCAGCGCGACAACAGCCGAAACCGCCGGGCCGATGACCAGCGACCAGTAGCCCAGTCCCGCATAGGCGGCGATTGCGGTAGTCGCAAGTCCGGCAGCGGCGGTTATCACATCGTTCAGCGCGAGCTGGCCAAAGCGCAAATGACGGTTCATCAGCGCCAGCGGCACCGCGGCGAGGCTGCCAAGAAGCAGCGGCAAGGCAGAGCCGATGGTGATCCCGACCATGCGTTGATCGCCGTAGAAGGCGGCGATGGCGGGCGCCAGGCATGCCACCACCACGGCACTGCCCAGCCCAACCAGCGCACTGATCCAGAATACCTGGTTGAGCTGTTCGGTGCTGATGTCCTTGCGCTGGACCACAGCCTGCTGCAGGCCTAGGTTTTGAAGCAATCCGACAAAGGCCACGATCGGCCCGACGGAAGCCACGAGACCAAAATCCTCGGGGACCAGCAGACGCGCAAGCACGATGACCGAGAGAAACTGGATCGCCATCTTGAAGCCTTGCGCGCCGATCGTCACCACGCCGCCGCGCAGAGCGACGCGACCGAACTGGGGGGGCGGGTTGGCGTTCATGCCGGGCGCCTGGCTTCGGCGAGTTGAGCAACGATCTGCGCAAAACGTTCGTTGAGCAGGTCCGCGTTGAAATCCTGCTCGATCTTGCGGCGCGCCGCACGTGCGATGCGCTCGCATTTGTCCGGGTTCTCGGCCACCCAGACAAGCTTGCGGGCCAACGCCGCAACGTCTCGCTCCGGTGCGAGGAAGCCTGTCTCCTGATCCTCGATCAACTCGGGGATGCCCGAGTGATAGGTGCTGACAACAATCAGCCCGGCGGCCATAGCTTCCATCAGCGCCACCGGAATACCCTCGAGATCGCCGTCCTGTGCAGCAACGCTGGGCAGCAGGAATACGTGGGCATCGCGCAGGCGCTGCTTGACCTCGGCGTGCGGGCGCGGCCCGAGGAAAGTCACCCGGTCGGCAACGCCGAGATTTGCGGCGAGCTTCTTCAACTCTTCCAGCAATTCGCCGCCGCCAATCACCGTATAGACCCAGTCGCGCCGCGGAAGGCCGGCGAGGGCGCGCAGGGCGAATTCGATGCCCTTCTTTTCGGTCAGCCGGCAGACCGAGATGAAGGACAGCGTGTCCCGGTCCCAGGAACGCCAATGATAGCTGATCTCGCCCGGCCGCACGCCCATATGGTGAACCATGACTTGCGCGGCAGGCGCGCCGACGCCGATCAGGGCGTCGCGGAAAAACGCGTTCACCGGCAGCTGGAGAACGCCCTTTTCGAAAACAACCTTGTAGCGCGTGAGCGTGTCGTCATGCAGCGGTTCGCCGACATCGCGGCCGTGGAATATGGTTACCAAAGGAGCGGAAATCCGGCCTCGTTTCATGGCGCGGGCAACGCGCATGCCGTTATTGCCGAAATGCGCGACGATCACATCGGCGTTCTGCAATTTGCGCGCAAAGGCGATGTCGATAACGGTCGAGAGCTTATCCCAGAACCTGCCCGACCATCTCCTGAGCGTCGGGCGAAAGCGCCCCAGTCCGCCCCACCAGCAGACGACCTTGCCAGGCAGCGCCTGCCAGCGGCGATCGTCGATGTTGCTGTCCTTGCCGAACGACGTCTCGTTGCAGACGACGCCGACTTGCATGCCGCGCTCGAGGCACCCTTCTATCTGGTCGAGGACGAAGGTCTCCGACAAAGAGGGGAACTTATCAACTACGAAGCAAATCTTCATCGAATGGACGATCTTTCGAGGCCGGTCGGCGATCTGCTCGCGCGGATGAGGGCTGAAGCCCGTCGCCGCCGTGCGAGGCGCCCCAAGCGTCTGGTGTTGTGCGTGCCGTTGTCCCAAAGCAGCTCCCACCCCGGTCAGGCGCGAGAGCCGGCTTTTGGGCAACGTGTATGGTTTTGGACGAAATGCATCAGGCGGCATGCTCCAGCGCGCCTTGCCTGGCGTTGTCGAGAACGCCGAGGAAGGTCGCGAACTGAATGTCTGGATTCATTTGCGGCCGCTCCGAAAACAGCTGCGCCGCCGCCGACAGCCTGTCGTACTCGGCCTTGTCGCTCCATAGCCGCCTGACCGCGGCGACCCAGTCGTCGAGCGGTGCGTCATAGTCAAGTACAACGCCGCCGGCGCCGATCGCTTCCGGCAGGCCGCCGCGGCGGGACCCGACGACCGGAATGCCGCTGCAATGGGCCTCGGATGCCACGCGCCCCCAGGCCTCTTCCCATTTGCTGGGCGCCAGCAGGATCTTGGTGCGGCCATAGACCGTCTTCATGTCGCTGGTACGGCTTTCCAGCCTGACGTTGCGCAGCGGCGCGATGGTCCGTTCGATCTGCGCCCGGTGGTCGTCGTCGAGCTTCCAGCTTTCGACGAACAGAAACGGGATTTCGGGGCATTGGCCGGCGATGCGCACGGCGAGTTCGAACCCTTTTTCATTGTAAGGGTTGATCAGCGTGACGAATTCGCCGGTCGTCGGGGTGCTGTAGAGCCCGGGATTGATGGTCGGCGGAATCACGGTCGAGTCGATGCCGAACCTTTCCTTATAGGTGCGCGCGGTGAATTCGGAGTTGGCGATATAAAGCGCCGAATGCAATTCGCGCAGGTCGCCGGCCAGCTCGTGGAATTCGACGTTCCGCAGATAGACCACCAGCGGCACGCCGAGCGCCTGCAGCGCCTTTCCGATCGGCACCGATTTGTGGCACTGCACGACGGCGACATCGGGATCGAGCCGTTCGACCGCGAAGCGCGCCGCCTCCCAGGGAAACCATGCCCGCACGACCGGATAGCCGGGATAGCTGTCGATGACCGCACGCTGGCGAAGCAGCTTCATCTTGGCGCGCGCCTTGAAGCCGAACATGCCATCACCGAACAGTGCCGCCAGGACCGAGGCGTCATGACCGTGCTCGCGCAGCTGCTCGACCAGATGGTGCGTGCTCGACTGAACGCCACCGCTGAACTGCGGCGTGTAGCCGTTGCCGCCTGCAAACAGAACTTTCATGGACCTGGCTCCTTGCTGGACCGCCCTATCGTCACGCCGCCATTCTGCCGATGCTGTGGTATTCGATGCCGTGGCGGGCGATGACCTTGGGGTCGTAGAGGTTGCGTCCGTCGAAGATGACGGGCGTGGTCAGCGCGTCCTTCAATGCATCGAAGGACGGCGCACTGAAGCTCTTCCACTCGGTCACGATCAAGAGCGCGTCGGCACCTCGCACAGCGGCCTCCTTGGTGCCGCACAGCTGCAGGTCGTCGCGCAACCCGTAGATCGCCTGGCATTCCTGCATCGCCTCGGGATCGTAGGCCTGCACATTGGCACCGGCGGCCCAGAGCGCCTCCATCAGCGTGCGGGCCGGGGCTTCGCGCATGTCGTCGGTATTGGGCTTGAAGGCCAGGCCCCACAGCGCAAAGGTCTTGCCCTTGAGATTGCCCTTGAAATAGCGGTCCACCTTCTCGAACAGGACCGACTTCTGCTGGTTGTTGCGCTCCTCGACGGCACGCAGCAGCTTGGCGTCGAACTTGATGGCTTCGGCGGTCTTGATCAGGGCGCGCACATCCTTCGGGAAGCACGAGCCGCCATAGCCGAGGCCCGGATAGATGAAGTGGTAGCCGATCCGCGGGTCGCTGCCGATGCCCTTGCGGACCTCCTCGATGTCGGCGCCCAGTTGCTCGGCCAAATTGGCCATTTCGTTCATGAAGCTGATCTTGGTCGCCAGCATGCAATTGGCCGCGTATTTGGTAAACTCGGCACTGCGCACGTCCATCACGATCATCTTTTCGTGGTTGCGGTTGAACGGCGCGTAGAGCTCGCGCATCACCGCCTCGGTGTCCTCGTTGCTGGTGCCGACGATGATGCGGTCGGGCTTCATGCAGTCGCTCACAGCGGACCCTTCCTTGAGGAATTCCGGATTGGAGGCGACGTCGAAAGCCAGATCCTCGCGCCCGCGCGCCCTCAGCGTCTCGGCAATCCTGGCCTTTATCCTTTCGCAGGTACCGACCGGCACGGTCGACTTGCCGACGACGATCTTGGGCGCGTCCATCTCACGACCGATGGCCTCGGCGACGGCCAGCACATATTTGAGGTCGGCCGAACCATCCTCGCCCGGAGGCGTGCCGACGGCGATCATCTGGATCTGGCCATGCTTGATCGCCGCGGCGGCGTCGGTGGTGAACTTGATGCGGCCGGCCGCATGGTTCTCCTTGACCATGTTTTCGAGCCCAGGCTCGAAGATCGGGACATGACCCTGGTTGAGCCGCTCGACCTTTTTTGCATCGATGTCGACGCAGACCACCTGATGGCCGACTTCGGCAAGCACCGCCGCCTGTACAAGACCGACATAGCCGATTCCAAAGACAGTCAAATTCATTCGGTTTCATTCCTGTTCAAGGCTTCGGGGCCTGTTCGAGCTTCGGGCTCGGACCACCTTCGGCCCGGCGGGTTCAGATGCGCTTCTAGTTCGTTTTGCATGCCAGCGATTCCGGGAATTGGCAGGGCTGGCCGAGTGCGGTGAATGCAACGCGGTCCACTTGCATGGCGAGCTTGCGGCCCGGATCCGAGAACGGCCCCATCCAGCCCTTCATCGTATCGCTGCCCCACAGGCTGAAATAGATTCTTTGCGAATGGGTGGGCAGCTTCGCCGGATCGGTGATCTCGTGGACAAGCTTGCCGTTGACGTACCAGCGCAGCCGGTCCTTTTCCCAGACGAAGGCGTAGTCGTTGAAGGCCTTGTCGGTGCCCCCGGCGACGTCGACCAGCTTCTCGTTCTTGCCCTTGCCGGCTATGTAGGCGTTGACCTGGACCTTGGACGTGTCCTTGGTCAGCACCTCGAAGTCGATTTCATCATGCGGCTGCTTGTCGGCATCGCCGACGAAGCTGAAGAATGCCGCGTTGACGCCGGAGCCCGTGTCGGTCTTCATCCGCGCCTCGTAGGTGCCGTAGCCGAAGCGCTGCTTGGTCTGGATCTCGGCGCAGGCGAATTCGCGATCCTTCAGCTTGCGCTTCTCGAAACCGAGCGTCAGCATGCCGTCGGAAAGGCCGATCAGGCTTTTGGACCAGGTGCAGTTCTGATGCTTGCCGTTCGTCCAGCCGTCGGAAATGTACCAGCGCGCGCGACTGAGGCTGGTGAAATCATCGACAAAGGACGGCGCGGTTGGGAGATCCTGGGCGCGGACGGGCACCAGGCCCGCAACCAGGCTGCCGAGAACGATCAGCAGAAACGCGCCGTCTGAACGGAGCCGCCGCAGCTTGCCTGGGATCGGGCGCGTGAACGGGGTGCCGCCGGTTGCCGGGGTGGACGTGCTTTTAGGATCTGCGTTCATATCAAACTCACCTTTGTGCTGTGCGCCCCCAAAGCGATCGTTCGAACCGTGACGAAACAAGCTAATCTTGACCTCTGTCGCTCCTAGGCTCCGTGTAGCGTGCCCAAAACCATTGCGCCGACTCCGGGATATTCGCTCAACCTGTGCCGGGACCGGCGGGTTTCACAAAATCGGTCCTTATGTCTGGGCCGTTCTGCCGATCCTCCTCGAAGATTTCATCCAGCGAATGACGGAGATCCTTCATCATCTGCTTCTGGCGCGAGAGCGCAGCGATGCGCCGCTCGCAATTCAGGATCGACCTAGTCAGTTCGCCAACTTCGGAAGACCTGCGGGAGGAGACCGCCCCGTTTTCCATGGCCTCGACCAGGAAGGCGGCATTGGTGGCCGTTGTCCTGTAGCGGTTCTCAAGTCCGTTCTTCTCCGCCTCGACCTCGGCCGCGATCTGGTCCAGCAGCTTCGCCAAGCGATCGAGTCGCGCGGTGTCGGTCTGCGTGTCGCGCGCCGGATCTCTCGATCGGAAGCGAAAGATCGAGGCCATGCAGTCAGCGCCCCATCATCGTCGAGACGATGACCGGCCTTGGCGCCCGTCCACGTTCAAAAGACATTTCTCGCATCGTCCAGCTCCTCTGACAGGGGATGTCTCGGGCCAGTTCGGTTGGCCGTCCAAAATTGCTGCACCGCAACATAGATTGCCATTCCCCGCGCGCATAGGCAACCACCTAGATCGTAAACTCATAAATCGCGTCGAAATGGTGCGAGCCGACCGAGGTAAGGCGATCGCCACGTTGACGAGCCTAGCTTTCGCCGGCTGTGCTGGTTCCGGCCATGAGGAAGCGCAGCGGCGGCACATGCTGACGCTTCGCGGCGAAGCCAGCGCGGCGAAACAGCGCATCCAGCTTGTCGGAGGCAACGCCGCGGACGACGGCCGTGAGGTTGGACGAGCCGGCCAAGGCATAGGCCACAGCCGGCGCCAGCCCGCGCTCAGTCTTCACGTCTAAGAACTTCCGCAACCGGTATTTGTCGCGAATGTGCCGCTCGTGCCTTCTCAGCGCAGCCTTCGATGCCTCCGGCAAACTGTCGATCGCAAGCAGTGCCAGGTCGGCATCGGCCAGATGCTTCAGATCCTGGGTGTTGTGCCGTCCGCTCAGCGAATCGGCGCGCACGATCGCGCCGTAGCCACAGGATTTGATGACCTTGAAGCGCGCGCCATGCGCAACCGCGCGCGCATAGAGTTCATAGTCTTCGCCAAGGCGCAGCTTCTCGTCGTAGCGCAGCCCATGCCGATCGAGGAAGGCGCGGCTGATCACGGGTTTGAGGAAGCCCAGTTCCCCTCGTTGCACACGGCGCCTGGAGATGTTGGCGTCGATGAAACCCTCGAAATCGAGGAATTCCGGCTCGGGCGAAAACGGTGGAGCGACGATTTTCGAGACATCGGTTGCCGCGTCATCCCTGACAAGCATGATGTTGTCTGCCGCGAAATCCCAATCGGTGCTGGCGAACAGTCTGTGAAACCTGCCTTCGAAAAAGAAATCATCAGCGTCCAGGATGCTGATGAACGGCGACCTGGAACCGGCTATCGCGGCGTTGCGGGCAAAGGAGGGGCCGCGATTGACGTCGAAGCGGATGACGGAAAGGCGGCCCGTGCCGTCGTCGGCTGCATGGGCGACTTTCGCAGTATCGTCGGTGGACGCGTCGTCGACGACGACGACTTCCGCAACCTCCGGCTCGCGCAATGCCGATGCAATGGCGGCCGGGATTGTCCGCGCCGCGTTACGGGCAGCGATGATCACGCAGACTTGGGATGATGTCATGGACATGCCTCTCGATTGCAGAAATCGTTGCGGATTTCCTCGCCCTCCCCGCTCAATGCCTCACCGCCCGTCTGACATGCATCGGCCCAAATGCCTATGCTGCAAGTGCGAAGCAAGCATCGCCAAAATCATCGGCGCCGTCCAGTTTTTCATTTGGCTGGGTGTCATGACGCGGCTGGGCAGGCGGCGAGCCGCAATCGGGATAGCTCCCGAAAGGCGCCGCTTGGCAGAGCCGCTCCTGCACGCCCCGGATCAAGCCACTGGCGCGCTCAGTTGGCCAACAGTCACTGCCGAGTAGGTCGTGGCGATGGAGAGCGGCCGCTTGGTGGAGGCCGGGAGCATCGAGGAATTGAAGAAACGGGATGCCGACTTGCGGCGTGTTGCTGGACGCCAACGCCCGAAATCAGTGAAGGCCTCTCCTGGCGCTTAATTTCTCGCCTTCGGCCGCTTCGTTCGAGCTCAGCTTTCGGTCTGCGTCGCGAATTTTGTCGGCCGAGGTCGGGGCATTTCTTGCGACCATGGCAAAGACCAGCAGAAAATAACCGAGTTGGATGACTATGGCGCAGCCGATGACGCGAAAAAGCGTCGTGCCGAGCGAGGCGCCGCCCAAATAGGACCAGACGACCACGATCGCCAGCGCAAAACACATTCCGATAATGAACTTTGGCAGTGACATACCCGATAGCCCATCAACCGGCTCGGGAAAAAATGTCGACAAGCCCACCCCGAGCACCTCCCTTAAACTCTGCGAGCTTATTTAGGTTGCCCGCTTCTGGCCGGTTGCTTCCGGCCTTGCCCAATCTGTCCATACTCCGACAGAAACAATTTGCAACTCTATTGAGGCGAGCAATAGGCGGCAAGGGCAGCTACGGAATAATTTTAAGCGAATCCTCAGGATCGACTCTGCCATGGTGCAATGCACACGTCGGCATCACCACTGATTGACGGATATCGACTCACTCCAGTAAGATTTACAATATTGACCAGTATCTTATCATAACATCAGTCGATATTTTCAACTTCTAAATGACGGCAAAGCTCCACAACCGGGTATAAAGAGCGATTCGCCTAAAATCAGCCCCAAAATTGGACTAGATTTTCCAAAATTGCCCATAATCTGTCGCCTTTGCGACATAAAGGCAAAATTTTGTGCAGGACGAGTTCATTATTTAGTCAGTTCATGACGCGACTATTACAGCCGGCTGGGAAATTGTGTGTTGCGCTGCAACATTTTTTTGGTATCGTGCGCTAAACCATCCGTTCAACGTATGGAGTTTACGCATGAGGGACGTAGCCAAGCCGGCCGACGCGGATTTTTCGCAGGCCGGCGTCGATTTTCCGCCGCCGATCGGCGGTCTGCTCAAACGCAGCTTCGATATTGCCGGTTCGCTGATCGGCCTGGTCGCTCTCAGCCCGCTGTTCGTGATGATAGCGCTGCTTGTCAGGTTTTCCGATGGCGGGCCGATTTTCTATGGTCATAGCCGGATCGGCCGCGGAGGACGGATTTTTCCGTGCCTCAAGTTCCGCACTATGGTTCCAGACGGCGAGCGGGTGCTTGCTGCCTATCTCGCCGCGAATCCGGAGGCCAACGCCGAATGGATAGCGACCCGCAAGTTGAAGAACGACCCGCGGATCACGCGCGTCGGAGCGGTGCTGAGGAAGCTCAGCCTCGATGAGTTGCCGCAGATCATCAACATCCTGCAGGGGGATATGAGCCTGGTTGGGCCTCGTCCCGTTGTGCGCGATGAGTTGGAGATCTATGGCAATTCGGCCGTCTATTACCTGAAATCGCGCCCGGGCCTAACCGGGCTCTGGCAGGTTAGCGGACGCAACGATGTTTCCTACGACAGCCGCGTCGCGTTCGATCGCCACTATGTCGAGAACTGGTCGATGTTCGAAGACATTCGCATCATCATCAAGACCGTACCTGCGGTCTGGATGTCGCGAGGCTGCTACTGACGGCCGCTTGCTGGCCGTACATCGAGGAGCGACTGTCCAGAATTCGAGCCCGGAACTCAGGCATCGGGACTCAGGCATCGGGCGGGCAAACCAGATCGGAAACGCTCAGTTGAAAGCAGATATATTCGACTTTTTTTACACCGGCATTCTCTCCAGACGCATGCGGCGAGTACGACTTTTGACGACTTGCCTCACGCTGGCGACCGGCCTGTCGCTGGCCCTGCCGCAGTTTGCCTTCGCCGACGACTATCGGCTTGGAGCACAAGACAAGCTAACCATCCGCGTGGCGGAATGGCAGACCGTCGAAGGCACGTTCCGTGACTGGTCGGCCATCAATGGAGAATACACGGTCGGGCCGGCAGGAACCTTGTCGGTGCCGTTCGTCGGCGAGATGCCCGCATCCGGCAAGACGACCTCGGAGATCGCGGCATCGCTCGGCGAGGCGCTACAGCGTAAGCTCGCCCTGGCTGACAAGCCCGAGGCTTCCGTCGAAATGGCGCAGTACCGGCCGTTCTATATTTCTGGCGAGGTGCAATCGCCCGGACAGTATCCTTGCGTGCCTGGGCTGACGGTGCTGAAAGCGATGAGCATTGCCGGCGGAACGCGGCGGAACTCGGAGAGCGGGCAGCGCTACGACCGCGACCTGATCAATGCCAAGGGCAATTTCGACGTACTTCAAGACCAACAGGTCAGGCTGATCGTCAAGCGCGCCCGCATCGAAGCGGAACTGGCGAACAAACCGTCATTCGAAGTGCCGAAAGAAGTGGCCGACGATCCGAAGCTGCCCAGCATCGTTGCCGATGAGACGGCGATCCTGGCGGCCGACCAGAAGAAACTCAACCTACGCTTGCAGGCGCTCGACGACTTGAAGGCGCTGCTGCAGAGCGAGATCGATTCGCTGCAGAAAAAGATCGTCAACCAGCAGAAGCAGGTCGATCTGGCGAAGGAGCAGCTCAACGGTATCGGCTCGCTGGCGCAAAAAGGCCTGGTCGTCAACACCCGGGTTTTGAATTCCCAGCAAACCATCGCCGACCTCGAAGGCCAGATACTGGATTACGAAACGGCGATTCTCACGGCCAAACAGTCGATCAGCAAGGCCACTCAGGACGCTATCGATCTGGAGAACACCCAGAACTCCACCCTCGCGACCGACCGGCAACAGACGGAAGCCGACCTCAACGAAGCGACGCTGAAGCTGAATATGGAAAAAGGCTTGATGACCGAAGCCCTGTCGGGCAACCCCATGCCGCAATTCTATGGCAACAACGAACCAGCCGCCATGTCGTTTTCCCTAGTGCGGGTGGTCGACGGCAAGACCAGCGAAATCACCGCCGACGAAGACACGCCGGTACTGCCCGGGGACGTGATCAAGGTCAAACCGGCGCCCCTGGCCATCCAGTAGCTTCTTTCCACCGGAGCGAAGCACCCACCTCGCAGGCGGCGGCCTGCGGGGTTTTGGGCTTCGTAGTTTATGGATCAGAAAACAAGGCGGCCTTTGGGCGACGAACAGCCCGGATCGGCCCGCTTTAGCCTCGCACGGCGTCCGGTTCCTCGAGATGGTTCACGGCGCTCCGCCGGGAACGGGCGACGGACGGCACCTTCACCAGCTTGAAGTAGCTGTAATACAGCAGGAACGATCCCATGATGTAGGGATTGAGGGTCTCGACCTCGACGAAGGAGCGGATGAACAAAAGCACCATGACGCCAGCGAGAATCACAGACTCGGCTTGCCATGTCCTGAATATCAGCGCCGAGACGTGCCCCCAGAGCGTGCGCAGGATGATCAGCGACAGCAGTGTCGCACCGACGAAGCCGAGTTCCACCAAGGTCTCGATGTAGGTGTTGTGGAAGTGGAAGCCGCTTCGCGCGGCGATGTAGAATTCATTCCACAGCCGCTCGGCCTCGGAGAAGCCCTGCACCCAATACGCCGCGTAGCCGACGCCGAGGATGGGCGATTGCTGCGCGGCATTCCAGCCCTGCTGCCAGAGGTAGGTCCGTCCGGTGAGCGTCGAATCCTTGCCGAAGAGGCCAAGGACAAAGTCCATTAGCCCGAGATTCAGCGCAATCACGGTGCAGGCGACCAGCCCGCCTGCACCGATCACGAAAATAACCCGGCGATGGCGGAGCGAAAGCAGCTTGCCCATGGAAAGCAGCGCGACCAGGGCGAGAACCGCCGGGGTCGATGCCATCGAAGTGGCCGAATGCGACACGACCAGCAGATAGCCCGACAGAAGGACGATTGGTACAATCAACAAAAAACCTATGCGGCCGCGCCTGAGAAAGGCCAGGTAGACAACGCAGAAATAGATGCCAAGCGATGCGACAAAGCCGATCTGGTTCTTGGAGCTGAAAGCGCCGACGAAATTGTATGTCCCGTCGAGAACGTCGTAGGAATAACTCGCGACCTTGAGCGAGTAGAGCAGGACGACGAAAATCCCTATTAGGGCGCCTATGGTCAAGGTCCGGACGCTGACCGTGCGCGCGGCAATGTAGGCGCATGCGATATGGGAACAATATTGCACGGCCGTCCTTGCCGTGGTGCCGGGAGCTGCCGACCAGAACACCGAGAAGCAGACATAGGCTGCAAACGCCAGCGGAAGCCAGGCGCTGGAAGCGTGCCTTAGTATTTTCCGGTAGTCGACCAGGATGAGCGGCAGCCAGACTGCATAATAGGCCAGGATCATGGCCTGGCCGAAAATGGTCGAGTAGGAGAACGCCCAGATCGAGACGGCAACGGCAAAGCTGCCATAGACCGTGTTCTTGTCCGGATCGATCAACAGAGATTTTGGAATCTTCATCTCGGTATCGGTTTTCCGCCCTTGCAGCTCAATGCCGATTTCATGGGCCGCTCATGGGTCGATTCATTGGATCGATGGGAGCCTCGCCTGCAGGCGCTCGCATTGTGCAGTGCAATATAGCGCATCCGGCGCCGCATGTCACCCGGATGACAAACTGGGCGAAGTCGTTCCTGCAGTTCTCCCATGCCGGACGAGACGATTTGGCCAGGAGGCAGTGCCGTTCAATTGCCTGGTGCTGGCCCATCACGAAGCTGTTCGGAGGCTGCAAGTCCGCGCTTGAACTTGTGCGCCGTTGACTTCACATTCGCCGCCGATTGGGAGGAAGACCACATGCCGATGAGTTTCGCGGGACGATTTGCCGGACGGTCTGTTGTTGTCACCGGCGGCGCCTCAGGCATCGGCCTTGCCGTCGCGCAAAGGATCACTGAGGAAGGCGGGCGTGTTTCGGTCTGGGATCGCGATGCCGCCCAGATCGAGCAGGCCAAGGCCATTGTTCCAGGCCTGCACAGCGTCACCTTAGACGTCGCCGACCCCATAGCGGTCGAAGCCGCCGCCCGAGAGACGATAGAAGCGATTGGCGCAGTCGATGTCCTTGTCACCAGCGCTGCCATCACCGGACCGAACATGACGACCTGGGAGTATTCCGTAGAGGATTGGCGCCGGGTCATCGACATCAACATCAACGGCGTCTTCTTCTGCAACAAAGCGCTGGTCCCGCATATGCTCGAACGCAATTACGGCAGGATCGTCAACATCGCCTCGATTGCCGGCAAGGAAGGTAACCCGAACGCCTCGGCCTACAGCACCTCCAAGGCCGCGGTGATCGGCATGACCAAGTCGCTCGGCAAGGAATTGGCCAAGACCAAGGTGACGGTGAACTGCGTCACGCCGGCGGCCGTGCGCACCGCGATCTTCCAACAGATGAGCCAGCAGCACATCGACTTCATGCTCTCTAAAATACCAATGGCACGGTTCGGCGAGGTCGAGGAGGTAGCGGCGCTGATTTGCTGGATCGCGTCCGAGGAATGCTCGTTCACGACGGCTGCCGTCTTCGACGTCTCCGGCGGCCGGGCGACCTACTGAGGCCGGACGGACGGCAACCGCTCGACCGGATCGCGGCGCCTCAGTCGTGGAGCTGCCGCGAGATCGGCGGGCCGATCAAAAAATCGCTGAATATGACCTCGAAGCCCTCGCGCTGCGGCGAGCAGCACATCATGCCGACATCAACCGTTTTCGAGGGTGGGAAATAGGCAAGCCGCACCGGCTTCCAATGCTTGTCGGACGCGTCCAGATACTGGACACGGATCGTCTCGGCATGACGCGTCAAGCGGATCCTGACGCCGTCCGGGTCGGCCGGAATATTGGCCAGCGACCAGTCGGAGGCATCGTTGGTGACGACGACGGAAAAATACATCAGCCCGTCGGTGTATTCGATGCCGGCCTTGATCCAATGGGTCTCGCTCAGGCGGACCATAAGCCCGGCTTGGTCGTAAAGCACTTCATAGCGCCCCTTGACGGTGACTTCGGCGCTGAAATCGCCCTCGACCTCACGATAGAGGAAATGGCCATTGTCGCGCCAGAAGCCGTAGAACGTCTCGCGCCAGAAGTCTGTCTCCTTGCCGGTCCGCACATGCACCGTATTGTCGCCGAACTCGTAGTGCGGCGGCGGATTGAGCCAGGTCAGGTCCGTATTTTCAGATGCCATCGATTTGCTCGCCTGCCTGGCTGGTCCCGGATGAGTGCCGCCGTGATCAGCCAGCGAAGGTATAGGCGGTCTTCACGGTGGTGTAGAACTCCGCGGCGTAACGGCCCTGCTCGCGCGGGCCATAGCTCGATCCCTTGCGCCCGCCGAAAGGCACGTGGAAGTCGACGCCCGCCGTCGGCAGGTTGACCATGACCATGCCGGCTTCCGAATTGCGCTTGAAATGCGTGGCATGCTTGAGGCTCGAGGTGCAGATGCCGGACGTCAGCCCGAACGGTGTGTCGTTGGCCACCGCCAGCGCCTCATCATAATTCTTGACGCGGATGACGTTGGCGACCGGTCCGAAAATCTCCTCACGGGAAATGCGCATGGCGTTGGTGGTTTCGGTGAACAGCGCCGGTTGCAAATAGAAGCCGCGGCTTTCGCGATCGAGCCGCTCACCGCCGAAAGCGAGATCGGCACCTTCCCGACGTCCGATGGCGATATAGTCCTCGTCCTGTTTGAGCTGGCTCTGGTCGACCACCGGCCCGATCTGGGTCTTGGCATCGAGAGCGTCGCCGATGACCAGCTTGCCCAGGCGATCTTTCATCGCCTCGACGAAGCGGTCATGGATGCCGTCCGTCACCACCAGGCGGGACGACGCCGTGCAGCGCTGGCCGGTCGAGAAGTAGGCGCCGTTGACCGCGCAGTCGACGGCGACGGCAAGGTCGGCATCATCGAGCACGACAAGCGGGTTCTTGCCGCCCATTTCGAGCTGGAACTTGCGCATGTGCTCGACGCTGGCGGCGGCCACGCGCTTGCCGGTGCCGACCGAGCCGGTGAAGGTGATGGCGTTGAGATCAGGGCTGTCGAGCATGGCCTGGCCGACCACCGAACCTTTGCCCATCACCAGGTTGAGCACGCCGTTGGGCAGTCCGGCGCGGTGCAGGATGTCGACAATTGTCCAGGCGCTCTCCGGAACGAGTTCCGCCGGCTTGAAGACGATAGTGTTGCCGTAGGCCAGCGCCGGAGCGATTTTCCAGGCCGGAATGGCGATCGGGAAATTCCACGGCGTGATGATGCCGACGACGCCGACCGCTTCGCGGGTGATCTCGACGCCGACGCCGGACCGCACGCTTGGCACCAGCTCGCCCGACAGGCGTAGCGTCTCGCCGGCGAAGAAGTCGAATATCTGGGCAGCCCGCACAGTCTCGCCAATGCCCTCGACCAGCGTCTTGCCTTCCTCGCGCGCCAAGGCCCGGCCGATTTCATCTTTCCGCGCGGTGATCTCGTCCGACGCCTTCCTCAGCACCGCGTGGCGTGCCAGCAGGCCCGATCGGGACCATGCCGGAAATGCCGCCTTCGCCGCCGCGATGGCCTGCCGGGCGTGCTCGGCGCCTCCCGATGCATATTCGCCGACCACGTCGTCGAGATTGGACGGGTTGATATTGCGGGAGCCGGCATCGCCCACCCACTCGCCATCGATG
Organism: Mesorhizobium sp. M1403; assembly: GCF_040317695.1. Classification (NCBI taxonomy): domain Bacteria; kingdom Pseudomonadati; phylum Pseudomonadota; class Alphaproteobacteria; order Hyphomicrobiales; family Phyllobacteriaceae; genus Mesorhizobium; species Mesorhizobium sp. M1403. Next base: position 64,970 of record NZ_JAMYKY010000005.1, on the reverse strand, counting down.
AGGTTCTTTCGAAACGGGATCATGTCGCTGTCTTCCTTGTCGTCCTTCGATCGCCGTCTATCTGGACCACCGACCGCCACACCGCAAGGCCGAAAGGCGGGCAAACTTCTCCTCCTCGACAGGCATGTGATAGGGGTCGGGCTGGAAAAGATGATTCCAATATGGTGCGTTGTGGATCGCACGGGAGGAAAAGTATCATGTCCGACAACGCGTTGCCGCTGGTGATCAGCGCACCCCAACCCCGCACGCTCGACCTGATCTTCACGCCGGCTGCGCTGACGAAATTTCGGTCGAAATACCGCATCGTCGAAACATCGCCCGAAGGTGTCGCGGCGCTGCCGGCCGATATCCTTGGCGAGGCGCGCTACATCGTCGGCCAGCCGCCGATCGCGCCAGAGACACTGGAAAAAATGAAGGCGCTGCGCTGCATCTTCAATGTCGAGAGCAACCTCATCAACAACATGCCATATGAGACGCTGTTTTCGCGCGGCATCCATGTCGTCACCACTGGGCTGGTCTTTGCCGAACCGGTGGCCGAGCTCGGCGTTGCCATGGCGCTCAACCTTGCCCGCGACATCGTCGATGCCGACCTCGCTTTTCGTCAAGGCAAGGAATTGTGGGGCGGCGACGGCAACCGGACGGCGCGGCTTCTTTCCGGCGCGGATGTCGGCATCATCGGCTTCGGCGATCTCGGCCGCGCGCTCAACCGGCTTTTGACGGGTTTTCGCACGCGGACAAAAGTCTTCGACCCGTGGCTGCCGCCGTCGATCCTGATCGAGAACGGCGTTGAGCCGGCCTCGCTCGACGAAGTCCTGTCGAGCAGCGATTTCGTCTTCGTCGTCACTTCGGTGACCAGCGAAAACCAGGGTTTCCTCGGCGCCGAAGCCTTTGCCAGGATGCGCGAGGGAGCCGCCTTCATCCTACTCAGCCGGGCTGGCGTGGTCGATTTTCCGGCACTGATGGATGCTGTCCGCAGCGGCCACATCGTCGCCGCCAGTGATGTTTTTCCTGAGGAGCCGCTGGCCCAAGATCACCCGGTCCGCACATTGCCGGGGTTCTTGCGCTCCGCCCACCGGGCCGGCGCACTCGACATCGCTTTCAAGCGGATGGGCGACATGGTGCTGGAAGACATGGACCTGGTCGACCGCGGCCTGCCGCCGATGCGTTCGAAGCGGGCCGAGCGTGAGACCGTTTCGCGAATGCGCTCAAAGCCGGTCGACAAGAATTAAGCCGTCTGTCCCGACGGTCGCACATGCTCAGATCGTGAAGGACCAAAACAGGCAGGCCAGCGTCGCTGCGGCGAAGACGACGAAGAACAGGCTTCTCAATAAGATGTTGCGCCGCAGCTCGTTGATGAAGAGATGGCATCCGACGACGGCTGCGACAAACAGGAACCGCCAGTTCAGCAGTGCCGAGAGCACATCGTGCTGACCGAAAGCAAATCTGGCGGCGAGACATCCAACGATGACCGCGAACAACACGATGACCGTCCAGAAGATTGCATCGGCGGCATGCGTAAGGACGATGCCGGCGAGCCTGATCGGCAGAACCATCATCAGCAGTGCGCTGAGGAAGTAGACCGCCGCGAGCGGAATGAATGCCCCTGCATCGGCGACGTCACTCAAGCGCTTGGCGCCGATCGCGCCATAGGGATAGCCATGCCTGGCCACCGCCAGGCTGAGCGCCATCAGCAAAGCCGTCAGCACGGCCGCAAGCGCGAATGAGGTCAGGGCTTTACTCATGGGGCTCCCGTTCCGAACGAATCGAAGTCAGAACGGTGGTAGCCTATGGTTTGTAAATTGCTAGTAAGCATCATGCAGCGGCGCGGCAGAGTTCCTCGGCGCATTCACTCTGCAGCTTGCAGACGCCGCCCGTCGATAATGGTCTTGATCTCGGCGCGGCAGGAGCCGCAATTGGTGCCGGCGTGAAGGGCGGCGCCGATTGCCGCGACGCTGGTGCAGCCGCCGCGCACCGCTTCCGCGATCTGGTTGGCACCGACCCCGAAACAGGCGCAGACGATGGCGCCGCGGTCGACGCTCTTGCCGCCAGGCCTGCCGGCGACGATCGCCAGCCGCGCCTGCCGATCGGCATGGTCGGCACCCAGTTGTTCGGCCGCCCAGCCGCGCGACACCGCTACCGGGGTAGGCGCAAGATAGAGCGCGCCGACCAGCCGACCGCCCGCGAAACGGGCGAAGCGATGGTGCCCGCCGGCGATGTCGTGATAGGCGAGCGCCTCGCCTTCCGGGCCGAACAACGCGGCGGCAAACCCGGTCCAGTCGCGGCTGTCCTGCAGCGCAATTTCAAGGCGCCAGCCGGCGGGGCAGCGGGCGAGGCTCCAATAATCGGCGTCGATGGATGCGGGCCGTTCCGCAAGCACCGCGAAGCCGAAGGCCGTGGCGGCGAACCGCTCGATTCGGGCGGCAACGTTCTTTGAAGCCGGCTGGCCTGAAATCGCATCAGTCGTCGGCGCGACCAGGGCATCGACGCGCGCGCGCGCGGAAAACTGATCGGTCCAGTGCATCGGCACGAACACAGAGCCTTGGCGTTGGCGCCCTGTCACCAGCGCGCGGACCACGACCTCGCCATAAGCTGTCGAGACGCGCACAATATCGGCATCGCCGATGCCGTAGTGCTGCGCATCCGCCGGGTGAATTTCGACGAAAGGCTCGGCCATGTGCTGCGACAGGCGCGGGCTCTTGCCGGTTCGCGTCATGGTGTGCCAGTGGTCGCGCACGCGCCCGGTGTTGAGCACCAACGGGTAGTCCAGGCTGGTGCGGGTTTGGGCGGTTGGGCGGATGGCAATAAAGCGTGCCTTGCCGTCGGGTGTGTAGAAATTGCCGTTGGCAAAGAAGCGGGTGCTTTTGTCCTCCGGCTGGCGCCACGCACCCCCCTCTGGCCTGCCGGCCATCTCCCCCCCAGGGGGGGAGATTGGCAGTTTTGCCGGCACCGCCTTTTCAGCAATGGTAACGATTGGCGAAACCGGTGGCGACATCCAATCTCCCCCCTTGAGGGGGAGATGGCCGGCAGGCCAGAGGGGGGTGCCTTGGCTCGGCGCTGGCCATTGGAATGGCGCCAATTTCTCAAAGGTCCCTGAATCAATCGCGCCATACGCGCCTATATCAAAATCGCGCGCGCCGTCATTCTCGAAACCCGACAACGCCGCATGCTCGGCGAAGATGTCGGCCGCCGACACATGCGAAAAAGCTTCGGCAAACCCCATCCGCCTGGCGACTTCAGCGATGATCCACCAATCTGGCCTTGCCTCGCCGGGCGTGGCCAAAAAAGCCCGCTGGCGCGAGATGCGGCGCTCCGAATTGGTGACGGTGCCGTCCTTCTCGCCCCATGCCGCCGCCGGCAGCCGGACCTGAGCATGGCGGACCGTGTCGGTCTCGCCCAGCACGTCCGAGACAACGACAAACGGGCAAGCCTTGATCGCCGCCTCGATGGTATCGGCGTCCGGCATCGAATCGACCGGATTGGTCGCCATGATCCACAGCGCCTTGATGCGTCCGTCGGCCACCGCTTGGAACATCTCGACCGCTTTCAGGCCGGGCTTTTCGACGACGGTCGGCGCGTTCCAGAAGCGCTGCACGCGGTTGCGGTGCTCGGGGTTTTCGATCTCCATGTGGGCGGCCAGCATGTTGGCCATGCCGCCGACCTCGCGGCCGCCCATAGCATTGGGCTGGCCGGTCACCGAAAACGGCCCGGCGCCGGGCTTGCCGATGCGGCCGGTGGCGAGATGGCAGTTGATGATGGCGTTGACCTTGTCGGTGCCCGAAGACGACTGGTTTACGCCCTGGCTGTAGACGGTCACCGTCTTCGCCGTCGCGGCAAACAGGCTGTAGAAGCGGGACAGTTCGTCCTCACTGAGACCCGTGGCAGCCGCGATGCCGGCAAGGTCGAGCGCCGAGGCAGCGAAAAGCGCTTGCCCGAATCCGGTCGTGTGCGCCGTGATATAGGTACGGTCCAGCGCGTTATGCTGGCCGAGATAGGCGAGCAGCCCTGTGAACAAAGCGACGTCGCCATCGGGCGCGATCGCCAGATGCATGTCAGCGATATCCGATGTCATGGTGCGGCGTGGGTCGATCAGCACCACCTTCATCTCGGGCCGCTTTTCCCGGGCAGCGGCAATGCGCTGATAGAGCACCGGATGGCACCAGGCGAGATTGGAGCCGACGAGCACGATCAGGTCGGCAAGTTCCAGATCCTCGTAATTTCCCGGAACCGTGTCCGAGCCAAAGGCGCGGCGGTGGCCGGCGACCGACGAGGCCATGCACAGGCGCGAATTGGTGTCGATATTGGCCGAGCCGACAAACCCCTTCATCAGCTTGTTGGCGACGTAGTAGTCCTCGGTCAGCAACTGGCCGGAAACATAAAAGGCGACCGAATCGGGGCCGTGTTCGGCAATGGTTTGCGAGAAGGTCGAAGCGACTAGATTGAGCGCTTGGTCCCAGTCGGTACGGCGACCGTGGATTTCCGGATGAAGCAGCCTGCCGTCGAGATCGATGGTCTCGGCCAGTGCGGAGCCTTTGGAGCAGAGGCGGCCGAAATTCGCCGGGTGGTCCGGGTCGCCACGAACGGTTATTTCACCGTCCGCGGCGACCTTCGCCAGCACGCCGCAACCCACCCCGCAGTAGGGGCAGGTGGTCCTCACCTCGCGCGCTTCATCAATCTGCATGGTTCACGCCGCGCGGCTGGCCAGCGCTTCCAGCGCAATGAACAGCCGCTCGCCGTCGATCCGCACCGGAATGGTGCGCACCACGCCCTCGTCGGCGCCGAGCGCCTTGCCTGTCTCGAGCGAGATCACCCAATTGTGCAAAGGACAGGTCACCGCCGTGCCATGGACGATGCCCTGGCTGAGTGGCCCACCCTTGTGCGGGCAATGGTCGTCGATGGCGAAGACTTGATCGTCGGCCGTGCGAAAGACGGCGATCTTTCCTTCGGGTGTGGCGACGCAGCGCGCACCGCGACGCGGAATGTCCGAGAGCGTGCCGATGGATACCCAATTCATGTGGCTATTCCTCTTTTGCGCGTGTTCTTGTCCGGAAACCGCATTCCACTTTTCGGGAACACGCGCCTACTCCGCCGCCTGCGCAAAGCCGACCGAAGCCATCGGCCGGAATTCATGCTTGTCCTTGCCGGAAGCACGTTCCGACCACGGGTCGACCTGGGCGAATTTCTGCGAGAAGACGAAGCGCGCGAAATAGGCCTTGCGCTTCTCGCCATCGTCCATGATCTGGCGCTTGATCTCGGCGATGCCGACGCGCTTGGCCCATTTGTAGATACGCTCGAGATAGCGGCCCTGCTCGCGATACATCTGCGTCAACGCCACGATATGCTCCAGCGCCTCGTCCTCGGTCTTGACCAGGCCGAGCACTTCGGTGCCCTTGATGTCGAGCCCGGCGGCGCCGGCGAAATGGATCTCGTAGCCGCTATCGACGCAGATCACGCCGACATCCTTGCAGGTCGCCTCGGCACAGTTTCGCGGACAGCCCGATACCGCCATCTTGACCTTGGCAGGGGTCCACGAGCCCCACATGAATTTTTCGATACGGATGCCCAAACCGGTCGAATCCTGCGTGCCGAAGCGGCACCAGTCGGAACCGACGCAGGTCTTTACGGTGCGCAGCCCCTTGGCATAGGCGTGGCCGGAGACGAAGCCAGCCTGGCCGAGATCGGCCCACACCGCCGGCAGGTCTTCCTTGCGGATGCCGAGCATGTCGATGCGCTGGCCGCCGGTGACCTTGACCATCGGGATCTCGAACTTGTCGACGACGTCGGCGATGGCGCGCAATTCGGCGGCGTTGGTGACGCCGCCCCACATGCGCGGCACCACCGAATAGGTGCCGTCCTTCTGGATGTTGGCGTGAACGCGCTCGTTGATGAAGCGCGACTGGTAGTCGTCGGCGTATTCGTCGGGCCAGTCGCAGACGAGATAATAGTTTAGCGCCGGCCGGCATTTGGCGCAGCCGCAGGAGGTCTTCCATTCCAACTCCTGCATGACGGCGGGAATGGTCTTCAGGCCCTTGGCCTTGATCAGCCGGCGGACCTCGTCATGACCAAGCGCGGTGCAACTGCACATCGGCTGGACCGCCGCGGGGTTGTATTTGTCGCCGATGGTCAGCACCATCAACTTCTCGACCAGTCCGGTGCACGAGCCGCAGGAGGCAGACGCCTTGGTGTGCGCGCGCACGTCGTCGAGCGAGGTCAGGCCCTTGGCCGTGATCGCGCCGGTGATCTTTCCCTTGCATACGCCGTTGCAACCGCAGATTTCCGCATCATCCGGCAAGGCTGCAACGGCCGCCATAGGGTCCAGGGGGGCGCCTCCCTGGTAGGACTGGCCGAAGATGAGCGTATCGCGCATCTCGGATATATCGGTCTGCTTCTTCTTGAGGTCGTTGAACCAGGCGCCGTCGGCCGTCTCGCCGTAGAGCACTGTGCCGATGATGCGGTCGTCCTTGAGCACCAGGCGCTTGTAGACGCCGGCCGCCGCATCGCGCAGCACGATCTCCTGGCGGTCATCGCCCTCGGCGAAGTCGCCGAGCGAGAACAGTTCGATGCCGGTGACCTTGAGCTTGGTCGGCGTGTCCATGTGGACGAAAGCCGCTGCCTCATTGCCGGCCAGATGGCTGGCGGCGACGCGCGCCATCTCGTAGAGCGGCGCGACCAGCCCGTAGACCTGGCCGTTGACCTCGGCGCATTCGCCGATTGCATAGATGTCGGGATCGTTGCTGCGCATGCCGGCGTCGACGACAATGCCGCGATTGACGGCAATGCCGGCTTCCTTCGCCAGGACCGCGTTCGGCCTGATGCCCACGGCCATGACGACGAGCGTTGCGGGAATGACAGTGCCGTCGGCAAGCTCCACCCGCTCGACCTTGCCGTTGCCGGTGATCGCCTGGGTGTTGGCCTTGGTGATGACCTTGATGCCGCGCTGCTCGACGGCGCGCTGCAGGAGATATCCGGCGGCCGGATCGAGCTGACGCTCCATCAGCGTCGGCATGACATGCAGCACGGTGACGTCCATGCCTTGCGCATTCAAGCCCGCTGCTGCCTCGAGCCCGAGCAGGCCGCCGCCAATGACCACAGCCTTGGCCCGCGACTGGGCGGCAAGCATCATGGCCCGGACGTCGTCCAGATCGCGATACGTGAGCACGCCCGGCAGGTCATGGCCCGGCACCGGAATGATAAACGGCACCGAGCCGGTGGCGATGACGAGTTTGTCATAGGGCTCGGTCACGCCATGATCGGAGGTGACGGTCTTTGCCTGCCGGTCGATGGCGACGATCTTGTGGCCCTTGTAGAGGGTGATGCCGTGCTTGATGTACCAGCCGTCGCCATGGATGATGATCTCTTCATAGGCCTTTTCGCCCGACAGAACCGGCGACAGCATGATGCGGTCGTAGTTCACGCGCGGCTCGGCGTTGAAGATGGTGACCTGGTAGCGCCCAGGCGCCTTTTCCAGGAGGTGCTCCAGCATGCGCCCGGGGGCCATGCCGTTGCCAATGATAACGAGTTTCTCGGTCATATCCTGATCCACTCCGGTCTCACTCAGCCGCGTAGGAAAGGCCTGAAGCTTCGTCAGACGCCGTGCGCTCCATCCGCCGGATGGAAAAATGCATCCAGGCAAAGCAGGTGGCGACGATGACGAAGAGCAGCATGAAGCAGCTCGACCAGACGCCGGTGAGGTCGTTGAGCGCGCCGAAGACGATTGGCAGGATAAAGCCGCCGAGCCCGCCAATCATGCCGACAACGCCGCCGACCGCGCCGACACTCTGCGGATAGTAAGCCGGGATGTGCTTGTAGACGGCAGCCTTGCCAAGGCTCATGAAGAAGCCGAGCACACAGGCAACGGCTATGAAGGCGAGCGGGCCGACCTCGAAATGGAAGGCGATCGGCCCGCTGACACCGCGCACGACGTAGTCTGCCGAGGGGAGAGACAGAACGAGAGTCGCGGCGGCACTGACAGCGAAGGTCCAGTAGAGCACGGTGCGGGCGCCGATCCGGTCGGAAAGCACGCCGCCATAGGCGCGGAAAATACTTGCCGGAATTGAATAGGCCGCGCCGATCATACCGGCGGTCGCAAGCCCGAAGCCGTAGACGCCGATCAGGTAGCGGGGCAGCCATAGCGAGAGCGCCACGAATGCACCGAAGGCGAAGAAATAATAGAAGGCGAAGCGCCAGACCTGCAGGTTCTTGAGCGGCGCGAACTCCTGCCAGAAGCTTCTCGAGGGCGCGGCCTTGCCGGCGCGGCGCTCGCGGATGACCGGATCGTCGCCGGTCGTGAACCAGAAGACGGCGGCCATGACGACGAGTGCTGCCGCCCAGATCAGCGCGACCGACTGCCAGCCCCAGGAGAGAAGCACGAACGGTGCCAGGAACTTGGTGACCGCGGCGCCGACATTGCCGACACCGAAAATGCCAAGCGCCGTGCCCTGCTTGCCGGCCGGGAAGAAGCGCGAGACATAGGCGACACCGACGGCGAAGGAACCGCCAGCGAGCCCGACGCCCAGCGCAGCGACCAGCATCTGCCCGTAGGTGTGCGCAAAAGCGAGCAGAAAGGTCGCGACCGCCGCCGCAAGCATGGTCGCGGTGTATACCAGCCGTCCGCCAAAACGGTCGGTCCAGACACCGAGCACCATACGCACGAGCGAGCCGGTGAGGATCGGCGTGCCGACGAGCAGGCCGAACTCCGTCTCGTTCAGCCCCAGCTCCTGCTTTATGCGCACGCCGATGATTGAAAAGATCGTCCACACCGCGAAGCAGACGGTGAAGGCGATGGTGGACATGACAAGCGCCTGCCGGGGAGCACTGTCCTGGCTGGGCGCGGCTGGGAGATTTGCGGTCATTTTCTGGCTCCGGTTTGCGGCGTGGGAAGCACCGCCCTTGTGCTGTTCGTTCGCGACTGTCAGCGGCGCGGCATCGCCCTCAGCGCGCTGACGGCCAGAAAATCGCGGCGCGTGAAGTCCGCGAGGGACGCGCCAGTTCCGATCCGTTTCATCATCGTCGTCTCCGGTTGGGCGCTTGGGACCAGCGCCGTCGATTGCGTCAAAACAAAAAAGCCGCCGGCCAGGTCTTCGCGTCCGGGTTCCGGGAGCGCGTGTGGACCTGAGCGGCAGCTTTGCCTGTGGCGCCCGCCATTGGACGCCGTGTCACTTGGCCCTTGCGGACCTACATGTTGAAAAGCAGGAAGCGTGCCAATTCGACAGCGCTCTGAATTATCGAATGAAACCAATGTGAACCGCAGCCGCGCGACTTTTGACCAAGCTCGGCAGCGGATCAAAGATTAGTCAGAATGCCTTGCACAGCAGCATAATATTTGTGCAATGCGGTAGATTGCCCATTGCCGATGCAGATTGCCAATGATGATGACGAGTTTTCCGGTTATTGCCTTACTCCGCGGCTTCGACGAAGCGGTGGCGTTCGTAGAGGAATTTCAGCACCGCCTCGCGGCAGCGCAGGAAGGTGCGGTCGGAGGAAAGCTCGATGCGCCGACGCGGCCGGGCCAGCGGCACGGGAAGAACCTCGCCGATGGTGGCCGCCGGGCCGTTGGTCATCATGACGATGCGATCGGACAACAGCACCGCCTCGTCGACATCGTGGGTGATCATGACGGTCGTCGAGCCGAGCCTCGAATGGATATCCATCACCGCGTCCTGAAGATGGGCGCGCGTCAGCGCGTCGAGCGCGCCGAAGGGCTCGTCGAGCAGCAGGATCTTCGGCTCCATGGCCAGCGCCCGGGCGATGCCGACGCGCTGCTTCATGCCACCCGAAATCTCGGCCGGACGTTTGTCCTTGGCATGCGCCATCTGCACGAGATCGAGATTGCGCATGATCCATTCATGCCGCTGGGCCCGGCTCTTGCTCCGGCCAAAGACCTTCGTGACTGCCAAATTGATGTTCTCGTAGACGGTGAGCCAGGGCAGCAGCGAGTGATTCTGGAACACCACGGCGCGTTCCGGGCCAGGGCTGTCGACTTCCGTGTCCTCGAGCAGCACGGCGCCGGCCGAGACCTTGGTCAGGCCGGCGATCAGGTTGAGCAAGGTCGACTTGCCGCAGCCTGAATGGCCGATGATCGAGACGAATTCACCTTTGTCGATGGTCAGCCGGATGTCCTTCAGCACGTCGCTGACCTGGCTGCCGCGGGCGAAGGATTTGTCGATGTGGTCGAGTTTCAGATAGGCCGTCATCGTCCCTCTCCTCACTTTGCCGTTGTGCCGCGGGTGACGAAGACGCCGACCGCCGCGACCAGGCGGTCGAGGCAGAAGCCGGTGACGCCGATATAGGCGAGCGCGACGATGATGTCGGGCAGCCGCGATGAGTTCCACGCGTCCCAGATGAAGAAGCCGATGCCGACGCCGCCGGTCAGCATTTCGGCGGCGACGATGGCGAGCCAGGACAGACCGATGCCGATGCGCAGGCCGGTGAAAATGTAAGGTGCAGCTGCCGGCACCATGATCTTCACGAAGAATTCGAACTGGTTGAGCCTGAGGATGCGGGAGACGTTGCGGTAGTCCTCAGGGATGTTGCGGACGCCGACCGCGGTGTTGATGATGATGGGCCAGATCGAGGTGATGAAGATGACGAAGATCGCCGACGGGCTGGAATCGCGGAACGCCGCCAGCGACAGCGGCAGCCAGGCGAGCGGCGGCACCGTGCGCAGGATCTGGAACACCGGATCGAGGCCGCGCATCGCCCAGATCGACTGACCGACAAGCGCGCCGAGCGCAACGCCGACGATCGCCGCAAGGCCGAAGCCGACGGCGACGCGCTGCAGCGAGATCAGCACCCGCCAGGCGAGCCCGATATCCTGCGGGCCGTTGTCGAAGAACGGATGGGCGATCAGGTCATAGGCCTCGTTCCACACCTGGCTTGGCGGTGGCAGGCTGGCTGTGGGCGACGAACAGGCGACCTGCCAGACGACGAGCATGATGGTGATGACAATGACCGGCGGCACCAGCGTGCTGGCCAGCTTGCCGGCGATCGCGGCCGGGTCGAAGCGGCGCCGCGCCCTGGCGGTGAAAGCGATGACCTCGGCGGGCTTGGCCGGCGCGGGGAACGGCTTCACCTTGCTGTCCTCGATGGCTTGGATAGACATTTCTCGAAAACTCCTTGGCAGCACATGCACAACGGGCGGCGTTGCCAACGCACTGTCGCGCATCTATGTCGGGCTCAGGCCGACGCCTTGATCTTCAGGCTGTCGAGATAGGCCGACGGATTCTCCGGATCGAAGATCTTGCCGTCGAAGAAGGTTTCGGTGCCGCGCGACGAAGACGCCGGAATATCGGCCGCGGCGACACCAAGATCCTTGGCCGCCTCGCGCCACAGATCCTCACGGTTGACCTGGCCGACCAGTGCTTTGATGTCGGTGGTCGGCGCGAACTTGCCCCAGCGGATGTTCTCGGCGAGGAACCAGCTGTCGTGGCTCTTGAAGGGATAGGACACGCCGCCCTGCCAGAACTTCATGTAGAGATCGGTGCCGTTGGCGACGCGGCCATTGCCGTAGTTGATGTCGCCCTTGAGGCGGCCGATGATGTCGGCGGTCGGCACGTTCATCCACTGCCGCTTGCCGATGATGGCGGCCATCTCGTCCTTGTTTTCTTTTGCCTCGCACCATTGCTGGGCCTCCATGACGGCCATCAGGATCGCCTTGGTGGCGTTCGGATATTTGTCGATGAAGGCGGCGCGCAGGCCGAGCGCCTTTTCCGGATGGCCCTTCCACAGTTCGCCGGTGGTGGCGGCGGTGAAGCCGACGCCCTGATGGACGAGCTGCTCGTTCCATGGCTCGCCGACGCAGAACACGTCCATGTTGCCGACCTTCATGTTGGCGACCATCTGCGGCGGCGGCACGACGATGGTCGAGACATCCTTGTCGGGATCGATGCCGCCGGCAGCCAGCCAGTAGCGCAGCCAGAGGTCGTGCGTTCCGCCCGGGAAGGTCATGGCGGCCTTGACCTCCTTGCCCGCGGCCTTCTTGGCGGCGAAGGCTTCCTTCAGCTTTGAGGCATCGAGGCCGACGCCGGTGGCGGCATATTCCTGGGCGACGGAAATGCCCTGGCAGTCGTAGTTGAGCCGGGCCACGATCGCCATCGGCAGCGGCTGTTTGTTCTGCGTCACCTTGCCGGTGTGCATCAAATAGGGCATCGGCGTCAGGATATGGGCACCGTCAATGCCGTTGGCTTCGCCGCCGAGCACCAGATTGTCGCGCGTTGCGCCCCACGAGGCCTGCTTGAGCACCTCGACATCGGGCATGCCGAATTTCTCGAACAGGCCTTTTTCCTTGGCAATCATCAGCGGTGCCGCATCGGTCAGCGCAATGAAGCCGAGCTTGGCGCCGGTGACTTCCGGCGCGGCGGGTGCCGCATAGGCGCCGGAGGGCAGCAGCGCACGCGCCGCCGCCAGCGTTGCCGCGGTGGCCGCGCTGATCCTCAGGAAATCGCGGCGGCTGATCGCCGGTTGGGCGGAATGGCTATTGGTGCGTTTCGTCATCGTCATCTCCGGTTGGGCGCGGCTTGGGATCGGCGCCGTCGATTGCGTGTTCGACCAAAACAAAAAGCCGCCAGCCAGGCCGCGCGCGTCCGTCATCCGGGATCGCGTGTTGACCTGAGCGGCAGCTTTGCCTGTAGCGCCCGCCATTGGACGCGTATTCCGTGACCCCGAGAAGAGTCTGCCTATTGCAATGCAGGAACCGTGCCAGTTTCGGAATGGATGGCAAACATCAATTAGATCAATGACATACCACAATCGTCGGCGCGCCGGCCCGCTGGGCGCGCAAGCTAAGAATTGTTCATTAGCGCAGTTGCACGCACATTTTTTGTGCAGTGCACAAGAATGGCGCGGAAATGATCAGGCTTCGGCGCGCGCCAATTTCTGGCCGGCAATGTAGGCGTCGATCTCGTCGGGATCGAAGATCTGGCCATCGAAGAACCCGTCGGGACCGAGCACCAGGCTTGCCCCCGCCGAACCAACTGGAGTCGCGGCCTTCAGCGCGCCCTCGACCTTGGCATTGGCACCGGGAAGCGCCACGCCAAGCGGCTTCAACGCCGAGCGGTAGAGATCGGGGCGGTAGCAGTCGCGGGCAACAGCGAGGTTTTCCGGCGTGTGCGCGACATGCCCCCAGCGCACCATCTGCGTGTAGAACCACAGCGCATGGCTCTTCCACGGGAAGTTTGCCGCCTTGTCGAAGGGCAGAAAGAAGTCGCCGACGCTCAGTTCGGCGCCGCCGCCGAGCGCAAGATGACCGCTGAGGATTGGCATCTGCAGCGCCGGCGCCAGGCCGAGGAGGGCCGGCTGCGCCATCAGGGCCGTGAGTTCGCCGCGGTTTGCCGGATCCTGGCACCAGCGCGCCGCATGATGCAGCGCGCGCAGCAGGGCCGAAAGCGCGTCCGGCTGTTTTTCCGCCCATGCCTTGCGCACGCCGATGACTTTCTCCGGGCTGGTCTTCCAGATGGCCGCCTTGACCGTGGCGATATGGCCGGTGCCGGCGACGACAGAGGCGCTGTTCCAGGGTTCGCCGACGCAGTAGCCGTCGATCCTGCCGGCGGCGAGCGCGTCCGCCATGAAGGGGGGCGGCACGATGACGATTTCGATCTCATGCGACGGGTCGATGCCGCAGGCGGCGAGCCAGTAGCGCAGTTCGTAATTGTGCCCGGAGTGCGGATGGACGACGGCGAAGCGAAGCGGATCGCCGCCGGCATTCGCCCGTTTGCGGATCAGCGCCCCCAACGCCCTGCCGGCCCGCGCCGGATCGAGGTCGGGTCGGGCGCCGTGCGCGGCCATGCCCGCCCAGACCGCGTTCGAAACCGTGACGCAATTCCCGCCAAGGCCGAGCGAGAACGGCACGACCGTGTCGGAGGCGAGCGGCGTCAGCCCCAGATTGCAGGCGATCGGCATCGGCCCCAGCATATGCGCGAGATCGAAATGGCCGATGGCGATGCGGTCACGGATGTTGGCCCAGGATGTTTCCCGGTTGAGCGTCAGATCGATGCCTTCGCGCAGCGCGAAGCCGATTTCCTTTGCCGCAACGAGGACAGCGCTGTCGAAGAGCGGCATGAAGCCAGCATTGATCCGGTGCTCGGCCGCCATCGTCAACTCTCCTCGGAATCCAGAAGGCCTGCCGCCGTCACCAGGCTCTGGGCGATTTCGCCGATCTTGCGGTTCTGGTTCATGGCGGTCTTGCGCAGCAGCGTATAGGCCGCGTCCTCCGACAAGCCGCGCGACTTCATCAATATGCCCTTGGCGCGATCGATCACCTTGCGGCTTTCCAATTCGCTGCGGGCCTCTTCCAGTTCGCGCGCCATGCGCGAAAACGCGTTAAAGCGGCTGATCGCCATGTCGAGGATCGGCTTGACCCGCTCCTGACGCAGGCCGTCGACGACATAGGCTGAGACCCCCGCCTCCACCGCTGCCTCGATCGAAGCCTGATCCGAGCGATCGACGAACATGGCGATCGGCCGCTTCACCACGCGCGAAAGCTGGAACATGTTTTCGAGCATGTCGCGGTTGGGATTTTCGAGGTCGATGACGATTACGTCGGGTTCGATCTCGGCGATCCGCCGTGCTATGCCGGCGACGTCATGGATGACCGTGACCTGCCGATGCCCGGCCTCCCGCAGTCCTGCTTCGATTATCGAAGCGCGGATGTGGTTTTCATCGATCACCAGGACAGTGAGGGATTTGCGGATCATGCCGCATTTTGCGCAGGCGACGCGATTGTGCAATGCGGCATGGCGAGATTCACGCAAACAAAGCCGGTGTCCAGGCGCCGCCTGAGGCATTAGAGGCAACGGCCGCAGCGACCAACTTGACGCCGGGCGCCGGCACCAGCCTTCACCTTGAGCCGCACCGGCTTTGACCGCCTTCTCTATGCCGTCGGCGACAACGAAGCGGATTTTGTTGGGCTGATCGTGCTGTTTGTGGCGGCGGCTGTTTGCGGATTGTGGAGGAGAGATAGGGGGCGCGACACCACCAGCTGCTTTTGACCCGAAGCCGACCGTCGCAGACCAAATCCTGAATGGCTGCTTTTCACGTAAGCGGACTGGCCGCTTTTAGGTCCTTGACCATCGATCCGGCCTCAGTTCGGATCTGCCGACGTTGCTTTCGACCGGTCCTGTGATTACCGCGGCTTCTACCGGATCGCCAGGGAAGCGAGGCAAGCGAGGGAAGGCAGCGTCACGTCGAGCCAGAGATTAAGAAGAACGGAGCCATCGCCGCATAGGCGTCTGCCTCCGTGGGTATGGACGGATTCACTCATGCGCAATATGGATGGGGAGGCCTGCCGTGGCGTTCACATTTTCGCCGCGTCGCTAAGGCAGGTGACGATCGTTCAATGACGCTACGCAGGGCGGGTTGCCGCCCGCAGAAGTGTCGATATCAGGGGATCTGGTCGATGACCGACAACAAGCCAGACGTTACCAAGGATTGGCAAGCGACGCAGGGCCAGAAGTCCTCCGCCACGCGTCTTCGCCTTTTCGCCGCACTCTCGTGGATCGTCGCCATTGGCGGCGAGATCTACGGGGTTATTCTGCTTCGCCAGAACAAGTTCGACCAGGGACACCTGCCGCTGATCATCGGCCTTCTGGTCGGCATCGCGATTTTCGCAATCGCCGGCAACTTGCTGTGGAAGGCGGCCAACAGGCACGATCCGGCCCGTGCATCCGACGCGGCCAGGTTCTTCTTCCAAAACCAGCTCGGCGCAATCATCACGCTGATTGCCTTCCTTCCGCTGGTTTTCCTGATCCTCACCGACAAAAACATGGATCCGCAGACCAAGAAGGTTGCCGGCGGCCTCGGCGCTGCGCTGGCCGTGCTCGCGACGGTCATGGGGATCAGTTTCAAACCCCCATCGGTCGAACAGTACACCCAGGATATGAACGCATGCGCAGCTCAGATCAAGTCGGGGCAGCCCACCACCGCCTGTTCGCCCGACGTCGCCGCTCAGGCGCAGGCGATCGCGACGGACACCGCCGCGGTGGCGGCGGCGACGCGGGACGCGAGCCACCCCGCCGGTCAGGATGTCGTCTACTGGATCGCGCCCGAAAACGGAGCCGCGAAGTCCACCGAGCCGCATGTTTTCCACCTCTGCGCAGGCGTGAGTCCGCTGAAGGACAAGACCGTGAATAGTGGCTCCGTGACGGAGGCCTACGCACAGAACGCCGTCCGCATCACGAAGCAGATCGATATGGAACAGAAGCAGTGCGGGTTCACCCCCACAACCAGCACCAACTGAACCCGCCTGCGCTCGATCGCGTCCAGCCGTTGGTCTTGTCGAGAGGGATGACGCGTAAGCGCAGGCTCAGTATTGACTCGCCGAAGCAACGCTAAATACCGGGATCGCCCCGGCTGGCCATTATTGTCCAGCTGCAAACTTATCCGCTGCGGGCAATGACTGGGCGTCCTTCCGCACGGCAGCTTCCGGCCTGAGCGCTTCGAATGGAGAATGACGTTAATGCGGCGCAAAGCAGACTTCACCCCGGCCTGATCCAGCGGCGCTTTCTCAGCGCGCCTGCCCCGCCGCTTCACCCCACGGCACGCCCCTGCTCCGCCTCCGCCGCATTCGGATCGCCCGGTGCCGTCGCCCAGGCGAGCTCCACCAGCGTCACCGTCCGCCGCCCGACCCCGTCGAGCTGGCACACGATCAGCCCCTGCTCCTCGATGTAGGTCAGCAGGCGCCGGGCGCGGCGTAGCGAGTGCGAGCCGTAGGCACGGGCGATCGCGGCATCGCTTGGGCAGGGCCAGCCCTCCTTGGCGGCGCGGGCGATCATCATGAACACGCCTTGCATGTCCTCGGGCAGCAGCGAGGCGCGCGCCGAGACGTCCTGCCAGGCGTCGTTGCCTGCCATGTCGGAGCCGAGCCCGGCGCGGGCGCGGGTCAGCATGCGGCGAAACTCCGGCAGGTCCGGCACGACCGCGGCGAGGCCCTCGATGCGGCAGCGGACCACGAACTCCTGATAGAGCACGCCGATGACGCGGAAGCCGGCATCGGGTTGCGCCAAGAGGCGGCTGATGGTGTCGGGACTGCGAGCAGCGCGGCATTCGCGGTCGGCTACGAAAGCGGGATGCCGAAGAGGCGAGAGGCAGAACCTTGGCCGCAGCATGAGCAGGCCGTGAGCAGCGATGAAGCCGGCAAAGGTCATCCTCAGGAGGCTAAGCGGTCGGCCGGAAATAGCCGATGTCGCGCTTGCCTTGCCGGGAAATATACCGTCCGTCAGGTCCCTCCATAGCGCCAATCATCGCGCACGTCCTCCCGATCAGCGCGAAAATCAGCGTGGAGCGATCTCTGCGACGAGATCGTTCGTCGTCTTGACCCCAGCCATGAAGCCGGCGGCATTGAATTCGTTCATGACGAAGAAAGCGCCGACGCCGCGTGTCGGTGCAATCGCAACATAGAGAAACATCCCTTGCAGGCCGCCGCTCTTCTGGAGGATGAGCGGGCGATGCTCGTTAGGGAGCATGATGACCCATCCGAGACCCATGGCGTCCATCGGCCCGCCGTCATCCAGCCCCATCACCGACGCGAGCCCGTCCCGGTACAAAAAAGCCGCGTGGTTCAAAAGGCGCAACTCGGCGTCGGCCGCGGAAGGCTTGTTGTCGACATGCCAGTTCATCCAGCGCAGCAGGTCGTCCGCGGTCGAGTACAATCCACCGGCGCACTCCATGGCTGTGCTCGTCGGCACGATTGGCATGGGGCTGCCGTCGAAGTTATGGCCCTGCATCAGGCGCGGCTCGTCCTCCGGTCTTGGGTTGAAAACCGTGTCTTTCATGCCGAGGGGATCGAGGACACGCTCTCGAAGGACCTCGGCATAAGGCTTTCCAGAGACATTAGCGAGCGCCGCTCCGAGGAGGTCGTATCCGAAGTTCGAATAGAGAACGGCGGTGCCCGGCGCGAACAGCAGCGGATTGTCCTTGAGGGCGGCAATCTGCGCCTCTTTGGTGTTCGTAGAGAAAGGGTCTGAGGGGGGCGCCTCGGCCACTGGCACCTCCCGCGGAAGGCCGGAAGCTTGCGCGACGAGATCGATCAGGCGGAGGGCGCGGCCGTCCTTCTCCGGGAGCGTGACGTCCCAGCCAAGGCGATCCTGCAGCCGGTCGGTGAGTTGTACCTTGCCGTCGATCGCCAGCGAGGAAAGCACACCGCCGCAGAACACTTTGCTCACGGACGCGATGCGGAACATTGTGTCGCCGTCGGGCACTTTTTCACTCCCGTCGGCAATCTTGCCGAAACCGGCCAAGGCCGTCTCGCCGTTGCGCACGGCGCCGAAGATCAGGCCAGGCACCTTGGTGGAGAGATACAGGATCGTACCGTTGAACTGCACCGCTTCCGTCAGCAGCTTGTCCTCGGCATGTCCATAAGAGGGAAGCGTGACGGCTGCGATTGCCGTCAAAGCGATGGCCATAAGTCGGCGCGATCGAGACAAACGCATTGCCAAAATCCTTTGATAAAGCTGCAGAATAAAATCTTCGGAAAAAGGGCCGCCGCGTAGTATCTTACCATCTCTCCAGAAGCAGGAGATGTCAACAGAATGAACCGAAGGGGTAATCGGCGGAGGTAGCGTAGGTTCGGCGGATATTTGCGCTACAGTCCTGCCGTATTTCTTGTCTTCGTCAGTTGATCGCGGCTGATCTCTTCATTGGCAAACCGACCCGCTGGTAATTTAGAAGATATGTAAAGCGCCGTCGGCAAGAGGGAGTGCTGTAGCGTCGAACAACTTACAATAGCGGATCTGCGTCGCGCCAATCGTCGTCGTATGATGAAGACCGCGCTCGGCCGCCGCCTCACCCCACCGCACTCCGCTGCTCCGCCTCCACCGCATTCGGATCGCCCGGCGCCGTCGCCCAGGCCAGCTCCACGAGCGTCACCGTCCGCCGTCCGCCCCCGTCAAGCTGACACACAATCAGCCTCTGCTCCTCGATATAGGTCAGCAGGCGCCGTGCGCGGCGTAGCGAGTGCGAGCCGTAGGCGCGGGCGATCGCGGCGTCGCTCGGGCAGGGCCAGCCTTCCTTCGCCGCGCGGGCGATCATCATGAAGACGCCTTGCATGTCCTCGGGCAGCAGCGAGGCGCGCGCCGAGACGTCCTGCCAGGCATCGTCGCCTATCATGTCGGAGCCGAGCCCGGCGCGGGCGCGCGTCAGCATGCGGCGGAACTCCGGCAGGTCCGGCACGACCGAGGCGAGGCCTTCTATGCGGCAGCGGACGACGAACTCCTGATAGAGCACGCCGATGACGCGGAAGCCGGCATCGGGCTGCGCCAGCACGGCGCGCAGCACCCGGTCGACGCGCTCGCGCCGCTCCGCCAGATCCTCGGCGCTGATCGGCGGCTCCACCGGTTCGGGGCGGATTTCCAGCGCCGCCGATTTCGCCGCCATCAGCTGATCGAGCAGGTCCGGCGAGGAGCGGCGCTGCGGCCGGACGGTTTCCGGCGGCGGGGCCGCCAGGATGATCGCGCGGGCATCCTCCAGCGCCGATTCCGGCAGCGGCATCAGGCGCGGGGTCGCGTTGCGCGGACTCGTATCGGTCGGGCCGATGCGCAGACCGAGCGGACGGCGCGACAGCGCCGGGCCGAGCGCCATGAACTGCCCGCGCTCGAGGTCGCGAAAAGCCTCCGCCTGGCGCCGCTCCATGCCGAGAAGATCGGCGGCGCGCGCCATGTCGATGTCCAGAAAAGTCCGGCCCATGAGGAAATTGGAAGCCTCGGCGGCGACGTTCTTGGCGAGCTTGGCCAGCCGCTGGGTGGCGATGATGCCGGCCAGCCCGCGCTTGCGGCCACGGCACATCAAATTGGTCATGGCGCCGAGCGAGAGTTTGCGCGCCTCGTCGGAAACCTCGCCGGCAACCGCCGGCGCGAACAGCTGCGCCTCGTCTACCACCACCAGCATCGGATACCAGTGGTCGCGGGCGACCTCGAACAGCCCGCCGAGAAAGGCGGCGGCGCGCCGCATCGGGTTCTCGGCGTCGAGCCCTTCGAGATTGAGCACCGTGGAGACGCGGTGGATGCGCGCCCGCTCGCCGGCGCTCTGCAGGCCGCGCTCGGTATGCTCCTCGGCATCGATCACCAGATGGCCGAAACGGTCGCCAAGCGTGACGAAGTCGCCTTCGGGATCGATGATGGTCTGCTGTACCCAGGGCGCACTCTGCTCCAAGAGCCGGCGCAGCAGATGGGATTTGCCGGAACCCGAATTGCCCTGCACCAGAAGCCGCGTCGCCAGCAGTTCCTCAAGATCCAGCGCCGCCGGGGCGCCCGCGCTCGTCTGGCCCATCTCGATCGCAACGGTCATGTCCGACTCTCCTTGGGGAGAGGGCTTATCAACCGCATCACAGCCCGTCGAGCGCGCCATGGCCGGCGCTCCGTGTTGCGCACAGGCTGGATGCTGCTAGGGTCAAAGATACGAAACGTACCGTTTCGATTCGAGACTGCCGCTAAGGGGTGGATTCCTGTCCTTGGCATCGGCAACCGGATCAAACCGATCGCCCAAAGCCTTCATTGACGCGATGGAGATCGAGCGGCCGAAGCCGGTTTTTTGCGGACATTTGCCCGCTCCTCCAGGTCTCGCCAGAAGCCAAGCACTGTCGCCACGATCGCTTCCGGCGCGTCCTCCTGCATAAGATGCTTCGCGTTCGGCACGACATGGAAGGAAGCACTCGAAATGCGGCGCGCGAGCTCGCGACCGTCATCGATGGGAATCCACTGGTCGTCCTCGCCCCACAGGATGGCAACGGGGCAACGAATCTCGCCGTAGCGCCACTCGACCTCTTGCGAGTATTTGTCATCCATCTGAGCGACCTGGCGCCAGAAAGCTTTTTGACCTTCGGCTCCCAGCCACGGCGCGAGGTAGAGCGCCATCTCTTCCTCGCGCAGCGCATTCGCTACGGCGGCGCCGATGTAGGCGCGCAGGATTGCTTCATGAATGTAGTGCGGAAGGCCGGAAAAGACCGCCTCGTGTTTCTTGGCGGCCTGAACAAGTGGTGAGCCTTGCGGGCTGATTGCGACCGGATCGATCAGCACCAGCGACCGATAGTCGAGCCCATTGAGCAAATGACCGCGTAACGCTGTTGAGCCGCCGAAATCATGCGCGACGACATCGGGGGCACGCAGGCCCCAATGATCGTAAAGGGCCGCGAAAAGCTCTTCTGAATGCCACGAGACACGTCGCTATCGGGTTTATCAGATCGACCATAGCCGAGCATGTCAAAGCAATAGATTCGCCTCTGTTGGCCGAGCAAAGGCGCAATTCTACGCCATGCCGACGATGAGAAAGGCGTGCCATGCAGCAATACCGCGGGTGAGCCCTCGCCCATCGCGCCCCAGGCGATCGAGTTCCCTTGAAAAGTGAAGCGTTCAGGAAGAGGCCAGTCCGCTGTCGCCATCAGTCTCTCCTCCGATCCTAGCGCAGCCAGAGACCTACCCAACGGCAACCCATGGATCAGGTTCCAATGGTCCGCCTTTCACCGGCTGGCCTGCTTGGTCCTCGGCGATCCGGCGCGCGCAGCCGCTGCAAGAATGCTCTCCATCAGGTCCTTTTCGCGCAGCGGTTTGCCGAGCAGCGGCACGTCGGGGGGCCGGTCGGCGATCGCGTCGGCGTCGGCATATCCGGTTATCATCACCGCCGGCCAATCGGACCGCAGATTGCGGGCGAACCGGATGACCTCGAGCCCCGAGACGAGCGGCATGGCAAAATCGGTGACGATGACATCGAAATCGTACGGCGCCCGCTCGATCATCGCCAGCGCTTCCGCACCGCCCCCGGCGCAGGTAACCGCAAAGCCATGTTGGCGAAGCGATTGCGCCGTCAGTTCCCGCAGTACATTGCTGTCGTCAATCAGCAGGACCGACGGATAGTCCTCGCCGGCATTCACGACGGTGTTGTCGGCATCGGACTTGTCGGCGATTTCCACCGGGCGCTCGATTGAACGCGGCAGCCAGAGCTGGACGGATGTTCCACTGCCGACGGTGCTCTCAATGCGGAGCGTGCCGCCCGATTGCTTGACGAAGCCATGCACCGTGCTCAGACCGAGGCCAGTGCCCTTGCCGACCGGTTTTGTGGTGAAGAACGGTTCGACGACCTTGGCGAGAATGTCGGCCGGTATGCCCGACCCCGTATCCTTGACGGTGACCACGACATAGTCGCCCGCCGAAATATCCTCGGCTGCACTGCCTAGCGTTCGATTTTGCGCCTCCACGATTATCGTGCCGCCGGACGGCATGGCATCGCGCGCGTTGAAAACCAGGTTCATCAGCGCCAGCTCCAGCTGGCCGGCATCGACATGCGCCGGCCACACCGTGTCGTCGACAAGCCAATCGAAACGGATCAGGCCGCCCAGAACCGGGGCCACCAACCCGTTCATGGTGCCGCCAAGCGCAGCGAGGCGCACGGCCTGCGGCCTCAGTGTCTGGCGGCGCGAGAACGCAAGCATGCGGTTGACGAGCTCGGCGCCTTGTTTTGCCGACCGGCGCGTCAGTTCCAGAACTTGCCTGGCCTGTCCATCGAACTCGGCGTGGCGCTCGAGCAATCCCAATCCGCTGAGAATTGCGGCAAGCAGATTGTTGAAATCATGCGCCAGGCCGCCGGTAAGCTTGCCAATCGCGTCGAGGCGCTGCGATTGCAGCAGCTGGTTCTCAAGCTCGCGCCGCTCGGTAACGTCCAGCAATGTGCCGAGGATCTCGGGCCTCTGGCCATCGGAACCGTTCGACAGGACGCCCTGGTCGAGGAAAATCCGGTAATTGCCGTCGGCGCATTGCCAGCGGAATTCGCAGGTGTAGGAGCCGATGGCCTTGGCTGCGAGCAGGGCTTGCCTCACTCTCGGCAGATCGTCGGGATGAACCCGGCTTAGGCCGAAGCCTGGATCGGAGGTCAGCCGTTCGGCAGGAAAGCCGGTCAAGCGTTCGACCCCTTCGGTGACAAAGCTGGCGCCGAACGGCGGCTCCGCCGCCCTTGCGTGGAAGCAGACCGGAAGAGAGCTCAAAATGGCATGCTGCCGCTCCTGGGCGCTACGCAGCGCCCGCTCGGCCTCGAGTTTTTCCTGCTGCGCCTGCAGTGCCTGGGCCAGCAGCCGTTGCTCGGCAGCCGCCTTTTGCTGGATTTCGAGCGTCTTCTCATGAAGTTCGACGAACACGGCTACCTTGGAACGCAGCATGGCCGGGTCGAAGGGCTTGAACACGTAATCCACCGCGCCGGCGTCATAGCCGCGCAGCATGTGGGCGTCTTCCTTGTTGATGGCGGTGAGAAAGATTATCGGCGTTCGCCTGGATTGCTCGCGCTGGCGAATCAATCCAGCGGTCTCGTAGCCGTCCAGCCGAGGCATCAGCACATCCAGCAGGATGACTGCGAAATCCTCTTTCAGCAGAGCGCGCAGCGCCTCTTCGCCCGACTGCACGCAGACGACTTCGCCGACAGGGGCCAGAACCTCGCCGATCGCCAGCAGATTGCGCTCGTCGTCATCCACGGCCAGGATGCGCGCCTTTGCCGGCCCTGTCGCCGGGGCCATAACCTCCAGCTTCCTCGCTCCGTTTCTCGACAGTTTCTGCATCGAGCGGCCGTCAGTTCACTGCCATGAGCGTCTTTTCCGGACGATGGACACGGGATCGCGAGCGGCCGATCCAGACACGCAGCAAGGCCAGCAGCAGGTCGAGGTCGACCGGCTTGGCGATATAGTCAGAGGCGCCGGCGTCGAGGCACTTCTGCCGGTCGCCCTTCATTGCCTTGGCGGTAACCGAGATCAACGGGATATGGGCGATTGCCGGCATGCCGCGGATCTGCCGCATCGTCTCGTAGCCGTCCATCTCCGGCATCATGATATCGATCAATGCGGCGTCGATATCCGGGCTCTGCTCCAGAAGCGCAATACCTTCCCTACCGCGCTCCGCGTGCAGCACCTGGATGTCATAGGTCTCAAGAACGCTGGTGAGCGAATAGATGTTGCGGATGTCGTCGTCGACGATGAGGACCTTTGCGCCGGCGAGGTCGAATTTATCCGGCTGTTCGGCTGCCGAACTGTCGTGGCCTCGCCCCGGGAGCGTTGCGGATATCAGGAGAGCCAGCTGCGCGAAATTCTCCGCCCGCGGAACGTCCGCCAATGCCGGATGCAAGGCGAGCGACTGTTGCAGCGCTTCCGGATGCGGCGCGAAGAACAACAGTCGCGACACGGACTGCCCGAACAGGACGGCAATCTCATCCAGCATCTGGGCGTTGTCCTTGGCCGAGCGGCCAAGGCCGAGCACAACGGCATCATAGCCGGCGATGCCGATGTCGTCGGCATTGGCCGCGACGCGGCCGATCGCGGTGACCGAGGTGACGCCGTCGCGGATCGCCTCGATCAACGAGAGACGGCGCTCGGGATCGGTATCGGCAATCAGAACGCGGCGCTGGACGCGGAGCTTTCTGGAGTGAATGTCCTGGAAGACCTTCATCAGTTCGTCCGCCGACACGGGCTTGGTTGAAATGGTGGATGCGCCCTTGCGGGCAAGCACCTCGATATCTTCGGCACCCGAGATGACATGGACGGGAATGTCCTTGGTTTTCGGGTCATGGCGAAGCAGATCGAACAACACCCAGCCGTCGATATCCGATAGTCCGAGATCCAGCGTGATCGCATCGGGAACCAGCTTGCGGGCCAAAGCCAGCGTGCCAGAGCCCGCGGTCGACAGGACGCCCTTCAGCCGGGCCGAACGCGCCAGGCCGAGCAGCAAACCGCCAAAGGTCGGGTCGTCCTCGACGATCAGCACGACCCTATCTTCCGGTGAGATCGTATCGCGGTCATCAAGCAATTCGGAGGATGGCGGGCTCGGCTGCGCCGTCGTCGCGACCACCTCCATCGCCGGCAGCAAGGCCGCTTGCGGGGCCAAGGCCATCCGAGGTCCGTCGAACGGGATGACCAGCGTGAACGTCGAACCCTTGCCCGGCGTGCTCTCGACCCGCAATTCGCCGCCGATCAGCCGGGCGATCTCCCGGCTGATCGAGAGCCCAAGCCCGGTGCCGCCATATTTGCGACTGGTGGTGCCGTCGGCCTGCTGGAAGGCCTCGAAAATCAGCTTCTGCTTGTCCTGCGGAATACCGATGCCCGTATCGGTGACCGCGATAGCGAGCGCTTCCATCGGTTGCACCGAGCCGTTGTGACGGCCAGTCTTTTCGGCCCGGAAATTCAAGCTGACTTCGCCCTCGGAGGTGAACTTGAACGCGTTCGACAAGAGGTTGAGCACAATCTGCTGCAAGCGCTTCTCGTCGGTGCGGACGGTCTCCGGAAGCTCGGGATCGACGTTGATGGCGAAGCCAAGCCCCTTGTCGGTCGCCAGCTGCCGGAAGGTTCGCTCCATATGCTGGCGAAGATGCACCACCGGCATGTCGTTGATATCGATCGAGACGGTACCCGATTCGATCTTCGACAGATCGAGGATATCGTTGATGAGGCTCAAAAGGTCGGTGCCGGCCGAGTTGATGGTGCGCGCGAACTCGACCTGCTTGTCGTTGAGATTGCCTTGCTGGTTGGTTGCGAGCAGGTTTGAAAGGATGAGCAGCGAGTTCAGCGGCGTACGCAGTTCGTGGCTCATATTGGCGAGGAATTCCGACTTGTATTTCGAGGTAAGCGCCAGCTGCTCGGCCTTCTCCTCCAGCGCACGGCGCGCCATCTCGATTTCGAGGTTCTTGTTCTCCACCTGCTTCTTTTCGTTCTCGAGCAGCTGCGCCTTTTCCTGCAGCTCCTCGTTGGTGGCGTGCAGCTCTTCCTGCTTTTTGGTCAGCTCGGTCTGACGCGCCTGCAGCTCCGAGGTCAGCAGCTGCGACTGCTTGAGCAGGCCTTCGGTGCGCATGGTGGCGGCGATGGTGTTGAGAACGATGCCGACGGATTCCATCAGCTGGTTGAGGAATGACTGGTGCGTGTCGCGGAATTCGCTGAACGAGGCGAGTTCGATGACGGCCTTCACCTCGTCCTCGAACAGAGCCGGAAGAATGATCACGTTGGCCGGCGCGGCATTGCCAAGGCCCGACGTGACGCGCAGGAAATTCGGCGGCACATTGTCCAGCATGATGGCGCGCTTGTCGGCGGCACTTTGCCCGACAAGGCCTTCGCGCAGATCGAGGCGTTGCTTGATCTCCGCCTTGCTTTCGGCGCCATAGGAGGCGGCGAGTTCCAGATAGAATTCATCCTCGTCGCGGTTGGTCACGTAGAACACGCCATATTGCGCATTCACCAGCGGCGCGAGTTCGGACATGATGAGACGCGAGACCGTTGCCAGGTCGCGCTCGCCCTGCAGCATGCGCGAGAACCGGGCGAGATTGGTCTTCAGCCAGTCCTGCTCGGCATTCTTCAGCGTCTGGTCCTTCAGATTGCGGATCATCTCGTTGATGTTGTCCTTCAGCGCCGCGACCTCGCCGGAGGCCTGGACGCTGATCGAGCGGGTCAGATCGCCCTTGGTCACCGCAGTCGACACTTCGGCGATGGCGCGCACCTGGGTGGTCAGGTTGGCCGCAAGCTGATTGACGTTGTCGGTCAGGTCGCGCCAAAGGCCGGCGGCGCCGGGCACGCGGGCCTGGCCGCCGAGCTTGCCTTCGATGCCCACCTCGCGGGCGACGTTGGTCACCTGATCGGCGAAGGTCGCCAACGTCTCGATCATGCCGTTGATGGTGTCGGCGAGCGAGGCGATCTCGCCCTTGGCATCGACCGTCAGCTTGCGCTTGAGATTGCCTTGCGCGACCGCGGTCACGACATCGGCGATGCCGCGCACCTGGTTGGTCAGGTTCGTCGCCATCAGGTTGACGTTGTCGGTCAGGTCCTTCCAGGTGCCGGCGACGCCCTCGACCCGTGCCTGGCCGCCGAGCTTGCCCTCGGTGCCGACCTCGCGGGCGACACGCGTCACTTCGCCGGCAAAGGAGTTCAGCTGGTCGACCATGGTGTTGATGGTCGATTTCAGCTCCAGGATCTCGCCCTTGACGTCGACCGTGATCTTCTTCGACAGGTCGCCGCGCGCCACAGCCGTCGTCACCTCGGCGATGTTGCGGACCTGGCCGGTCAGGTTCTCGGCCATTGAATTCACATTGTCGGTCAGATCTTTCCAGGTGCCGGCAACGCCGCGCACCTGCGCCTGACCCCCGAGCTTGCCCTCGGTGCCGACCTCGCGCGCCACGCGCGTCACTTCCGAGGCAAAGGAATTCAGCTGGTCGACCATCGTATTGATGGTGTCCTTCAGCTCGAGGATCTCGCCGCGCACGTCGACCGTGATCTTCTTCGACAGATCGCCAAGCGCCACCGCAGTCGTCACCTCGGCGATGTTGCGCACCTGCCCGGTCAGGTTGGCGGCCATCGCATTGACGTTGTCGGTCAGGTCCTTCCAGGTGCCGGCAACGCCGCGCACCTGCGCCTGGCCGCCGAGCTTGCCGTCGGAACCGACTTCGCGCGCCACGCGCGTCACCTCGGAGGCGAAGGAATTCAGCTGGTCGACCATCGTGTTGATGACGTCCTTGATCTGCAGGATCTCGCCCAATGCATCGACCGTGATCTTCTGGGTGAGGTCGCCGGTCGCAATTGCCGTCGCCACCTTGGACACGTCGCGCAACTGCACGGTCAGATTGCCGGCCATGGCATTGACGTTGTCGGTCAAATCTTTCCAGGTGCCGCCGACACCCTCGACATGCGCCTGGCCGCCGAGCTTGCCTTCCGATCCCACTTCGCGCGCCACACGCGTCACTTCGGAGGCGAAGGAGTTCAGCTGGTCGACCATCGTGTTGACGGTGTCCTTGAGCTCCAGGATTTCGCCCTTGACGTCGACGGTGATCTTCTTCGACAGGTCGCCGCGGGCCACGGCGGTCGTCACCTCGGCAATGTTGCGCACCTGGCCGGTCAGGTTGGCGGCCATCAGGTTGACGTTGTCGGTCAGATCCTTCCAGGTGCCGCCGACGCCCTTCACCTCGGCCTGGCCGCCGAGCTTGCCTTCGGTGCCGACCTCGCGCGCCACACGCGTCACTTCCGAGGCGAAGGAGTTCAATTGGTCGACCATCGTGTTGATGGTGTCCTTGAGCTCGAGGATTTCGCCTTGCACGGCGACGGTGATCTTCTTCGACAAGTCGCCCGAAGCAACCGCGGTCGTCACCTCGGCGATGTTGCGGACCTGGCCGGTCAGGTTCTCGGCCATTGAATTGACGTTGTCGGTCAAGTCCTTCCAGGTGCCGGCAACGCCGCGCACCTGCGCCTGGCCGCCGAGCTTGCCCTCGGTGCCGACTTCGCGGGCGACGCGCGTCACTTCGCCGGCAAATGAGTTCAGCTGGTCGACCATGGTGTTGATGGTTGATTTCAGCTCGAGGATCTCGCCCTTGACGTCGACCGTGATCTTCTTCGACAGGTCGCCAAGCGCCACAGCAGTGGTCACCTCGGCGATATTGCGCACCTGGCCGGTCAGGTTCTCTGCCATCAGGTTGACGTTGTCGGTCAGGTCCTTCCAGGTGCCGCCGACACCTTCGACGCGCGCCTGGCCGCCGAGCTTGCCTTCTGTACCGACCTCGCGCGCAACGCGCGTCACTTCCGAGGCGAAGGAATTGAGCTGGTCGACCATCGTGTTGATGGTGTTCTTGAGCTCGAGGATTTCGCCCTTCACATCGACGGTGATCTTCTTCGACAGGTCGCCGGAAGCGACGGCGGTCGTCACCTCGGCGATGTTGCGCACCTGCCCGGTCAGGTTCGTCGCCATGGCGTTGACGTTGTCGGTCAGGTCCTTCCAGGTCCCGGCCACACCTTTCACGCGGGCCTGGCCGCCGAGCTTGCCTTCGGTGCCGACCTCGCGCGCCACGCGCGTCACCTCCGAGGCGAAGGAGGCCAGTTGCCCGACCATGGTGTTGACGATCTTGCCGATGCGCAGGAATTCGCCGCGCAACTGCCGGCCGTCGATTTCGACCATCATCGTCTGCGACAGGTCGCCTTTGGCGACCGCGCCGATGACGCGCGCCACTTCGGCCGTCGGCTGAACCATGTCCTCGATCAGATCGTTGACGGAACGGACGCTCGATTCCCAACTGCCGGTAGCGTTGCGGACACGGCCGCGTTCGCCGATCCGGCCATCCTTGCCGACGACCTTGCTGAGGCGTTCGAACTCGCGCGTGACCTGATCGTTGAGTTCTACGATTTCGTTGAAGGTGTCGGCGATCTCGGAATCGAGGCCGGTGTAGACATTATCGATGCGAACGGAGAAATCACCGCTCCGAAAAGCCTTCAGCGCGTTCAGTATTTGACGGTGGTCCAATTGCCTTGTGGATGCAAGCACGCTCACAGCGCCCCTCCCAGCTCACGGATTTCTTGAATGTCCTGGTGAAACTGTCCCCTGCGGCCGACACAACTCCCCGCAAGCGCGATAACGCGGCATGCTCGATTTGGTTCCAGACGAAATTGCCGCTATGCGGCAGGAATTTCGCAGCCGCATTCACGAAACGACGAGCAACAAAGATCCATAATGGTTGTATCGATCACTATTTATGCCAAACGGAACATCTCGAAAAAACTCTCGTTGGGTATAGATCGCGATAGAGCGATGCAACTCGATGGAGACACTAAGATGATGAAAATTCTCTCTGCATTCCTACTTGCTATCGGCCTGGCCACATCTGCCATGGCACAATCGATGGGCTCCGGGACCGGTAGCGCCGATGGCAATACCGGCGTCAACACAGGCACTTCCGGCGGCAACATCGGGACCGGCAGCGCAACTACCCCGAACACGATCGATCCGAACGCAACGAACGCCACCACGCCGCAGACAAACGGTATGGAGGACCGCTGCAAGGATACGGCGGGCAGCGATACCGACAACAATACCCCCAGCGGCGCCATGACGTCGGATATGCAGAACTGCAACAAGTAACGGAGTTTTGCTCAGCGGTCATTTCAGCCCGCTGCCTGGTTCAGACCCGGCGCTCGCGGTTCAAACCACAGCCAGAAAAATGCACTGACCGGGCACGGGCTCACTACTTTTGGACCGGCGAGCCCAAGCCGGGCGGCCGACTACACTAGTCTCAGCTAGGTTCCGCGATAGGCGGCGGGCAGCCCGGGAGCGCAAAGAGTGGGGGAGTCATTTCCAAGCCAGTTATATGCGACGATGGCTTAGTCCAATTTAATGGACGATTTCGGTTAAGCGCTGCAACTGATAAAACAGTTAGGAAACAGTTGGCACTCTCGCTGAAAACAGCGGCGGAACAGTGTCCGATGCGCACTGAAAACAGTGAAGGAACAGCGACCCGGGCAAGGGAATTTCATGCCTGAAAACAGACCGGAAACAGACGGGACGCGACCCTGGATTCTGGCGCACTATATCCAGACTCCAATAGCGCGCGACGAATGGGATTCGCGACCAGTACGCGCGCCAGGGGAGTTAGCTCAAAGAACCTGTATTAGGTGGCAGTTAGATAGTGTCTCAGTTTGAAATTTTGCCGCTCGCCGCTCGCCTGTCGCACCGCGCACGGCGCACGACCGGCCGAACCAAAGAAGAGGCGCGCTCCCTTGTTTCGCGCCGTATCCCCATCTAGCCTGCACTACTTTCAGTTGTGGGGATCGGGTATGAAACAGAATCAGGTTGGCACTCGGCGATCATTCGCAGGCAACGCATTGGCCATCGGGCTTTTGATGTCGAGCATATCTCTGGCAGGGTGCACTACAGTTTCGACTAGCGGCGCGGATGGATGGCTTACGAAGCGAACTGCTTACGGGGTTTCCGACGCAATGGCTAAGAAGGGCATGATGCCCGTAGCCGTCGACTGCCGGTTCGATAGAACAGATCCGGACAATGCGGCCTTTGGATCCAAGGTTACGTGGAAACCTGCCCCACCACACTTCCTCTGGCAGTGGCATGTCGGCTATCCCGATTACGTTGCGACGAAGGAAGCTAGATCACGCGCAATGGGCCTCCATCGCGTGTTTTCGAAAAGGGTTCGTGATCAGGCAACGGGTCAAGTGGTTCAGTGTTCGATCTGGACGAATTGAAGCCGCTCGGCCTCGGCCCGGCTGTAGTGGAACGGCATATCAGCAGCGAAGTAGTTCCGCCGCGGCCGCTTGGCTGATATGCTTCGCTCATCGCACCGCCCCTCGCTCGCCTCCCTCGCCGGTCTGAAACAATGAAATTAGCCAGAATTTGCCTCGCACTCCTAGTGATGCTCGCGCCTTGCGCACTCTCGGGACAGGCGACAGCGGAGGAGAAGCCATCGCCGGTCGATTCCGCCGACCAGTTCTTCAAGGCCGGGGAGTTTGCTAAGGCCGGCGAACGATACGCCAAAATCACCGCCGACCACCCCGATGACTATTCGGCAACGCTCCAGTTGGGTCGGATCGCGCTGCTTTCCAACCGGCTTGATGATGCCGAGCATTGGCTGAAAAAGGCCATCGACCTCGGGCCCGGCGAGGCCGACCCCAAGGTCATGCTCGCCGAGGCCTATTATCGCCGCGACGATTTCGAAAAGGCGGCGGCTGCGCTGAATGGCGTCGACGTGGGTACTAACCAGTTGATCGTCGATCAGTATCCGACACTCAATGTTGCGAAGTTGCAGAGTTTCAAGGGCCAGACACCCTATGAGGTGCAGGGCGACGGGCAAATCATGCGTCTCAAGTTCCTGAGGACAGATCCGCTGCCGTTGGTCAGTATCCGCGTAAACGGGGGCGACGAGGTCACTTTCTTCATCGACACCGGGGGCTCGGAGGTTGCACTCGACACGGACTTCGCCAAGGAGCTTGGCGTCCAACTATTCGGAACGGTGCAAGGCACTTTTTCCGGCGGCCAGACCACCGAGGTTCAGCAAGGGCGGACCGAATCGCTTACGATCGGCGACTGGACGGTGAAGAACCTGCCCGTCGCGGTGCTACCCCTCCGCCAGCTCTCCGAAGGCCTCCAAGCCAAGCGGATCGACGGTATCATTGGCACCACGCTCTTCTACCATTTCCTTGCGACCCTCGATTTTCCGAACGGCGAACTCGTCCTCCGCCGGAAAAACGCGGCAAACCTCAAGGAATTCATGGCTGCCTCGGGCAAGAGCGTCGCGGTCCCTTTCTGGATTGCAAGCGACCATTTCATGGTGGGCCGGGGGCGCGTGGAGACGCTTCCACCTACGCTTCTCTTCGTCGACACAGGGCTGGCTGGCGCGGGAGTCAAGCTGGCGGCGTCTGTGATCAAGGAAGCCGGGATAAAGCTTGAGGAAGACAAAGCTACTTCAGGGGCGGGCGCTGGCGGGACGCTGAAGACCGTGCCCTACGTCGTGCATCGCCTCTCCTTCGGAGAGGTGCAGGAAGAGAACGTCCCGGGCCTCTACGATGGGCCATTCCCCTGGGAGAACCTTTTTGGCTTCCACCTCGCGGGCATGGTCGGCCACGATTTCTTCATGCCTTATGCAGTTACCTTCGACTTTGAAAATATGAAGATCCTGTTGCAGTAGGGGCTTCGATCCGATGGCTTGAGGGGTGTCCTGTATGGGTCATTTTGCGAAGTAGCTGGGCGGCGCGGCCATATCCACTTTGACGGCGACTCCGGAAGTTGATTCCAGCTCCCCCAACAATCGGAGCACGTCGGCGGGGCGTTTCTGGCCTTTAGGTCCGGTGGGCATATTTGTCAATTCTTCGGCATTTGGGGTGGCACAAGTTGAACGTATGGCGTCGTCGGTTCCTCATCAGAGCGAATGCGGCTGGGGGCCGGCTTCCCGTGTTTGCCGAGCGACCTGATGTATTGATAGAGCGATTGCATATCGCTCTCCTCCATCGCTCGAAGATTGTACCAAGGCATCGGTGGAGACGTTCTAATGCGCTTCAGCATCCCTACGAATCCACGCTCGCTCATTACCGCTGCATCTATCCGAAGATTGGTCGCATAGGTCGTGCCCCAGGGACCGCGCCAACCGACCGAGTTGCCCATTAAAGCCTTTTCAGGGTCAATCTTGCCTTCTGTTTCGCTATAGCCTTCGGTATGGCAATCGTGACACCCGCCGATGATTGATACCTGCAACCCTCGTTCGACCGATACTTCGCCTTGAGCGAAGGCTGCAATTGGCATCGTGAGGCCGGCTAGTAGGAAAAACAGGCTTGTGACGCGCATCCTTCCCTCCCATGCGTGCCGCTAAGCATAGGCGGTTTCGCCTATGGCTTCAAACGCCGCTCGCATTTTTGAAGTTCAAACTGACCCACTACCGGTTCCGCCGCTGTTTTCAGACGTGCCGGCTCCGGGGTTAGTCGCTGTTTCTCGATGTATTATCAGGGGGAGAGAGGCATCGGCGATCAGCGGCCGAAAATTCGACTGCAGTGCCTCAGTTTGAAATCTGACGGAATGCAATATGCATTTCCCATATCGAGCCGACCTCCTATATGCTTAGCGGAAAGCATGAGGTGGTGGCGATGGAAAACGCACAGGAATTGAGCCCGCATTTGAAGTGCGATGTAGAGTTGGAACTGACCGGCCCCAACGTAGGCACGTTAAACAAATGGGCAGCAGACGCCTTGCGCGCGTTGGCCGACCGCTTAGAGCGCGGAGAGTTCGAAGACGGGTTCAGCGACGCGAAAGATAACGTTGGGAAGAAAATCGGGTCGATCTACGTAGATTACTCTGAGGCGAATTTCTGATGCCCACCGGACCTAAAGGCCAGAAGCGCCTCACATTTCACGATCAGTACGCCAAATGCCGGTTTTCCCTGCTTCGGCACTGGCAAAGCCCCAGCCATTCTGGCCCCACCTATGGTGCTGATCCATGCTTGAGCCCGCGTTCATCCAATCGATGGATGAAGCCCATCTTGGGCCGGTGCTACTTTGACGCATGGCGCGACCTAACCCCCTCATTGCTATCGCTTTCCTCGCGATCAGCGTCGGCTATGCCGAAGCCAAGGACCGTAAGGTCGAAACCGCGACCCTGGGCACGTACGCCAATTCGAAGAACCTGCCGGTTTGCACCGCATCAAGCTCACTCTACGAAGTCCTCGGAGACAAGTGTTTTCTCGTCAAAGGTTCGATGATCTATGGCGACATCGCCGAGCTTTCCGAGCTAAGCATTTGGGCTGGTAGCGGAGGCTGGTAGCGGACGCTTCGATCCCGCCAGACATCCGCATCCAGTTCAGCCAGGGCGCTCCCCGGCGACGCCACGGCGATTTATCACCTCGTCGACCAGATAGGCCTTGAGGGAATGGTGTCCAAGCGTCGAGACAGCAAATATCGCAGACTACCGCCGGACTTGGTTATTTGTCACTGCGGAACTTCGACGGTAATCTTGATCGCGGCATAGTAAGCCGCAACATTGGCGATGTCTTCATCGCTCAGGCTCTTGACGACGCGCGACATCATTGGGCTCTTGCGGTTGCCGGCCTTGTAAGCCATCAGCGAACGGACGAGATAGTCCTGCTTCTGCCCGGCGATGTTGGGCGACCAATACTCTATGGCGAGGCCATCCTTGCCGTGGCACGATTGGCATTGCACCATGACTTTCCGGCCGGCGGTGATGTCGCCTGCTGCCTGCGCAAATGGCGAGGTGACCACGAGGGCAGCCAGGCCAAGGATCAAACCACGCATACTATGCTCCGTGAATGCTCCGTAGATCGGACGACAAGGCACCCTACACCCGGCGAGACGGCATAGCGAATCTTCCATGGTCGAAGATCGGAGACACTGCCCAATTGCGCGTCAGATTTCAAACTGAGGCACTGCAGTCGAATTTTCGGCCGCTCGTCGGCGATGCCTCTCCCGCTGTCCAGCTAGCCCTGTCGCAAACCCCCGCCACTCCTACGCCAATTGCAAGGCCAGTGGCGAGCTTGCCGGCCAAGTCTAGGGCAATGACGCCCACCAGGGCGCGCACGTCTCCCTGGCCGCCAACTGAGGCGGCCTCGCAGGCCGCGCGGCTAGTAGCGCTACTTCAATTGAAGAACGATCGAGCCCTCAGAGACTGTGGGTGCGCCGACGCCAGTGTTGGACGCGTTCTCCTTGATCCAGTCTCTCGCTTTCTGGAGGCTTTCATCCGTGCCGGCCTTGTTACTGCAGACCGTGACGGAAATGCCGCCATCTGCCGTGTGGATGAGCGAGTAACTCACAAATCCCTTCACCGACCGTATGAGGCTCTCAACGTCCGTCTTGCGCTTCTCCAGCACGTCGAAAAGCTCTTTCGCTCCCTTGCCGGAATAGGTTCTTACGACTGCGTGCATGCCCATTCCTCCCTTTTGGCCATCCACCCGCGATAATTATACTCCCCTCGCCCGTGATTTCCAAATTTAGGCCACGCCCACCAGACTTAGGACACTAGGCCTAGAGCGGCGCTGGCGAGGTTGCAGCGCTTCCTCGCTGCCCGCTAGTTCGCCGTCCCCGTCCCGTGCCATCGGATGAAAGCTGCATCCTTGCCGGTAATGTCCTTCACCGATCTCAACAGGGTTTCATGGACCGCTCGAAGCGCTCGATAGTGGTCGCAGGTAGGCGATAACAGCGGCCGGACGATGCTCTTGTGAAGCTCTTCCGCAGCCGCCATGAAGCGGTCGATCTCGACCTGTGAAAGTTGCTTAGAAAGTTTGTGTCTGGCCATTTTTGCGATCTCCGTTTGAGGATCGCCGCAACGGGGCTATGAGGACCATATTCCTATTGTCTCAGCAAGGGGCGACTGAGAATTTTCCCCAAGGCTAGTTCTCTGCCTGAGCGACTTTCGCGCCAACTGAGCGCAGCGCCCATCTTCTCCACGCTGCGACGCGAATGGCATCTGGCGGACCGATGCGTCCTTGCATTAGCAAACTCTTAAATACGTTGCGGCACTCTTTCTTGTATTTCATTACGGTTACAACGTGGGCGGGAAACAAGGTTGCGAAAGGACGCGCGATGAACCGACATGGCCCGAAGGACTGGGATACCCAACGACCGCGCTGGCTACTGCCGCTTTTTGCGTTCACCATCATAGTGGGTGCTGGCTTTGGCGCCGCCTTGGCCTTCGTCACCTAGCTGACACGCCACGTTTGCTCGTCGTTCTGCGCCTTGAGGCTCGCCATGCAGGCGCCATTTACGGGCCATCCACCTAATGGGCGGTGTAAGCTCCGTCCACCAGATGGTAGCTCCCAGTGATAAAGCTGGCCTGATCGGACAAGAGGAAGCACACAAGAGCCGCTACCTCTTCCGGTTTCCCGCGCCTGCCCATCGGCTGAAGGGCTGCCATGCGCCGGATGGCTAATGCCTCCATTTGCTCCGATAAAAGAGGCGTTTCGATCCAGCCGGGGCCGACGACATTGATCCGGATGCCCATCCTCGCATATTCAATCGCCGCAACCTTGGTTAGTCCAACGACCCCGTGTTTCGCTGCCGTGTATGCGGACGCAGTTGGCAAGCCGACGGAACCGAGAACGGAGGACATGTTCACGATGGCGCCTCCGCCTCGATCCAGCATGGCGGCGATTTCGTACTTCATGCAGTAGAAAACGCCAGTTAGGTTGACGTTTATCAGCTTGTGCCAGTTGTCGAGCGGATAGTCTGCCGTTGCTTTTCGAACGCCGTCCATACCTGCATTGTTTACCGCCATATCCAGTCCGCCGCATTTCTGGACAGTGAACTCGATCAGCTTTTCCACGGCTGCCGCATCCGTGACATCGACCGCAAAGTCGTAGGCCCTGCCTCCTTGCGAGCGTATCTCGGCGGCTTTGCAGTGCGCGGCCTCGGCATCAAGGTCGGCGACAACAACCTCGGCTCCTTCTTGCGCGAGTTGCCGTGAAACAGCCGCTCCTATTCCGGAGCCTGCGCCGGTCACAATCGCGACTTTACCACGGAAGTCAGGCTTCATCGTCTCTATCCTATGCCCATTGTGACATAACCGAACAGAGGCAGACGGTTATCGCAAGAAGTTTCGCTCCAATTCGCTTGTCAATCCTGTGAATTCACCTTGCCCCTTACCATCTCACCTGCGGCCGCCTAGCGCTGGCAAACGGTTACACCAAGCAACCGGCCTGACTGGATTTCAAGGCACCACACAGCGAGACTTGGCCCGCATGCCTTGGAATGTTAGAGACGAGGGCGGCGGTAAGTTGACCAGTTTCTTAGCAGGTAGAAATGGAAGAACACCACATAGCGCGCCGGGGGCTCGTGCTGGGTAGTCTGGCTCTGATGGTTTCCGGATGTACGTCAGCGTTACGACAGGCGGCTGAGCCGATTTCATCCGCGTTCGCACCAAGGCGTGGCCTGGATCCTCGTTACCGACGGCAGCATGTGCGGTACTACGGAAACGAGCCGGCTGGAACGATCGTCGTCGATACTTCGCAACGTTTCCTCTATGCCGTCGAGACGGACGGGTGGGCGACGCGCTACGGCGTCGGCGTCGGCGAGCAGGGACTTTCGTTCAAGGGTACAGCGACCGTCGGCCGCAAGGCGGACTGGCCGTCGTGGACACCCACCGCCAGCATGATGAAGCGCAAGCCGCGCCTGGTGCAGTATGCAGGGGGGGTCCCTGGCGGACCAAACAACCCGCTTGGTGCGCGTGCCCTTTATCTCTATCGCGACAGGCGCGACACCCACTTCCGGATACATGGTACAAACGAGCCATGGACGATAGGCACAGCGGTATCGAACGGGTGCATCCGTTTGATAAATGACGACATTATTGACCTCTACGACCGTATCCCTTTGGGCACGACGGTGGTGGTTATTTGATGGTCTGAGATGCCCGGGCAGGCCTGATCTCCGTTGTGGTGAACCCTGCCAGCACGTCACCGTAAAGGTGCCGCCGGCAACCGGGTGCCAACTGTGTCATTTCTGCACTAGGCTTTGGTGTAGATCGCAGGTAACTTGGCGGGGCTGCATATTATTTGTGGCGCTTCTATAGGCTATTCCGCCCCCGGGGAAAGGATTGCTTGATGAGCAGGATCTTGATTGCAATGGTTGCCACGCTCGCCGTTGCCAGCCTGAGCGGCTGCGCGAACGGCTGGATCGGCAAAGGAAAGGGGAAGGCTCCTCCACCGGAACCCGCTCCGGTAGAGCAGCCCGTGATTAAATAAGGACCGGCTTTCGGTAAGTATGGGAGGGGCCGCCAGGCCCTTCCCCGTCGATACGCAGGGGCCAAGGCCGGATTCGTAGCCTACGTGCGGTTAGCGGGCATAGGCGGGCACTAGGTCTGCGGTCCTCGGAGTTCGGGATGAGATGACGCTTGTAAGTGGCCGTTCAACAATTGTGGCCCTGCTCGCGCTTGCCGCAGCGTCATGTCAGTCGCAGGACAACAAGCCCCAGCCGAGTTTCGTGTCCAATGATCGGGCACTAAGAACCGCGGCGATGCCGGCGAGCGCGGCGGCATCAACTCAAGCCCAACGGCATTTCATCGAGTTCCGCTCCCGGTACGCCCTTACCTACGGCCATTCCTTCGTGATTTTTGGACGATTGAACCAGGCGGGACGGATGGTCAACCCCGAAGTCGCGGGGCTCGCTCCGAAGTCCAGTGATCCCAATGTCTATGTTCTCGGCCATTTGGCGCCCGTGCCAGCCTCGACCGGGTGGACGGACGGCGACCTGGAAGATGCCTACCGATCGGCAAGCTGGCGAGTTTTGCTGACCGAAGCCGAATATAGGAAAGTCGTCGCGAGCATACGAAGGCTGCAGGCCAGTTCTCCGCTTTGGCACGCGTCGCTCTACAACTGCAACGCTTTCGTAGCGGACATCGCCAGATCCATGGGGTATAAGACCCCCGGTACCTGGCTCCGGCCGCAACAATTCATAACCAAGCTTCGGGAGATGAACGGGGGTTGAAATGCGATTGGCAAAACCCGCTTTCGCGCCTCGTTCGCCCCGTTAAGTCCGAAAGGAACGCGCTCCGAATGTCTATCGGTCGACAACTCGGACGGTGACATCGTTGCGACGGCTTGCCGTGGTCCCAGATCGAGAAAAGGCTCCGGTGACCTGAAGTGAGCATTGCTGTAGCCTCAGTTGGCGAGATCATATGGGTGATCGGCATCGTTGCCTGGTACGTGACCCGGTATCCCTTCGAGCGCCGGGCAAGGCGCGTGCGAATTGTAGCGGGCGGCCGCTCAAGTTCCGACACCGTCGGGCTTGCATCGGCTCTCCTTGGCCTCGCGATCCTGCCTGGCTTCTATGTCGCCACCGGCATCCCCGGAGCGGCTGACCATCCGGCCAGCGCGTGGTCCGTGGCGCTCGGAACCATGATCTTCTGCTCCGCGCTGTGGATTTTTCGCATATCCCACAAGGAACTTGGCCGTAACTGGTCGATTACGCTGGAGATTCGCGAACGCCATGAACTGGTCTGCGCCGGGCCATACGCCTTGGTCCGCCACCCGATGTACACCTCGTTCCTGCTCATGGGGCTCGGCCAGGTCTTTCTGCTGTCGAACTGGGTTGCGGGCACTTCGGGTTTGATTGGTTTCGCAGTCCTTTTTCTGCTGAGAGTGGATAAGGAAGAGCGTATGATGCTGGAGAAGTTCGGCTCGCAATACCGTGCCTATATGGAAAAGACCAAGCGAATAGTCCCTTATCTTTACTAGAGGTCTTTTGATGCGAGGCCGAGCCCTCAAGCTTTCGGCGCCCCGGCGCCTTGTTGGCGATCTGATGAGGTTTTCGATCGGCGTGCCACGGGTCGCGGTGCAGCGTCAGATGAACCTCGGTCCACTCGTAAGGGCTAGAATGGCGCAGCAGACCAGGCCCTCTTGGACCGCGATCTTCCTGAAGGGATACGCGCTTCTCGCCCGAGAGATGCCGGAGCTGCGGCGCGCCTATGTCAAGTTGCCCTGGCCGCAGCTTTACGAGTATCCGGTAAGCGTAGCCTCGATTGCCCACGAGCGCGAATATGACGGCGAGCCGGCCGTTCTGTTGAGCCGCATCAAGTGCCCGGAGCGCTACTCTATCACGGAACTTGAGGAATCCATCCATGCGGCTCGATCACGGCCGATCCTGGAGGTCCCGGAGTTCCGGCGTGCCTTGCGGATGGCACGTGCGCCCGCGCCCCTCAGGTGGCTGCTTATGTGGCTAGGGCTGAATATCGGTCGGCAAAGGGCAAATTACTTCGGTACCTTCCAACTGTCCGTCTATTCGGGTCTCGGTGCGGAATCACTCAACCCGCTGACACCATTGACCACGCTTCTAAACTACGGTCCGATCGGCAAAGACGGATCGGTGAATGTCCGCATCCACTACGATCACCGGGTAATGGATGGAGCGAACGTCGCACGAGCACTGGAGAGATTCGAACAGATTCTGAACGGCACTGTCGCCAATGAAGTGGTGCTGCTCGGTCAAAGTGTTGCCGCTCCTGCAAGAAAGAGGAACGCGACATGATTTCGCACCGTGAATTCCGGCCAGCCGTCGTCGTGATTGGCGGCTCGGGTGGAATTGGCCGGGCAATTGCGAGCGTCGCTGCACGGGAGCGCGGTGCGGTTGTGCTGGTTGCCCGCTCGCCCGAGGGTTTGGCCGCCGCGGCGGCTGAGGTTCGGGAGGGGGGTGGCGAGGCATTCACGCTCGAGTTGGATCTCGTGGCAGGCGATGCGCCAACGCGCCTAGAGGACTTTCTGTCCGCACACGGCCTGGTCTGTGATGTCCTGGTCAACAGCGCCGGCTATGGCCTGCGGGGCGCGGCGACGGCGCTGCCTATTGATGGTCAACTCGGCATCATCGATCTCAACATACATTCCCTCACAGAACTGACCCTCCATTTTCTGCCGGGAATGGTGGCGCGCCGACGGGGCGGGGTGCTCAATCTCAGTTCCGTGGCCGGGTTCGTTCCCGGGCCTTATATGGCTCTGTACTTCGCTAGCAAAGGTTTCGTGCGCTTCTTCTCAGAGGCGCTTCATCAGGAGTTGCGCCGAACCGGTGTGACGGTCACATGCCTGGCACCAGGTCCGGTGTCGACGGAGTTTCTCGCAAGGTCAGGCGCCTATCAGACGGTGCTCTTCAACATCTTGCCCAAGGTGGATCCGGAGTATGTGGCCGAACGTGCGTGGCGAGGGTTCAAATCCGGTCGTCGCCTCGTCGTACCGGGAATCTCGGCCAAGTTGGCTGCCCTTGCGGCGGCGCTCCTGCCTTCCGCAGCGATGCTGCCCCTGGTCGGCCGGCTGCAACGCGGCGGCAATGATCCATGTCCTTGCGGTTCAGGTATGAAGTTCAAGAAATGCTGCGGTACCCGCCAGATCCAGCTACGCCGGGGCCTTCGGGGAATTATCCCCTGACCGGACCAGCACGCCACCGCTCGCCATTTCAGGAGTCGCTGATGGTCTTGGTTGCGGCTCAACGAACAAACGCCTTTCCGCTTGACCTGAGGTGCAGGGCGCATGGAGTTGCTCTCGGCTGGCGAGACCAAAGCCCAACTTTCCAACCCTGGCGCCCTCCAAGTCATTGAGATTGCTTACATCTGAACCTGAGAACCAAAGATGCGAGGTTGACAGCTTTGGAGAATATTGGCCAGAGAACGCCCACGAGGAATAGCCGGCACGCGGTTGCCAGCTTTTCTTGAAAAGCCCGCAGTTCCGCGGGATATCGATCCTCCTGGGTCGAGGCAGAGAAAGTTGGGGCAGGGTGCGTTGGCGGAGGGAGAGTAACCGAAATCCAACCTTGCATGCTTATTGTGCCCTGGCCGGTCCCTCCGTCTTCCGTCCAATTCGTGCGGCTCGCTGCTTCCGGCAGCGGGCCGCTTCTTTCGCGCACGAGGCTGAAATCAGCGGCAGGTCGTCTGCTACTTTTTCTTTGTCGCCAATTGTGTCCGTCTGGACAGTATATGACGCGACGCTAATTTAATGCCAATGGCACGTTTTCTGTTGAGCCTCGTTTCGATTTTATTTTGCTGCACGCTTCTCCAAGCGCAAGCGTGGCAGCTTTTCGGCTTCAGGCAGTTTGGCTTCATATTCGAAGTTCCCCCTGGCTTTGTCCTGACGCAGCGTTCGGACCAGGGCGCGGAATTTCGGGGTGAAAACGATGCCCTTCTTACCGTGTGGGGCGCAAGGCTCGGCAAGCACAGTTTTCGCGCCGAGATTGAGCACCGCATGGTCGAGGATGAAAAGGAGGGCTGGAAACTGACCTATAGGCGCGTCACGCCGAGATGGGCCAGCTACTCGGGTATGAAGAACGAACAGATCCGATATGTCCGCGCCATTGCGGTCTGCAACGACCGTGCCGCGCTCTTTGTCATAAATTACAGCAGCGATGAAAAAATCCCGTACGATCCGATTGTGGTGCGAATGGTGCAGTCCCTGAGGGCGGAAGGTTGCTGAGAACCGTTAAACCGTCCATCCATCTCAAACCCGTCATGGCGCTTTCCGCCGTTGCTTCGAATACTGATCGTCAGCCGGTCCATCGCCATGCTTCTTCACAATCATTCCTGACTACGAAGGCCAGCAGCGGGCAGCGCAATCGCGATTGGAAGCCAACTTTCGAACGAGGGGGCTGAAAGTGGCCCCTCTTTGGCCTGATGCAGAAACTAACTGCCCGTGCAACGCGCGAGTTCCTTTTCCTCTCGAATGGTGATGTCAAAGTGCATTTCGTTCTCTTGCTGCTGCCTAGATCGAAGGAAGGCGATTAGGGCCGAGAGCGAGAGCGCGCCTAAGCCGCCATCGACATTCGAGGTCGAGCCTAGGGAAAGCTCCCTTTCCGCTTCCAGCTCTGGAATTAGTTTGGCCGGATCTCCGCCGCCGCTGGCCAGCATGGAATTTGCTGCGTTGAAGATGGTCCGCGCGAATAGCCAGGCAGCGGCCGGCGCGTCTGCTTTAAGCGCGTGAAACTCTGCCCGCAATTCGAGGATGGCCAATAGACGCTCTTGCTGGCGCCTCGCTGTCCCTAGTCCGAACATTTCCCATCCCCTCGCCTTTCGGCAAATCTGGCGGAAAACGGAGACTAGGGCAAAAAATAATTTTGCGACCCAATAAGCGTCTCGGGGTGCCCCGGCGGTGCCCCGAAGGGTTCCAGGAAAAAGAGCCCCGAAGGGCTGACTGGTAAATATCGGAAAAGACTAGAGAATTTTTGGTGGAGCCAATCGGAATCGAACCGACGACCTCTTGAATGCCATTCAAGCGCTCTCCCAACTGAGCTATGGCCCCACTCCGGCAGTTCGCCGGCGCCGTTTCCGGCGAAGAGATCCGGCGCGGGTTGAGACCGCGTCGTTAGTGCAGGCGGCTTCTAACCCCGCCTTCAGTCAATATCAAGCCTTCAAGAACCGCTTTTTCTAGGCAGCGCCGCGAAAGCCGGCGAATGCGGTTCGCTCAGACTTCGTCGTCGTCTTCGCCGACGCCGATCATGTCGGCAACGTCGTCGTCTTCTTCCTCCTCGTCGGCAAGGAACGTGTCATCCTCGTCATCGCCAAGGTCAACGTCGTCCTCGTCATCGCCGAGATCGGGAAGCTCGTCGGCCTTCGCGTCCTCGTCCGCCTCTTCGAGAGAGACGACCTCGACGCCCTCTTCCTCCTCGGCGTCCACTTCCTTCTCGGCAACTTC
Organism: Mesorhizobium sp. M1403; assembly: GCF_040317695.1. Taxonomy (NCBI): domain Bacteria; kingdom Pseudomonadati; phylum Pseudomonadota; class Alphaproteobacteria; order Hyphomicrobiales; family Phyllobacteriaceae; genus Mesorhizobium; species Mesorhizobium sp. M1403. Next base: position 21,614 of record NZ_JAMYKY010000005.1, on the reverse strand, counting down.
CTCTTCCTCCTCGAGGGCGGCTATCTTGCCTTCCTCGAAATAGGAGCGCGGATAGCTCTTGCCCGTGTAGGGCGAGACGATCGGGTCCTTGTTCAAGTCATAGAATTTTCGACCCGTCTCCGGGTCGATGCGTTTGGTGCCAAGTTCGGGTTTTGCCACAGCAAGCCTCGTCGATGAAAGTTTGGTCCCCTTAACCAGAGTTTACGGCGCTGTCAAAGCGAAAAGCCGGCGTCCCAAAAAGCTTGAATTCGAAGGCCTTCGTACCAAGGGGATGACCATCTCGATCCGCCATGATAGGAGACCGCGCAAACCACAAGAAAATGGCCGGCCGCCGGCGTTTCCAGGAAAGAACCATGTCGCACACTGCCGCCCCGAAGCAGGCCACCGCCCGAAAATCATCTGGTCTTTCCGGCGCGGCACGGGTGCCGGGCGACAAGTCGATCTCGCACCGTTCCTTCATGTTTGGCGGGCTGGCCTCCGGCGAAACCCGCATCACCGGACTACTGGAAGGCGAGGACGTGATGCGTACGGGCGCTGCCATGAAGGCGATGGGCGCTCATATCGAGAAGCATGGCACTGAGTGGGTGATCCGCGGAACCGGCAATGGCGCGCTGCTGCAACCGGAGGGCCCGCTCGATTTCGGCAATGCCGGCACGGGCTCCCGCCTCACCATGGGCCTGGTCGGCACCTATGACATGGAAACCACCTTCATCGGCGACGCCTCGCTGTCCGGCCGGCCGATGGGCCGCGTGCTCGAACCGCTTCGCCAGATGGGCGTGCAGGTGCTGAAGGCGACACCCGGCGACCGCATGCCGATCACGCTGCGCGGGCCCAAGCACGCCGCGCCGATCACCTACCGCGTGCCGATGGCATCGGCACAGGTCAAGTCGGCGGTGCTGCTGGCGGGGCTGAACACGCCGGGCATCACCACCGTCATCGAGCCGGTGATGACGCGCGACCACACCGAAAAGATGCTCAAGGGATTCGGCGCCAATCTGTCGGTCGAGACCGACGAGCGCGGCGTGCGCCACATTTTCATCGAAGGCCAGGGCAAGCTCACCGGCCAGACCATCGCGGTGCCTGGCGACCCCTCCTCGGCCGGCTTTCCGCTGGTGGCGGCGCTGATCGTGCCGGGCTCGGACATCACCATCGAAAACGTGCTGATTAACCCGACCCGCACGGGGCTTCTTTTGACGCTGCAGGAAATGGGCGCCTGGATCGACATAATCGATCCGCGCAACGAAGGCGGCGAGGACGTCGCCGACCTGCGCGTACGCTATTCCGAACTGAAAGGCGTCACCGTGCCGCCCGAACGGGCGCCGACCATGATCGACGAGTATCCGGTGCTTGCCGTGGCGGCGAGCTTTGCCGAGGGCGAAACGCTGATGCTCGGGCTTGAAGAACTGCGGGTGAAGGAATCCGACCGGCTGTCGGCGGTCGCCAACGGGCTGAAGCTCAACGGCGTCGATTGCAGCGAGGGCGAGGCCACACTGGCCGTGCGCGGAAAACCTGGCGGCAAGGGCCTCGGCCAACACCCCAACGGACAGGGCACCATCGTCCAGACCCATCTTGACCACCGCATAGCCATGAGTTTTCTGGTAATGGGGCTGGCGACGGAAAAGCCCGTGACCATCGATGATCAAGCGATGATCGCGACAAGTTTTCCGGAATTCATGGGCCTGATGAAGGGGCTCGGTGCGGCGATCGAGTGAGATACTTTTACGTTTATTGGAAACATAGCATACCGGAGGAGCCGTCCCATCTCTGGTATGAAGTTGCCGACGACAATTTCCAGAACCGGACTATAGAGTTCTATGCCGATGGCTCCGTGGGTTTTGCCATTCGCGGCGCTGCCCTCGACGGGTCGGAGGATATTGAGATCGGGGGCACCAGAAATTCCGTAGAAGGCTTTCCCGATCTCACAGAGATCAATTCCGACAATCAGTTCGAGGCCTCGGAGGTCAACGCGGTTGACTTCGAGCGCCGATGGAGTGAGGCACTTGCATCGAGGTTTCGAATGACGACAGGCTTCACCATCGCCATCGACGGCCCTGCAGGCGCTGGAAAGGGCACCCTTGCCCGACGGCTCGCCGATCACTACCGGCTAAACCTGCTCGACACCGGCCTCACCTATCGCGCGGTGGCGCATTCGCTGCTCCGGCTCGGCCTGCCGCTCGACAATGTCTCGGCCGCTGAAACCGCGGCTCGTCAGGTCGATCTGGCAAAGCTCGACCGCGCCGTGCTTTCGGCACACGCCGTCGGAGAGGCTGCCTCGAAAGTGGCTGTCATCCCGTCGGTGCGGCGCATCCTGGTCGACAAGCAGCGCGACTTTGCAAAAACCCCACCGGGCGCGGTGCTCGACGGCCGCGACATCGGCACTGTCGTCTGTCCCGATGCCGACGTAAAACTCTATGTCACGGCCAGTGCCGAGGTGCGGGCAAAGCGGCGGCTGGACGAAATCGAGAGCATCGGCGGCACTGCCAATTTCGATGAAATCCTTGCCGATATCGTGCGTCGCGACGAGCGCGACATGGGCCGCATGGACTCGCCCTTGAAACCGGCAGCCGATGCGCACTTGCTCGACACGTCGGAAATGGCTATAGAAGCCGCGTTTCTGGCAGCTCGGGCGATCATCGATGACGTCCTGGCCAAGAGAAACGAAGCCTGAGCCGGGTTTTCCTGCCGCCGCCGATTGCCGGCGACAAAAAGAATTCCCATATTGGGCATGAACCAGCCTGCCAGCATTCTTCATGCGCCGGAATTGCCGCCCAAAGGCGGCCAGGGCTTTTTGCCCGGAACGCCGGCAGGCCAACGCAACGCTAACCCACGGCGCCCGCCCCGCGACAGATTGCGGGGCATTCCAGGAGAAACTATGTCAGTTGCAAATCCCACTCGCGATGATTTCGCGAGCCTGCTCGAAGAATCATTTTCCGCCGGCCATTCCGGCGAAGGCCAGGTCGTCAAGGGCATCATCACCGCCATTGAGAAGGACATGGCCATCATCGACGTCGGCCTCAAGGTCGAAGGCCGCGTGCCGCTGAAGGAATTCGGCGTCAAGGGTAAGGACACGACGCTCAAGGTCGGCGACACGGTCGAGGTCTATGTCGAGCGTATCGAGAACGCGCTTGGCGAAGCCATGCTGTCGCGTGAAAAGGCCCGCCGCGAAGAGAGCTGGGTCCGTCTCGAAGAGAAGTTCACCAAGGGCGAACGCGTCGAAGGCGTCATCTTCAACCAGGTCAAGGGCGGCTTCACCGTCGACCTCGACGGTGCCGTGGCTTTCCTGCCGCGCAGCCAGGTCGATATCCGCCCGATCCGCGACGTCTCGCCGCTGATGCACAACCCGCAGCCCTTCGAGATCCTCAAGATGGATCGCCGCCGCGGCAACATCGTGGTGTCGCGCCGCACCGTACTCGAGGAAAGCCGCGCCGAACAGCGTTCGGAAATCGTGCAGAACCTCGAAGAAGGCCAGGTGGTCGAAGGCGTCGTCAAGAACATCACCGACTATGGTGCGTTCGTCGACCTCGGCGGCATCGACGGCCTGCTGCACGTCACCGACATGGCATGGCGCCGCGTCAACCATCCGACCGAAATCCTCAATATCGGCCAGACGGTCAAGGTGCAGATCATCCGCATCAACCAGGAAACCCACCGCATCTCGCTCGGCATGAAGCAGCTCGAGAGCGATCCGTGGTCCGAGATCGGCACCAAGTTCCCGATCGGCAAGAAGATCAAGGGTACCGTTACCAACATCACCGACTACGGCGCATTCGTCGAGCTGGAGCCGGGCATCGAAGGCCTCATCCACGTTTCGGAAATGTCGTGGACCAAGAAGAACGTGCATCCCGGCAAGATCCTGTCGACGACGCAGGAAGTCGACGTGGTGGTGCTCGAAGTCGATCCGGCCAAGCGCCGCATCTCGCTCGGCCTCAAGCAGACGCTGGAGAACCCGTGGGAGGCCTTCGCGCGCAGCCATCCGGTCGGCAGCCAGGTTGAGGGCGAGGTCAAGAACAAGACCGAGTTCGGCCTGTTCATCGGCCTCGAAGGCGATGTCGACGGCATGGTCCACCTTTCCGACCTCGACTGGACCCGTCCGGGCGAGCAGGTGATCGAGGAGTACAATCGCGGCGACATGGTCAAGGCGCAGGTGCTCGACGTCGACATCGACAAGGAGCGCATCTCGCTCGGCATCAAGCAGCTGGCCAAGGACACGGTCGGCGAAGCGGCGACGTCAGGCGAACTGCGCAAGAACGCAGTCGTCACCTGCGAGGTTATCGGCGTGAAGGATGGCGGTCTGGAAGTGCGGCTGGTCGACAGCGGCATCGAGACCTTCATCAAGCGCTCCGACCTCAGCCGTGACCGCGACGAGCAGCGCCCCGAGCGCTTCACTGTCGGCCAGAAGGTCGACGCCCGCGTCATCGCCTTCGACAAGAAGACCCGCAAGCTGCAGGTCTCGATCAAGGCGCTGGAAATCGCCGAAGAGAAGGAAGCGGTCGCCCAGTACGGTTCGACTGACTCCGGCGCTTCGCTGGGCGACATCCTGGGTGCCGCGCTGAAGAAGCAGGGCAGCTAAGCCAACACTGCGCCTCGCGCAGGTTGTAAACGAAACAAAAAGCCCCGCCGGAGCGATCCGGCGGGGCTTTTTTTGCACCCGACCTGAATTTCAGGCCCTGCCGTAAAGCGGCACCAGCGTGCCGCTCATCGCCAGATTGGCCGGCGAAGCGAGGTAGGCAATGGCCTCCGCGGCTGCTTCCAAGCTGACCCATTTGCTGAAATCGGCGCCCGGCATGTCAGCCCGGGTGGCCGGCGTGTCTAGGGTCGAGGGCGCCACGGCGTTGACCAGTATGCCCTTGCCCTTCAGCTCTTCGGCCATCGCCACGGTCATCGCGGCGACCGCCGCCTTGGCGGCAGCGTAAGCCACCTTGCCGGAGCCGCGCCGCGGATCGAGCCCGGCTCGCGCGGTGACATTGACGATGCGGCCCGATACGGAAGATTCCAGCATCGAGCGTATCGCCGCGCGGCAGCACAGGAAGGTGGTGCGGGCGTTGGTGTCCATCATCTCGGCAAAGGAGGCGGGCTCGATCTTCTCGACCGGTGCGGCGGTGAAGCCGCCGGCCAGATGCACCGATGCCCACAAATCCGGAACGCTAGCATAGAAGGCATCGACCTTGGCAGCGTCGGCGAGGTCGACATTGTGCGCCAGCCTGACGCGGTCATGTGCCGGGAAGGGAAAATGGGCAGGCGCGGCAGCGTGGGCATTGGGCACATGGCAAATCGCGCCCTGCTCCAGCAGTTTCCCTACGACCGCGCCGCCAAGCGCCCCGGTGCCGCCGGTCACCACGATATGTCTGCCGTCCAGTGTTTCCGTCATATTCGACCGCTCCGTCGTTGCGCGCCGCCGATGCGGAAGGTCGCGCCTTTCGCGCGATCACTCAACCGAAATCTCGATGACGTAGGGTCGTCCAGCCGCCCGCGCGCGCCGTAGCGCGTCCGCCAAGCCGCCGGCGCCGGAAATCCGCTCGGCGGCAATGCCATAGGCTTCGGCCAATTTGCAGAAATCCGGCGGTGCCGGGGAGACGCCGACCGGCTCGACGCCGACATCGAGCATCGAGGTTTCGATCTCGCGGTAGCCGCGATTGTTCCAGACGGCGAAGATCACCGGCGCCGCCGCGTCGAGCGCCGCGCCCAGTTCCGGCAGGGTGAACTGGAAGCCGCCGTCGCCGGTGAGACAAACGACCGGCGCCTCAGGCCTGGCAAGGGCAGCACCGATCGCCGCCGGCGGGCCATAGCCGAGCGCGCCGAAGCCGGTAGCGGCGTTGAACCAGCCGCCCGGCCGGTCGTGATCGTAATAGAGGTTGGCGGCGTAGACCGGCTGGGTCGAATCGCCGACGATGATCGAGCCAGGCAGCGCATCACGGATCGTCTCGACGGCGCGCAATTGCGCCTGCATAGCTGGGCCAATCTCGGCAAAGGCCGCTTGCCGCGTCGCGGCCGCGCGAGCGGCGCCGTCGCCTGATTGCGCCTGGCCCATGCCGAGTTCGGCATGCAGCGCCTCGAGCGCTGCGCCACAATCGGCCTGGATCGAAATCCGGGCCGGCCGCCTGGTAAGTTGGTCGGCGCCGATGTCGATGCGGATCAGATTGGCGGGCAGGACAAAACCGCCGTCGCCATAGCCGTCATAATCGGTCGGACCGAATTCGGTACCGGCGGCGATGACCAGGTCGGCATCGGCCATCAGCGCACGCACCGCCTTCAGGCTGGGGCTGGCCGGCACGCCAAGCGGATGGCGATAGAGCAGGCCGCGCGCATTGGCGGTCTGGACGACCGGCGCTCCCAACCTCTCGGCCAGGCGCTGCAACGGCGCTTCGGCAGCTTTGGCGCCGCCGCCGGCCAGGATAAGCGGCCGGCGGGCGGCAGCGCAAAGCCTGGCTGCCTCAGCGATCACCGCGGCGCCCGGCTCGGGCGGGGCCGAATTCCGCAGCAGCGCCACGATGCCGGTGGCGGGCATGGTCATGACATCGGTCGGGATCTCGATATGCACTGGCCCCGGACGCGAGGATGAAAAAAGTGCAAAAGCGCGGGCGAGCACGCCGGGCAATTCGCCGGCCTCGGTGACACGGTGCGAAAACAGCGCCACCTTCTCCATCATGCCGCGCTGGTCCGGCAGTTCATGCAGATGGCCAAGGCCCTTGCCCAGCGTCGGCGTGGCGTTGACGCCCGAGATTACCAGCATCGGCACCGAATCGGCGCGCGCCTGGCCCATGGCGGTGATGGTGTTGGTCAGCCCCGGCCCGGTGATGACGAAGGCGACACCCGGCTTGCCGCTGGCGCGCGCATAGCCGTCAGCCATGAAGCCGGCGCCCTGCTCGTGGCGCGGCGTGACGTGACGGATCTTCGACCGCGCAAGCCCGCGGTAGAGCTCGACCGTGTGCACGCCGGGAATGCCGAAGACGGTGTCGACGCCGTGCGCTTCCAGCAAGGTGATGAGCGCTTCGCCGATCGTCGTCATTGTCTTAGCACCGGGCGCGTGAGGCAGGTTGGGCCGCCCTCGCAGGCAATGCACAGCGCATCGGCCTCGAATGTCGAGACCGTACAGCCGGCGGCCTGCATGGCAGCCGCCGTCTTCGGAAAACCGGCAACGGCGATAACCTGGCGCGGCGCGGTCGGCAGGACGTTCAGGCTGAGCCCGCTCGAGGCGAAGAATTCGTCGGCGTCGCCCTCGACCAGGCGAATGCCATGCGCACGCAGCATCTGGTGGAAGGCGACCGGCAGGAGCGGCCCATAGACCAGCGCCAGATCGTCGGCGAGCGGGCTGATCACCGACATCAGATGCAGGCAGGCGTCCTCGCCTTGCCAGAGCGGCAGGTCGAAGCCATAGACCTGGATGCCTTTGGGTGAAAGCAGGTTGGAGAGCTGCTGGATGCCGTGCTGATTGGTGCGTACGCCGCGGCCGACCGCCAGTGTGTTTGCATCCATCCACACGCAGTCGCCGCCCTCGACCTGGCCGGGAGTCTCGATACGGCCGAGGACAGGTATGCCCATGCGCCCATAAGCTGCCTCGTGCAGGCCGGGCTCGGGCCGGCGCAGCGCCTTGCCCATGGCAAGGATGACCGCGCCATGGTCGGTCATCAGCGAGGGATCGTGGGTAAAGACAGAATCGGCAAGCCCGTCATCGGCGTCGCTCAGCCATTCGATCTCGGCGCCTGAGCCGGAAATCAGCCCGGCCAGCGCTTCATGCTGGGCCGCCGCTTTTTGCGGATCGAAGCCGGGACCGTAGTGCCATTCCAGTGCTTCGGCCCGATGCATGGCGCTGGCGGCGGAGCGCATCAGCACGCGCTGCAGCGGCCCGGCCATCGACTGCGACCCGTATGCTTTGCCCACTAAATTCTCCTGAAACGCGCTCCCTCCTGCCAATAGCCACTCGGCAGGCCGTGATCAATGGTCCAAAAACTGCGGTTGACGGAGGCAAGCGGAACGGTCCATCTTGAGAATCGGAACGCTGTCCAGTGACGGGTAATGGGTAATAAATTCCAGCAAGGACTGCCTCGGCTGCTCCGCGGGGCACCGCGACGATGACAGCGCCGGCCACCGCCCTGAAGCATACGGTGCAGAACGGCGCCGCCGAAGCCATCCACGTCGAGAACCTGCACAAGAATTTCGGCAAGCTGCACGTATTGAAGGGCGTTTCGCTGTCGGCGCGCGATGGCGAGGTGATCGCCATCATCGGCGGCAGCGGCTCGGGCAAGTCGACGCTGCTGCGCTGCATCAATTGCCTGGAGAACCCGACCAGCGGCATCATCCGCGTCAATGGCGAAGAGATAAAGCTGAAGGCCGACAGCCACGGCCACACCGTGCCCGCCGACCGCAAGCAGATCGAACGCATCCGCTCCAAGCTCGGCATGGTCTTCCAGAACTTCAATCTTTGGAGCCACATGACGTTGATCGAGAACGTCATCGAGGTTCCCGTGCATGTGCTCGGCGTCAAGCGCGATGTAGCGATCGGCGAGGCGGAAAAGCTGCTCGCCCGCGTCGGCCTGGCCGAAAAACGCGACGTCTACCCCGCCTATCTGTCGGGCGGCCAACAGCAGCGCGCAGCGATAGCCAGGGCGCTGGCCATCAATCCGCGCGTCATGCTGTTCGATGAGCCGACCTCGGCGCTCGACCCGGAGTTGGTCGGCGAAGTGCTGAAGGTGATCGGCGACCTGGCGCGCGAAGGCCGCACCATGGTGCTGGTCACGCATGAGATGAAGTTTGCCCGCGAGGTGGCGACGCATGTCGTCTATCTCCATAACGGGCTGGTCGAGGAAGAAGGGCCGCCGGAACAGATCTTCGGCGCACCAAAATCCGAAAGGCTGAAGCAGTTTCTGCGCAATGTTGGATGACTTGCGAGAAAAGCAGACGGGAACGTCAAAACCAAAAAACGGGAGAACTGAAAAATGAAACCTTTTCTCAAAACGGCGCTCGCGGCCACGCTGATCGCATTGTCGGGCGCATTTTCGGCAAGCGCCGAACAGATCAAGGTGGGTTTTTCGCCGGAAGCCTATCCGCCGTTTTACTCGCAGGATGCTTCCGGCAAGTGGGGTGGCTGGGAAGTCGACATCGTCAACGCCATTTGCGGCGAAGCCAAGCTGGATTGCGCATTGACGCCAGTCCCGTGGGACGGCCTCATCCCGGCGCTTAAAACCAAGAAGATCGATGCGATCATGAATTCGATGTCCATTACCGACGAGCGCAAGAAGGAAATCGACTTCTCCGACAAATACTATAACACGCCGACTGCGGTGATCGGCGCCAAGGATCAGAAATTCGATGCGACGCCAGAGGGGTTGAAAGCCAAGATAGTCGGCGTTCAGGCGTCTACGGTGCACGCCGCCTACGCCAAGAAGCACTTCACCGACGCTGCGGAAATCAAGGAATACCAGACGCAGGACGAGGCAAATCAGGATCTCGCCGCCGGCCGGATCGATGCCACTCAGGCCGATTCGATCGCGCTCGACGCGTTTTTGAAGTCGGACCAAGGCAAGGCGTGCTGCGACCTCAAGGGTTATGTCGCGCCGGACCTTGAAGTGCTCGGGCCGGGCGTCGGCGCCGGCATGCGCCAAGGCGACACCGAGCTCAAGGACAAGATCAATGCCGCCATCAAGGCCATTCGGGCCAATGGCAAATATGCCGAAATCACCAAGAAGTACTTCGATTTCGACATCTACGGCGAAGCGTCGCAGTCCAACTGACGGCAACGGCGTCAAGCCGGGCATGCCTAGCCGCCGTCGTCGCGGTGGGCATGTCCGGCTTGACGCATCATTGGCGCCTCAACCCGCAAGTCCAGGGGACATAAGCTGAGCGACGTTCTCGCCACCATGTTCGGAGCCAGTTCGCTGGAATTGCTGTCCTTCGAACCGCCGAACGGCAGGGGTCTCAGCCTTCTGCATGGGCTGGCAAACTCCGTCGGAATTGCTTTCGGTTCCTTTGGGGTTGGTCTTTTGATCGGCGTCGGCGGCGCCTATGGCAAGCTCTATGGCGGGCCGGTGGTCCGTGACCTGCTGGAAGTTTACACCACAGTGGTCCGCGCCGTGCCCGAGCTGGTGCTGATCCTGCTGCTTTATTTCGCTGGTACCGACCTCATCAACCAGTTGCTTACCGCGCTCGGCTATGCCGCGATCGACATCAACGGGGTTGTCGCCGGCATAGGCGTGCTCGGGGTCGTGCAGGGCGCCTACTCCACCGAAGTCTTGCGCGGCGCAATCCGCGCCGTTCCGCAAGGCCAGATCGAAGCCGCGCGGGCCTATGGAATGCCTCCCGGCCTGCTTCTCAGGCGTATAACGCTGCCGGCGATGCTGCCCTTCGCCATTCCGGGGCTGGCAAATTTGTGGCTGATCGCCACCAAGGACACCGCGCTTCTCGCGATCGTCGGCGTCAATGAACTGACCCAAACCACACGGACGGCAGCCGGCGCGACGAAGGCTTATTTCACCTTCTTCATGGCGGCGGGCGCGCTTTATCTCGTTCTGACCCTCGTCTCCAACGTCGTCATCGGGCGGGTTGAGCGCTGGGCGCGACGCGGCATGCCGTCGATCGCGGGATCGCACTGATGGCGACCGAAACCCCGGTCATTGACGCCGCCGCACGGGCCTCGCTCTGGATGCAGCCACACCGCATAGCTCTGATCCTGATCGCGCTGGTTGTCGTACTGGCATCGATTTTCCTCATGCGCTGGGATTGGCTTCCCACCTATCTGCCGCTGGCTTTGCAAGGCATATGGCGGACCATCTGGCTGCTTGTGGTAACGTCGGCTCTGGGCATCGCGCTCGCCATCCCCCTCGGCCTGGCGCAGGTGATCGGCCCGCCGATCTTGAGCGTGCCGGCCAAGGTGTTCTGCACGATTGTTCGCGGCACGCCGCTGCTGCTCCAGCTCTGGCTGCTCTACTACGGACTGGGTTCGCTGTTTCCGCAATTTCCGTGGATACGCGAGTCGTTCCTCTGGCCCATTCTAAGGCAGGCATGGCCCTACGCCGTTCTTTCTCTGACGGTCTCGTATGCCGGCTATGAAGGTGAAGTGATGCGTGGCGCCTTCGCCGGTGTACCGCACGGCCAACTCGAGGCGGCCCGCGCTTTCGGCATGAGCCGTTGGAAAATCTTCGGGCGAATATGGCTCCCGCAGGCGATCAGCCGGGCGCTGCCGACGCTGGCGGGTGAAACCGTTCTCCAGCTGAAAGCAACACCGCTGGTGGCAACGATAACCATGGTCGACATCTATGCCGTAGCCTCGCGGGTGCGCCAGGATCTCTTCGTCACCTACGAACCCTTGCTGCTTCTGGCGTTGGTCTATATGTCCATCACCGGTATCCTGGTGTTCGGCTTCCGCCGGCTCGAGGCACGGATCCCGAGCAAGCTAGGCTAAAGCTGTTAAAGTCGCGAATTCAGGGCAGCTACCATGCAACTCAGTCTCGACCAGGCGACAGGGCTGTGCCGGATGGCCGCACTTGGCGCCGGCGCCAACGAAGAGGCGGCGCAGTCGCTGGCTGCCTCGATCGTCGCGGCCGAGGCTGAAGGACTATCGACCGTCGGGCTGTCGCATTTCATTGATTATCTCGAAGCGCTGGAAGCCGGCCGTATCGACGGCAATGCCGATCCTGTCATCACCAGGCCAGCGCTCGCGGTTTATCTCTCCGATGCCCGCGGCGGACTGGCGCATACCGGTTTCGACCGCACGATCGATGACCTCGCCAAGGCGGCGCGGCTGTTCGGCGTTGCCATCTTTTCGCAGAAGAATGCCTATACGTGCGGCGCGCTCGGCTATTTCACCGGACGGCTGGCCTCGCAGGGATTGGTATCGTTCGCCGCGACCAACGGCCCGGCCGTGCTTGCCGGCTCGGGCTCGGTCAAGCCGGTCTACTGCACCAACCCGATGTCCTTTGCCGCACCGGCCGCGGACGGGGCGCCGCTGGTCATCGACCAGTCGTCGAGCGCCACCGCCTTCGTCAACATCCGCAAGGCGGCCGAGGACGGCAAGAAGATCCCCGAAGGCTGGGCACTGGACGCCAGCGGCAATCCAACCACGGACCCGGCAGCCGCCATGAAAGGCGCCATGCTTGCCTTCGGCGGCCAGCGCGGCGCCAACATCGCGCTGATGGTCGAGGTGCTGGCTGCCGGCCTGTCGGGCGCCAACTGGTCGCTCGATGCGCCATGGTTCGACGGCGGGCAGGACAGTCCGGGGACCGGCCTGTTCGTGCTCGCCGTCGAGCCCAAGCTGCTCGATCCGGACTTCGAGAAACGGATGAAGGACCAGCTCGACCGGTTGCGGCGGCGCTATGGCGTGCATGTGCCGGGGCGTGCCCGGGCCGAGGCCGCGGAGAAGGCGGCGGCGCGCGGCATAAGCGCGCCGAAAGCTGTGGTGCAACGCATTTCCGAATTCGCCGCGCGCTATTCGTCCTGAAGAAATTCGTTTGTCCGATGAGCGGCTGAGGAGGCCGGCCGATCCGGCAGCGCGAGCCTACTTCCCGCAATAATGATCGTTGATGACGTTCGCCGCATTCGCGTCCGGTCCTACCCTGTTGTAGGAGCAGGGTTCGGCGGCTGTCGTGAACAGGTGGTTGTCATAGTAGCGCGGGCCACCGAACAGGAACTCGATGATGTCGCCGTTGGCGGGAACATAGCGTTCGGGTTGAGCTTGGTGGTGATCCCGGTTTCCGGCGAATGCCGAGGCGCCAATGCTGCAGCCTGCTGCTAATGCCAGAGCGAAGATCGCAACGCGTTTTGTCATTGGCAATATCCTTCATTCGGAATCAAACCATACATCTAAAATCGCCGACCGAACAAAGGTTCCTGTTTCGAATGGAGTTACCGCAAAGCCGGGCCTCGGCGGAGTTTTCTGCCGTTTCGAGCGGATCCGGAAAATCATGCTTCAACAATGCCGGGCGACCTATGGTCGCCCTTTGCCTTTGGCGCGAAACGGACTATGAAACGGCTTCAACCAAGCCATCTGGATAGCCCGCCGGAGCCAGCCATGACCGAAATCCTGCAGACCCCAAAGCTCGTCGTCGTGTTCGGCGGCTCCGGCTTTGTCGGTCGTCATGTCGTGCGGGCGCTGGCCAGGCGCGGCTACCGCATCCGGGTCGCCTGCCGTCGGCCCGATCTCGCCGGCCACCTGCAGCCGCTCGGCAATGTCGGGCAGATCCAGCCGGTGCAGGCCAATGTCCGGGTGCGCTGGTCGGTCGACCGCGCCGTGCAAGGCGCGGACCATGTCGTCAATCTGGTGGCGATCGCGCATGAGGCCGGCCGGCAGAAATTCACTGCCGTCCACGAGTTCGGCGCGCGCGCGGGCGCTGAAGCGGCGCGCGCCGTCTGCGCCGGCCTCACCCACATCTCGGCTCTGGGCGCGGATCTCCACGCACAATCGGACTATGCGCGCACCAAGGCGCTTGGCGAAAAGGCCGTTCTTGAGACGGTCCAGGACGCTGTGATCCTGCGGCCATCGATCAATTTCGGGCCGGAGGACGGTTTCTTCAACCGCTTTGCCAACATGGCCCGCTTTTCCCCAGTCCTGCCGCTGATCGGCGGCGGTCAGACGAAATTCCAGCCGGTCTATGTCGGCGACGTCGCCGAAGCGGTGGCGCACTCGGTCGACGGCAAGGTCCAGGGCGGCCATATCTATGAGCTCGGCGGGCCGCAGGTGCTCACTTTCAAGGAATGCATGCAAGAATTGCTTGTTATCATCGAACGCAAGCGGTTTTTGCTGCCTATGCCGTGGTGGCTGGCGAACCTCCAGGCATCAATTCTCGGGCTGCTGCCCAATCCGTTGTTGACCAAGGACCAGGTCCTGCTGTTGCGCCAGCACAATGTCGTGTCGGATGCCGCCGTCAAGGACAACAGGACGCTCGCCGGCCTCGGAATCCAGCCACGGTCGATCGGAACCATCCTGCCCAGCTATCTCTGGCGCTACCGCGCCGCGGGCCAGTTCCAACGCAAGTCCGCCGCATAATACCGGCGCGAATGGACGTTCAGCCGCTTACGAGGCGCGCCGGGTGACTTGCATCGGCAGCCCGCCTTGCGGTTGCGTCGTCAGCTTCTGCACCGGCCAGGGGCGGGTCTCCGCGGTGGTGTCGAAACGGTAGCGCAACAGCATGATCGCCAACGCAATGATCGCCTCCTGCATGGCGAAGCTGGCACCGATGCAGACGCGGGGGCCGGCGCCGAACGGCAAATACTGGAAACGGTCGATCTTTTCGCGATTCCCCAGATGAAAGCGCTCCGGCATGAAAGCGTCCGGCCGGTCCCATAATTTCCTGTGGCGATGGACGACCCACGGCATCACCAGCACCGCGGCGCGTCGCGGTATATAGAGGCCGTTCCAGGTTTCGGGTTCGATCGGTTCGCGGTTGATCGAGGGCGCGGGCGGATAGAGCCTGAGCGCCTCGTCGAAGGCGGCACGGGTCAGCGGCATGGCGTCGAGCCATTTCGTCGGGTCGGGCTCACGCGCCAGCACAGCATCGATCTCGTGCTCGATCTTTTCGCGCTCCCATGGCGCTTCGGCGAGACAGTAGAGCGTCCAGCCGAGCGCCCTGGCTGTAGTCTCGTGGCCGGCGCCGATGAAGGTGATGATGTTGTCCTCGACCTCGGCCCGGGTCAGCCCGCCCGGTCCTTCCGCCTTCAACAGCAGCGTGAGAAAATCCTGCGGCACCGTGTCCGGAGCGCGCCTCAGCCGCGCCTCGCGCATCTGCACCGTGTCGGTGACGATCTTGCGGAAGTAGGCCATGGTCTTGCGGCCGCGGATGCGGGTCAGGCGCGGCAGCCAATCGGGCGCACGCAAAAGGTCGAGCGGATCGACCCGGCCCATCGTCTCGAACAGGCGGTCAATCTCCTTGGCGAAGCTGCCCGGCTCGCCCGATATCTCGCCCGAAAACAGCGTCTCAGCCAGGATGTCGAAGGTGAGCAGCGTCATGTCGTGGGCGATATCCGACGTGCCACCTTGCTCGTAACGGGTGACGAATTCGAGCGTGCGTTTCAGCATCGGCTCGGCGAAGCCGAAAATGTGACGCGGCGTGAATACCGGCGCCATCGCCTTGCGCGAACGCCGCCACACCTCGCCTTCGGCGGTCAGCAGCCCGTCGCGCAGGATCGGCCGCAGGATCTTCTGGCGCACCGTCGCCATCTTGTAGTTCTTGGCGTTGTCGACCAGCACATGGCGGATGAGGCCGGGATCGTTGGCGATGACCAGCGGCCCACCGACGCCGTTCACCGAAATCCAGGGCTCGTTGTAGGTCGCCTCGCCCCACAGTTCGAGCGGATTGCGATAGACGATGCGGATCATCTCCAGCGTCGAAGGCGGCGCGGTGCGCGGCTTCGGCGCCGGTGGGACGAAGGGGACGGGCTGACTGTCCATGGTTTGCTCCGCTGACCCCTCAATGTAGTGGCTGGCAAGGCAAGCGTCCATGTGGCCGGACGACAAGGCGAAGCATCCGCTCTCTGGAATGTGACCGGGGCACCGGAAAGTGCCTGCTTGCTGTGTCCGGCTGTGTGTCTTAGGTGGCAGCACCACAGATGCCACTAACCGGCGGGAGCCTGCCTTGAAGCACCAGTTGAACGTCATCATCGGCAGCACGCGGCCGGGCCGCGCCGGACCCGTTTTCGCAAGGTGGTTGGAAAGTTTTGCGCGCGAACACGGCAAATTCGAGCCATTGCTCACCGATATCGCCGCCTTCAACCTGCCGGTGCTGGACGAGCCGCATCATCCTAGACTCGGCAGATACGAAAACAGCCACACGAAAGCCTGGTCGAAAGCAATCGACGCCGCCGACGCGTTCGTCTTCGTAGCGCCGGAATACAATTATTTCGCAGCCCCCGCGATCGTCAACGCGGTCGACTACCTGCTCAGGGAATGGCGATACAAGCCGGCCGCCATCCTCAGCTACGGCGGTGTCTCCGGTGGCTTACGAGCGGCGCAGGCGGTCAAACCGTTGCTGACCGCGGTCGGCGTCATGCCGATTCCGGAAGGCGTGGCGCTCCCGATGTACCAGAAGCTGCTCGACGAGACCGGCGCCTTCCTGCCCAGCGAGCAGGTGCTCGGCGGAGCCAAGACCATGCTGGACGAGCTGTCCCGCTGGAGCGAAGCGCTGAGGCCGATGCGCGCCAGCTAACAACGCGAACGGCCGGGCTTGCCGATGCCATAACTTGCTCATGCCATAAAGAGATGGAATGCTCCGGGAAATGACCGGGCCGGGGCGGTTCGATTTGCGTCTTCTGTTTGCTTTGCTGCTGATCCTCTCGATGGCCTCCGGTGCCATGGCGGAGCGGCGCGTTGCGCTGGTCATCGCCGAGAACGACTACCGGCTGATCCGGCCGCTCGCCAATCCCGTCAATGACGGCGAGGTCATGGAAACGGTGCTGAGGAAGCTCGGTTTCGAGGTCTTCCTCGAAACCAACCGCGACCTGCGGCGCATGCGCCGGGCGCTCGACGATTTCCGCGAGGATGCTAAAGGCGCCGACGTGGCACTGGTGTTCTTCTCCGGCCACGGCGTCGAGATCGCCGGCGAGAATCGGCTCCTGCCGGTGGATGCAGACGCGTCGTCGCTCGCTACGCTGGAAGGGACCAGCCTGCCGCTGGAGGAGATCCGCGCGGCCGTCGCCGCCACCAGCAAGGTCGGACTGATCGTGCTCGATGCCTGCCGCAGCGATCCGTTTGCTGCCACGGGCGGCGAAGGCCGCGGCGCAACGGCGCTGGTAAAAGAGGTCAGCGACAAGGTCCGGCCGGGTCTTGGCCGCATCGGGCGGGCAGAAAACATCCTGTTTGCCTTCTCGGCGGCGCCCGGCGAGACCGCCTCGGATGGGACCGGCCAGAATTCGCCGTTCACCGCGGCGCTGACGAAATACCTCGGCACCGAGGGTCTTGAGATCCGCTCCGTGCTGACGCTCGTGCAGCAGGAGGTCTACGATCTCTCGCGCGGCAGGCAATTGCCCTATGTCGAGAGCGGCCTGCCGCAGTTGTTCTTTGCCACGACAGCCAAGGAGAAACTGCCGGAGCGCGAACGCTTGTTGCTGGCCATGGCCGAGGTGACGCCCGCGATGCGTGGCGAGGTGGAAAAGATCGCCAGCGACGCCGACATGCCGCTGGCACCGCTCTATGGCGCGTTGATCAGTTCCGATGCCGGCCGCCTCTCCGCGGACAGTCTGAACGCCAGGCTGCGTGAGGCAGCCGACGCCTTCGTCAAGGTGCGGAGCGAAATGCAGACGCTTTCCTCCGACGATCTCAGAGTGGCAGCGTTGCGCCGGCAGGCGGAAGAGCAGCTTTCGCTGGGAGCGTTCGATGCCGCGCGGAAAAAGCTTGCCGAAGCAGCCGAGATCGACAATATCTCGCGCAACGCGCTGAAGGCCAATTTCGTCAGTCGCACGCTTTCCGAAGCCGCGACGCGCTATTTGTCCGGCGGGGCAGCGCGCGCCGACCTCGACTACGCCACAGCCATCAAGGATTATGAATCCGTGCTCACGCTTTATGGCGAAGCCGGACAGGTGGTGCTGTCGCTCGACGACGCCGACCGCTTGATCCGCACGCTGGACGAGCTCGGCAAGCTCTATACCACGGTCGGCAACATCGATGCTGCTGGCCGCGCCTTCGAGGCGCTGCAAGCCGATCTCGAGCGGCGGTCGCGCCACGAAACCGATCCCAACGTGAAGCGCGACTTCGCCGTCAGCCACGTCAAGCTCGGCAACGTGCGGATGGCGCAAGGCAATCTGCCGGCAGCGCTGCAAAACTATGAAACGGCCAAGACCATTCTGCAGGACCTGACCGAGGCAGAGCCGGACAATCTGGAGTGGTTCGGCGACCTCGCCATGACCGACGACAAGATCGGTAACGTGCTGGCGACGCAAGGTGATCTGGCCGGCGCCGCACAGGTCTATCAGGAAAGCCTGTCGATCAAGAAACAGCTCGCTGCCGGAGAGCCCGACCGTGCCGAACTGCAGCGCGACCTGACCATCACCTATGATGAGATCGGCCACCTTGCCCATGTCGCAGGTCAACTGGACAACGCACAGGCGGCCTATCAAGAGAGCCTGAAGGTGCGGCTGGCGCTGGCGGCGGACAGACCGGGAGACGCCGATCGGCAGCGTGACGTCTCGGTCAGCCACGATACGATAGGCGACCTGCTGCGCGAACGCGGCGACGCCGCTGGGGCGCTGACGGCCTACAAGGAAGGCCTGGCGATCGTCAAGCAACTGGCGAAACGCGATCCGGACGACACCGAGCTGAAACGCGACCTGTCCGTCGGCAACGCCAAGGTCGGCAACGCGCTGAGCGACCAGCAGAATTGGCCGGCGGCACTTTCGGCTTATCGTCAGGCACTCTCGCAAGCCAGCGCGCTCGCCGCCGGCGACCCGAACAACACCGATTGGCAGCGCGACCTGTCCGTGTGCCTCGAGAAGGTCGCCGGCGTCCTGGCGATACAGGGCGACCACAAAGGCGCACTGAAAGCCTATCTGGACAGCTACGCGATTGCGGAGAGGCTGGCGAAGCTCGATTCCGCCAATTCCGACTGGCAGCGGGACTTGTCGATAACGCTGTCCGAAGTCGCCACGCTCCGCCTCAGGCAGCGCGACGTCAGGGGAGCCCGGCAAGCCCTTCAGGACAGCCTTGCCATTCGCGAGAAACTTGCCCAGTCAGATCCGGACAACGCCACCTGGCAGCGCGACCTGGTGGTTGCCTATATCGACTACGCCCAAGTCGCAAAGGACCCGAAAGCCGTCCTTTCCAAGGCACTCGACATGACGCTGGAGCTCGACCGGACCGGTCGGCTGGCGCCGCGATACAAGTTCATGATCAAGTTTTTGCGTGAGCGGCTGGCCAGGATCGAAGCCAGGCGCCGGTAGCGGGTTCACGCGACGGTCATTCCGTTCGGAAATGCCTGCAAACCTTGGAAAAACCGCCTTTTGCGCCTATATCTACGACATTAGGAATGCGCGATTCGACGCCGATTTTTCGCGCTCTGCACACGGCACCAATCAGACAGGTTTTCATGAGCGACCAGACCGACATCGCCAACGGCGTTGAAGCCGAATACGGCGCCGATTCCATCAAGGTTTTGAAGGGCTTGGACGCCGTTCGCAAGCGGCCGGGCATGTATATCGGCGACACCGACGACGGCTCGGGCCTGCACCACATGGTTTATGAGGTGGTCGACAACGCCATCGACGAAGCACTGGCGGGCCATGCCGACCTGGTGACGGTGACGCTCAATCCGGACGGCTCGGTGACGGTCATCGACAATGGCCGCGGCATTCCGACCGATATCCACACCGGCGAAGGCATTTCGGCGGCCGAAGTGATCATGACGCAGCTGCATGCCGGCGGCAAGTTCGACCAGAACTCCTACAAGGTGTCGGGCGGCCTGCACGGCGTCGGCGTGTCGGTCGTCAACGCACTGTCGGCCTGGCTGAAACTGAAGATCCGCCGCAACGGCCAGATCTACGAGATGAGCTTCACGCATGGCGATGCCGACGCGCCGCTGCGCATCACCGGCAGTTATGAACAAGACAAGGTCCCCGGCACCTATGAAGGGCGCAGCGGCAGCGAAATCACGTTCTTGCCGTCGTCCGAGACCTTCACCATGGTCGAGTTCGACTATGGTACGCTGGAGCACCGGCTGCGCGAGCTCGCCTTCCTGAACTCCGGCGTGCGCATCGTTTTGACCGATGCCCGCCATGCCGACATCGTGCGCCATGAACTGCACTATGATGGCGGGCTGGAAGAGTTCGTCCGATATCTCGACCGAACGAAGAAGCCGTTGCTCGACAAGCCGATTTCGATCCGCGCCGAGCGCGACGGCATCACCGTCGAAGTCGCCATGTGGTGGAACGACAGCTACCACGAGAACGTGCTGGCCTTCACCAACAACATCCCGCAACGTGACGGCGGCACGCATCTCGCCGGTTTCCGGGGTGCGCTGACACGCCAGATAACCGGCTATGGCGACTCCTCGGGCCTGACCAAGAAGGAAAAAGTGGCGCTGATCGGCGACGATTGCCGCGAAGGCCTGACCGCGGTGCTGTCGGTCAAGGTTCCCGACCCGAAATTCTCCTCGCAGACCAAGGACAAGCTGGTGTCGTCCGAGGTTCGCCCGGTGGTCGAAGGGCTCGTCAACGAGGCGCTCGGCACCTGGCTCGAGGAGCACCCGACCGAGGGCAAGGCGGTCATCGAGAAGGTCATCCAGGCCGCTGCCGCGCGTGAAGCCGCGCGCAAGGCACGCGACATCACCCGCAAGAGCTCGCTCGGCGTCACCTCGCTGCCCGGCAAGCTGGCCGATTGCCAGGAGCGCGATCCGGCGAAATCCGAGATCTTCATCGTCGAGGGCGACAGCGCCGGCGGCTCGGCCAAGGGCGGCCGTTCGCGCCAGAACCAGGCCATTCTTCCGCTGCGCGGCAAGATCCTCAATGTCGAGCGCGCCCGCTTCGACCGCATGCTCGGCTCCGACATGATCGGCACGCTGATCACTGCGCTCGGCACCTCGATCGGCAAGGACGAGTTCAATGCCGACAAGCTGCGCTACCACAAGATCATCCTGATGACCGACGCCGATGTCGACGGCGCCCACATCCGCACCTTGCTGTTGACCTTCTTCTTCCGGCAGATGCCGGAACTGATCGAACGCGGTCATCTCTACATCGCGCAGCCGCCGCTCTATAAGGTGACGCGCGGGAAGAGCTCGCAATACATCAAGGACGAAGCCGCCTTCGAGGAATTCCTGATCGGCTCCGGGCTGGAAGAAGCGTCGCTTGCGCTCAGCACGGGCGAGGTGCGCGCCGGGCAGGATCTGCGCAGCGCCATCGACGATGCCTTGGCTGTCCGCCAGCTCATCAACGGATTGCATACCCGCTATAACAGAGGCGTGGTCGAGCAGGCGGCGATCGCCGGTGCGCTCAACCCGGAGATCTTTAGCGACCTCGGCCGCGCCAACGCGATGGCCGAACGTGTTGCCCGCCGTCTTGACATCATCGCCGAGGACACCGAGCGCGGCTGGACCGGCCGCATGTCGACCTCGAACGAGGGCATCGGCGGCTATGTCTTCGAGCGCACGGTGCGCAGCGTCAAGGAGTTCGCGCATCTCGATCTGGCACTGATCAATTCGGCCGACGCACGTCAGCTCGACCGCTATGCGCCGCGCCTGTCGGAAATCTATGGCGAGCCGCCGGTGCTGCGCCGCAAGGATGTCTCAGAGACCATCTCGGGGCCGCTGGCTCTGCTCAATGCCGTCTTTGCCACCGGCCGCAAGGGCCTGACCATGCAACGTTACAAGGGCCTTGGCGAAATGAACGCCGAGCAGCTCTGGGAAACGACGCTCGACCCGAATGTGCGCTCGCTCTTACAGGTCAAGGTTAATGACGCGACAGACGCCGACTCACTGTTTTCACGGCTGATGGGCGACGAGGTCGAGCCAAGACGCGAATTCATCCAGGAAAACGCGCTGTCGGTGGCCAATCTGGATATCTAAAGCCGGGATCCAGATACCCAACCGGCAAGCATGAAGTTGCATTGGTGCGCCTTAGCTGTGGAGCCTCAACAGGTTGTCCTCGGTTAGAGCGAGGCGACTGATAGGTGTTTTTGACTTTAGGCTGCCGTGGGGGCGATGCCA